>JARLGP010000125.1 GCA_031292735.1 Holophaga sp.
CCCCGTCTCACCAGACAGCATGGGGTGGCCCGCTCCGGATGTGCCGGGCCACTGCCTGTTGCCTGCTGCTTGTTTGCAAACCCTGCGTCTGCCGGCGGAGCCGGCAGACGACATTCGTCAGTTCATAGCACCTGCAAGGCGGCAATCAGCGTGTTCGCCTGTCCGACCAGGTAGTCCGAGGTCGCTTGGGAGATGCTGCCTACGGTCGTCGCCTCCGCCTGGACCTGGGTGATGTAGCCCTGAAGCAAGGTGATGGCCTTCGCGTAATGCACCCGGGCCAGGGTCGCGTCGGTGATCAGGTACCCGGATGCGATCTCGCGGGTTGCCGCGTCGATTGTCTCCAGGAGTGCGGGCCGATCGGCTATGTTGTACACATAAAGCTGCATCCGCAACGTGAGGATCGACGGCAGCTTCGGGAACTCGCTAATGTCCTCAACCAACGGGGCGGTTGAGTCGCACGGCATTCCTTCGCCGATGATCGAGGCTTTGGCGTTGGCGATGTCCTCCAGGGCATCTTCCTGAAGCATGTATCCCGATGCGACGGCCGTGTTTGCGGCTTCGGTGAACTTCTGCACGTAGTCGTCGTGGTTGGTATAGAGTTGGCCGAGTCGCGCCATGGTGAAGGGAACGTGCTCCCCGATGTACGGCGTGATTCCCGTAAGAGCCGTGTTTCCATTGTCCCTTGCGATCGGAACGTTGATGTCCGGCAAGCGCAGACCGCTTAGCACATTACCGTCAGAATCCTTGGCCACGGACGGAACACTGGGGTCGACGATGATCATCGAGGGAGCCCTCGGTAAAGCCGTACCTTTGTCGATGTAGTTCTCGATCTTGCTGATGGCGTTGTTGTGCACATATCGATAGGGGATGCGGCTACGTGTGGGAACGCCGCCGACTTCACCGATCGTCAGGTTCAAATCGCGAAGCAGCATGGTGCCGCGGACGGCCGCGCCGTAGATTTCCGAGTGGGAAGTGCCCGAGATCTGCCAGGTCACAAGATTGTCGGTGTCGTCCTGGAGCACCGGAGTCTCGTTGGTGATGGAGGTCATTTCGCTTTCGCTCAGGGCCTTGATGATCGGGATCCCCAGGTCGGTGCGGAGTTTCGGGCCGCCCACCACCAGGATTGCCCCGTCGAAAATCTGGTGCAGGGACTGCACGCCGTTCAAGTAGATTCCGACTCGCCCGGCCGACTGCGAGTTGCCGATGGCGATCAGCTTCTTGACTTGCAGGCCGCCCAAGACTGCGGGGACGGAACGGACGGCTTTCGCCGCCTGTCCGAAAATGTCGTACGACAGCAAGTCGGCGCTGATCTTGCCGCCGTTGGTGACGTCGAGGGTGCTGTAGCGGGTCGGGCTCCACACTTGCAGGCCGGTTTTGGAATTGGTGATGCTTCCACTTTGTGCGGAAACTTCCACCCAGGCGTAACCATTGCGCAGTACGAAGTCCTTTTGCTGAAACCACTGGACGGGGGTGTCGTAACCGTTGGTCACGTTCTGCCATTCGACGATCGCGGTGCCGTTGAACTTGGCCGAATCCGTCGGCCGGTAGACGACGATGCGGGTGCGATAAGGGTTGCCCGTGGTCAGCACATTCGCCGTCGAGCCGGCGGTTGTCATCGTGTTGCCGACACCCCCGGATTGGGCCGGCGTGTCATAGGTGTTCCCCGTTCCGTCGATAAAAAATTCTTGCTCGACGTAGCCGAACTTCGCCAGATTCATGTCCATCGCGAAGAACGTGTAATTGTGATCCGCGCTGCCGATGGTGTCGCTCGGAATCAAGGTTGCCGTCGGTGTGGGAACGTTCGCGTAGGTTTTCGCCGCGGTCACCGGGGCCGGTGATCCGGAACTGCCGCCGCACCCTGACATCAGCGCCAGCGCCACGACGGTGAATGCCATGGTTGCTGCGATTCCGGCAATCGGGACCGAGGCGGACGCCATGGCGACGAATTTCCTGAGCCGACGCTTCTTTCCCAGAATCACGGTCTGCCTCCCGACGGATGGGATTCCGCCACCGCGGATTTGGCCGTCCTCCTGATGGATAGACGTGCCCAGCTTGGTATGCATGTGTCCTCCTGTTGCGGTCTCAGCGGACCGGCGGCTGCTCTGCCGAGCCCCGGCGACAGAGCGGATGGGTGCTGTCTTCTGGCTGGAAGGCCAGCATGAAGGCACGATTTCCCTGAGGGACCTACCCCTGGGATCCGGAATTCAAATGAAGGTGGGAGCTATTAATTAGTCCAAAGTTCAAAAATTCGGTAATACCAAATATGTATACTTGCTATATCAAGACACTATGCTTGACGAAAAGGATTTGCCGTGCCTATTGCAACATAACTATTTTCATAAATTTACATTAAAATTGAACGAATTCTTAAACCATGGCCGGTAATGACGGTATAAACTCACGGCTATGAACATTCCTGGATTCATTTTCCCCCTATGCCTCCTCCTGTTAGCCGGTCCCGTGGCCATGGGCCATGAGCCGTCCACCGCCCGGACCGCCAGTCCCGGGTGTCTGTCCACCTCCTTCAAGGTGCTGGCGGGGTTCAACCTCCCCCAGGCCTTCTTCAAGGCCAAGCCAGGCCATGTGCTGGAGAACATCCCGGCATCCATCCGCGGGATGGATGGCAAGGAAGTATCCGTCACCGGGTTCATGCTGCCCATCCAGATCAAGGACAAGCTGGTCACCCAGTTCATGCTGATGCGCACCCAGAACACGTGCTGCTTCGGCATTCCTCCGGAACTGCACGAGGTGGTGGAGGTGCTCAAGGTCAAGACCCCCGCCAAGGTGCTCATGGACATCCCGGTGACCGTGGTCGGTCGCCTGCATGTGAAGGACCGCTGGGAAGGCGATTTCCTCTGCTCCATCTACCAGATGGACGCCGAATCGGTCACGGCGAATTAATGTCAGGCCTTGCGCGGATGCCTCAACTGAGGGGGGATAGGCCTTCGGCCACCGAGAGCCGGTAGGCGCGCCAAGCCGGCAGCGCACCGGCGGCGAGGCTGAGGCCCAGCATGAGCAGGGGACCCCATGCCATGACCGGGTTCCAGGCCCAGGGCTCGAACAACACCCCGATTCGGGTCCGCAGGATTTCCTGGCGAGGATCGAAGCCACCGGCCAGGCCAGGGTCAGGCGCTTGCCCTGCCGGTTGTAGCGGGTATCCAGCATGAACCCGGCGGCCTTGGCCCCGGGCTTGAACCGGATGAGCACTGCGCTAAGGCCGGTGAAGGCGGCGGGGTCATGGCCACCCAGCTTCTGGACGCCCTCCAGAGGCACCCAGATGACCCGGTCGGCCGGGGCGTTGCTGGGGGCGAGCACCCCGACCACCCTGAAGGTCTCACTGTGCTGGGCGTTGGGGTTGTAGTCCAGGCCGTGGAAGGGATGGAAGGTCATGCCGAGCTGGTGCGCCGCCAGGCCACCCACCACGGCCTCCCTCTGGCCCACCTGGAATGCTCGTCCCCCTGGTTCGACGGTGTAGACATGGTCCGGGGCATACTCGAGCTTCTGGAAGAAGTCGTCGCTCACCCCCACCAGCCGGATTCCGCGGAAATTGTCGCCCACGACGATGGGAATGGCCCGGTCCACCATGGGGAGGGCCTTGGCCTGCTAATAGCGGAAGGGCCGCTATCCTTCCGTGGGCTCGGCCCGGAATCCGGCCGCGGTCTCCTTGGAAAGGGCAGTCTTGACCGACGTGTTGGGAACCCGGCCCAGCTGCCCGGTGAGGGCGCTGATCTCGTCCACGCTGCCGTCGACGATGAGCGAAATGACCGACACGCCGCGCTCCCGGTAGGGGATGCCCATGCGGCCCACGATGATCCGGGCGAACTCATGGAGGATGGCGTTGATCTCGGCTGCCGCCGAGGTGCTTTCCACCACGATCCCGACGACTCCGATGCGCTTGGCCATGGCATCCCCCCGACGGCCCCAGTATCCCGCGGACGTTCTTTGTATTCCCCCGAGAATTCCGCGCATTATGCCCAAGATCACAACCCGGGTCTGGGGCCCCGTTTGGGCCATTCTCCCGGGCTTTACTTCCAACCCGGAACGGATCAAGGTGGGTTGTCATGCATCTGACCAGCATCACCCACCGGAAGCAACTATTTGAGCTGGCCACTCGCTGGTTCGGGGATGCGCCGCGTCCGGAGGACGGCCGCTTTCTTACGCAGGTGTTCATATATGAGAACTTGATCACGGCAGGCATGGTGCGGAACCTGCTCACCGGCATCAAGGACGCGGTGCATCCCGGCCCGGTCCGGCTGCTGCGGCTGCGCTCCAAGGATGAGCTGCGGGACGCCATCGTGGAGGCTTGCCTGGAACCGAGCGCCCGGGAGGCCGAACTGTTCCGCCAGTACCGGCAGCGGCCCGAGGAGTTCTTCCCGGGCACCCCCTCGGACGTGGTGCTGGGTTTGCGGGCCGACGGATCGATCCTGGGCATGGCCCGGGTCAAACGACTGCGGCGGATCGCCGAAAAGGGCTCCCGGCGGGTGGCGGACCGGCTGGCCGGGGCCATCAACGACCGGGCCACGGCGGTGGCCATGCGCCGGGCCGAGACCTACGGGATCCCCCTGCGCCAGCTGCTGTCCAGCAAGACCGAGATGGCCGAGGACTTCGCCCAGGCCGAGCGGATCGTTTCCCGAACGTTCAGGGACGGGGTGGTGGTGTTCCAGCCGGAGGACCTGCGCATCGACGACGGGATCGGCTTCAAGTTCGTGGGCACCCCCGAGGAGATGACCTCCATCGAGGAGGCCATCCGCAACCACCCCTCGGTGCTGGGGGTCCAGCGGGAGGAGCACCGGGGCCTGTACAACGACATCAACCTGCTGGTGGACCTGGAACTGCCCGAGGTGGGCCAGGTCGTCGACCTGGAACGGGGGCGGGACTGGTCCGGGCTGGCCAACCGGGGGCTCAGCGCGGTGGAGCTGGCCAAGGGGTTCCCGGATTACGTGGCCGGCGGCGAGCGCAGCTTCCGCGCCGAAGTGATCCTCACCACCCGGGCCGACCTGGTGGAAAGCGAGTTCGGCAGCGCCATCCACGAGGCCCGGATCATCGAGCAGCGCCAGGGCACCCCCTACTCCGGACGGATCGCCAGCAACGCCTCCTTCATCATCACCCACATGCTCATGCTCGCCCTTTCCCCCACCATCGCGGTGGCCGACCAGCTCCCGGTGAAGATGTGGGGGCGCTACCTGCCCGACGTCTATTCGGTGGCCATCTGGAAGCTGTGGGGCATCACCCTGGGCCGCGATCAGGTGGACTCGCTGGTGCCCTGGGGCATGGAACTCCAGGTTTGAGGGCGCGGCGGTAGAATGCAGGGTGCAACGCGTTGATTGGAGCTGAAATGAACACCACCTGCGGCCCTGAACTCACCTGTGCCGAATTGGCGGAACGCCTGGGCGGTTCGCTGCGCAATTGTCCCGGGGACCGGATCATCCGTGAGGTCAAGTCGCTGGAGGATGCCCAGGAGCACTCCCTGAGCTTCCTGGCCAACCCGAAGTACCACACCAAGGCCCTGGAAAGCCCCGCCGGGGTCATCCTGGTGGATCCCAAGACCGGCCTGGGCGACCGCCCGCAGCTGGTGATGCCCAATCCGTACTGGGGCTTCGCCCAGGCCATCGGCTGGCTGCACCCGGAGCCGGCGCCGGAGTTCTCCGCGGAGCCGGTGCATCCCACCGCCCTCATCGGGCCCGGCTGCCGCATCGCCCCCGGGGCCACCATCGGGGCCCGCACCGTGCTGGGCGCCGGCTGCCTGATCCACCCCGGGGTGCACATCGCCGAGGACTGCGTCCTGGGCGAGGGCTGCGAGCTGTTCCCGGGGGTGGTGCTGTACCGCCGCACCCGGCTGGGCCAGCGGGTCCGCCTGCACGGCAACACGGTGCTGGGGTCGGACGGCTACGGCTACGTGCTGGTGAACGGCCGCCACGAGAAGATCCCCCAGACCGGCTGGGTGGAACTGGGCGACGACGTGGAGGTCGGCGCCTGCACCACCGTGGACCGCGGGGTGCTGGGCGCCACCCGGATCGAGGCCGGCACCAAGGTGGACAACCAGTGCCAGATCGCCCACAACGTCCAGATCGGCCGGCACTGCCTGATCGTTTCCCAGACCGGGATCTCCGGCAGCACCACCCTGGGGGACTACGTGACCCTGGCCGGCAAGGTGGGCACCGCCGGCCACATCCACATCGGCAGCCGCACCACGGTGACCGGCAACTCCATGCTGGGCAAGGACATTCCCGAAGGCAGCTTCGTGTCCGGCTACCTGGCCCGGCCGCACCGGCAGTGGCTGGAATGCCAGGCCGCGCTGAACCGGCTGCCCGGGATCCTGAAGGCGCTCAAGGCCGGCCGGGGCTGACCCCATCCCGTGCTGGAACGCCTGATCTACGCCGACTGGGAGACCCCGCCCGACGCCATGAACTTCGAGGGGCCCCTGTGCCAGCTGCTGGACCGGATCCAGGAGCTGCTGCCCGGCGTCCTGGCCGGGCGGGACGCGGCCCTGCAGGATCCCGCCTCGGCGCCGCCGGCCTACTGGGACGACTGCCTGGCGCTCTACCTGGTGACCCCGGCCCTGGTGAACGTGGCGCTCAACTACAAGATCTGCGTGGAGCAGGGGCTGCCGCTGCACCCCAGCCACTACTTCGAGGTGAACGAGCGGACCCGGTTCAAGAAGCACTACCCGCCCGCCACGGCCGTGGCGGCCAACCGGCATTTCCTGGATTCCATCGCCACCGCCCGGGCCGTCTATGCCCTGGACCCGCACGCGCCGGAACGGGTGGAAGCGTTCCGGAAGGAACTGCCGCCGATCCTCCACGGCTTCATCTACGCCAGCGTCCAGGACAAGTACACCTGGCGCGCCTCGGACCCCGGCAAGATCAAGAGCCTGGCGACCCAGGTGGGCAAGGCCATGCGGCCGGCGGTCATCGTCGGGGCGGCCCACGGCTCCATCATGTCCGGGCTGGTGTTCGCCAACCTCATGGACGCGCCCCTGTACTTCATCCGCTTCTCCATGTTCAAGCGCCACGACACCGTGCCGATCATCGCCGGCAGCGACCTGGACTTCCTGCGGGCCTACCAGGCCGGTCCCGCGCTGCTGTTCGACGAGGACGTGGCCAAGGGCACCACCCTCACCCGCTTCGGCGATGCGCTCCGGCCCCTGTTCCAGGCCTCCAGCACGGCCAGCGTGCTGCGCCATTCCCTTTCGCCCTGCTGGCCCGATTTCACCGGCCATGCCTGGAATGATTGAGATGCGGACCCAGTATTGATTTAAGATGCGGCCCTCCGAAACCCATCGACCCCCTTGGCCGGGGTTTCGGCGCGGCCGGCCGTACCGGGTGACAGGCGCGGGATCCCGTCAGGACCCATGCCGGCTGGATCCGGCCTGGTAAAATAACGGAACGAACCGGCCGGACGCGCCGGCGGTTTCCCGGGGCCAACGGCCAAAGTAGCCGACTCAAACCATCAACATTACTCGTGCTTTTTATCACGATTCGATGGTTTTTTTGGTTGAAAGAGTTAAGATTAAAAGATCGATAAGTGCTAAATTCCTGAGACTTTCCCAAGCAACGTCCGGGCAGCATCCAGTGGAGAATTCAATGAGCGCAGGGCTTCATTTCGGCTCGGCTTGCCGTAGCGCTTGCTGCGCCGCAGGGGCGGGAGCTTAGATGCGCACCCGGATCGGCACCCGCCTCATGCTGGGCGCAGGCCTGGTGACCTCGCTGGTCATCGGGGTGATGGCCGTGCTGGTCATGCGGTCGCATACCGACCAGCTCACCTTCGAGCTCAACCAGAGCGCCAACCAGGTGAGCGAGACGATCAAGAGCAGCACCCACTACGACATGCTGGAGAACCGCCGGGACGACCTGCACCGCCAGATCCGCAACATCGGCGACCTCAAGCAGCAGGGCATCCAGAAGGTCCGGCTGTTCAACAAGGAAGGCCAGATCATGTTCTCCTCCGACCACGACGAGATCGGCACGGTCCTGGACGAGAAAGGGGAGGCCTGCTACGCCTGCCACGCCGAAGGACGGCCGCTGGAGAAGCTGGACATCCAGAAGCGCTCCCGGATCTTCCGGGCCCCAGACGGCACCCGCATCCTCGGCATCATCAACCCCATCCCCAACGAAGCGTCATGCTGGACCGCCGATTGCCATGCCCACAGCCAGCAGCAGAAAGTGCTGGGGGTGCTGGACGTGAACCTGTCCATGGTCCAGGCCGACCGGCAGATCGCCAGCAGCCGCAGGCTGCTGCTGAGCCTGGCCGCGCTGGCCATCCTGGCCAGCAGCCTGGTGCTCTGGTGGCTCAACAAGCGGCTGGTGCTGCGCCCCGTGGCGGCGCTGCTGGACGGCACCCGGCGGGTGGCGGCGGGCGACCTCACCACCACCATCTCGGTGACCGCCAACCACGAGCTGGGCGACCTGGCCAAGGCCTTCAACGCCATGACCCAGCGCATCGCCGA
Organism: Holophaga sp.; assembly: GCA_031292735.1. The sequence goes on from JARLGP010000125.1 coordinate 8,447, forward strand.
AACCCAGCGCCAGCTCACCCAGGCCGACAAGCTGGCCTCCGTGGGCCGGCTGGCCGCGGGCGTGGCCCACGAGATCAACAACCCGCTCACCGGGGTGCTCACCTACGCCTCGCTCCTGGCCAAGCGCTACGAGGGCGACGCCGAGACCCGCGAGGACCTGGACGTCATCGTCCGCGAGACCAAGCGCTGCCGGGGCATCATCCGCGAGCTGCTGGACTTCGCCCGGCCCACCCCGCCGGCCCGCAAGGCCATCGACCTGAACGAAGTGGTGCGGCGCTCCATGGCGGTGGTGATGAACCAGCTGAGCATGAACCACGTGAACCTGGCCCTGGACCTGGCGGCGGACCTGCCCGAGGCGTTCGCCGAGGGCAACCAGATCCAGCAGGTGGTGGTGAACCTGCTGCTCAACGCGGCCGACGCCATCGGCCCGGACGGCGGGCAGATCCACCTGCTCACCCGCACCGCGCAGCTGGAGCCCCGGGGCCATTCGGCGATCCGAAGGGCCACCTGCGCCAAGGGCCACGACCTGATGGACCCGTCGGTGCCCATCGGCGGCCTGGCCTCCATCCGGGTGCTGGTGGAGGTGGCCGGCCGGGAACTGGCCCTCAACCTCGATCCGGTCTACGACCGGTACCACGACGTGGGCCGGGAAGCCATCGCCGCCGGAACCCTGGCCCATTACGCCTGTCCCGTGTGCCGGCGCAGCCTGCACGAGCCGGAACAGCTCTGCGACGTGTGCGGGGCGCCCACCTTCATGATCCTCACCGGCACCGGCGATCCGTTCTACCAGTGCACCCGCCAGGGCTGCCACACCTCGCACTGGCCGTCCCGGGACCGGGCCGGCGCCAAGCAGATGGTGGAACTGCGGGTGGAGGACACCGGCTCCGGGATCACCGTCGAGGACCTGCCGCACATCTTCGAACCGTTCTTCAGCAACAAAGGCAATCGGGGCACCGGGCTGGGCCTGGCCGTCACCTGGGGCATCATTGAAGGCCACGACGGCACCATCGATGTCCAGAGCGAGGTGGGGAAGGGAACCCACTTCACCGTCCGCCTGCCCCTCGCTCCGCCCCGGACCCCTCCACCCTCCGCACCCTAGCCCTTCTTTTTCAGGAGACCCTCCATGACCGTCCTGTTTGTCATCTTCATGCTGCTCGCCTTCCTCGGGATCGACTATCTCGTGCGCAAGAGCCATATCCGCCAGCAGGCCAGGCACGAGCGCCTGGAGCGCGAGGCGATCCTGAAAGTGCAGGTCCGGCTCGAATTCAACGACGAGGCCAAGAGCCTCAAGCGGGTGGAGGTGCCCAACCCCAAGGCGCACATCCTGGCCGTGGACGACGAGGCGGTGGTGCTGGATTCCTTCCGGCGCATCCTGGTGCTGGAAGGCTACAACATCGACACCGTGCAGTCCGGGCCCGAGGCGCTCAGCCTGGTGCAGCGCAACGACTACGACTTCGTGTTCACCGACCTGAAGATGCCCATCATGGACGGCGTCGAGGTGGTCCGTGCCGTCAAGCACCTGCGGCCTGACGTGGACATGGTGGTCATCACCGGCTACGGCACCATCGAGACCGCGGTGGAGACCATGCAGAGCGGCGCCTGCGAGTACGTGCAGAAGCCGTTCAGCGCCGACGAGCTGGCCGCCTTCATCAACAAGCTGCTGATCAAGCGCCAGGCCCGGCTGGCGGCGCTGCGCCAGCCCACCGTGCGGATCGTCTCGCCCAGCCAGGCCGAAGCCACCCCCAGCAACGAGTTCTGCATCCCCGGCGGCTCCTTCATCGCCCCGGGCCACACCTGGGTGCGGATCGAGCCCGATGGCCACGTGCGCATCGGCCTGGACGATTTCGCCAACAAGGCCATGGGCGCCTTCACCACGGTGGTGCTGCCCAAGCCCGGCAGCGAGGTGAAGGTGGGCGATCCGCTGTTCGCCTGCCAGCGCGGCGGAGAGACCCTCAACTTCCCGGCCCCGGTGACCGGGCGGGTGCAGGACCTCAACGGCGGGCTCCAGACCGATCCCGGCCGGATCAGCCTCAGCCCCTACAAGGACGGCTGGGTCTGCCGGATCCAGCCCAGCGACCTCACCGCCCAGATTGCCGGCATGAAGATCGGCCAGCCCGCGGTGGCCTGGTACGGCGAAGAGATCGAGCGGCTCCAGGCGGCCAAGAACGCCCAGGCCGATCCCGCCCAGCCGCTGCCCTGGTCCGTGCTGCGGGGGTTCCTGGCCCAGGAGCTCGTCACCAAATAGCCCTTCCTGCACCCGTCCGGTCCCCCCGGGGATGCGGACGGTCTCAACCCCCCTGGTCTGGAGCGAGTGATGGCTCAAAAAGCACTGTTGATAGATATCTCGATGTGTATTGGTTGCAACGCCTGTCAGGACGGATGCAAGGCTGCCAACAACCTTCCCGCGGGCGAGGAGAAGCGGCTTTCGCCCACCGCCTTCACCGCGCTGGAGGAGCACGACGGCAAGTGGGCGCGCCGGCTCTGCCAGCACTGCGAAGTGCCCACCTGCGTCTCGGTGTGCCCGGTGGGCGCCTTCAAGAAGACCGCGGACGGTCCGGTGCTGTACGACGCGGAGAAGTGCATCGGCTGCCGCTACTGCATGCAGGCCTGCCCGTTCCGGGTGCCGCGCTACGAATGGAAGAGCACCCGTCCGCGGGTGCAGAAGTGCATCTTCTGCTACGAACGCCTGGCCAAGGGCCTGCAGACCGCCTGCGCCGAGGCCTGCCCCACCGGCGCCACCAAGTTCGGCGACCGCGACCAGTTGATCGCCGAGGCCTACCGCCGGATGAACGCCGCGCCCGGCAAGTACACCCCCAAGATCTTCGGCAAGGAGGACGTGGGCGGCACCTCGGTGCTCTACCTGAGCCCGGTGCCGTTCGAACAGATGGGCTTCGACGTCAAGCTCGGCCAGACCCCCATGCCGCTGCTCACCATGAACGCCATGGAGAAGATCCCCAACGTGGTCACCGTGGGGGGCGTCATGCTCGCCGGGATCTGGTGGATCACCAACCGCCGCGGCCAGGTGGCGAAGCACGAAGGTTCCCAGAAACCGGGCCCGGCCCCTCAGCATGAGGACAAGAAATGAGAACGTTCGCCTTCCCCCGCATCACCGTCTGGCGCGCCATCGCCGCCCTGCTGATCACCGCCGGCGTCATCGCCGCCGTCCTCCGCTTCACCCTGGGCCTGGGCGCCACCACCAACCTCAGCGACGAGTTCCCCTGGGGCCTGTGGATCGGCTTCGATTTCCTGGGCATCGGCCTGGCCGCGGCCGGGTTCACCATCGTCGCCGCGGTGAACCTGTTCCACGCGGACGACTACGAGCCGATCGTGCGCCCGGCCATCCTCACCGCGTTCATCGGCTACCTGCTCGTGGTGCTGGTGCTGGTGATCGACCTGGGCCGGCCCGACCACTTCTGGCACCCCCTGGTCATGTGGAACCCGCACTCCGTGATGTTCGAGATCACCTGGTGCGTCATCCTCTACACCACCGTGCTGTCCCTGGAATTCTCCCCGATCGTGCTGGAGAAGTTCAACCTGCACGCGCCGATCCGGTGGATCCACAGCGTCTCGCTGCCCTTCATGATCATCGGCGTGCTGCTCTCCACCCTGCACCAGTCCTCCTTCGGCTCGCTCTACCTGATCGTGCCGAACCGGCTGCACCCGCTCTGGTACACCCCGATGCTGCCGATCCTGTTCTTCACCTCCTGCATCGCCTCGGGCATCTCCATGGTGATCCTGGAAACCCTCATCCTGTCCCGCAACGGGCGCACCCTGCTGCACCCGGCCCTGCGCGCCAACCTGGCCAAGATCACCGCGGTGGCCCTTGCGGTCTACCTGGTGGTGCGCTTCCAGGACATGGCCGGCCGCGGTGTGCTGCACGAGATGGCCGCGTGGAACTACCACACCATGGCCTTCTATTTCGAGGTCGTGGTCGGGTTCATCTGCCCGCTGGTGCTGCTCATGTTCAAGGGCGTGCGGTTCTCCCGGCGCGGCCTGTACTGCGTGTGCATCATGGTGCTGTGCGGGTTCGCCGCCAACCGGATGAACACCGCCATCACCGGCATGGAGGTCTATCCCACCCGCACCTACTTCCCGTCCCTGATCGAGATCCTGATCATGCTGGGCATCGCGGCCATCGGCTTCAGCGCCTTCTCGCTGATCGCCGGCTACCTGCCCATCTTCAAGCCCGAGCCGGAGCCTCCCCAGGTCGGGGACGAACCCTGGATCAAGATTGCGACTCGGGAGGCCGGTGCCTGATTCCTGAATCCCAGTGCGTTTTGGTTCGAGGGGCGCCCCATGGGGGCGGCGCCCCTCGAATCTGCAGTTTGGACATTTAGTCCGGTCCAATCATTCCCTGCCGGTGGCTCCGGAATCGTTCGTTCCGGCCCCCCGGGTTCGCGCCGACCCATTTCGAGTCCCCCGGCCAGGCGCCGACCCACACTTACGCTTCGGACTTTCCGTCCTCGCAAGCTGCGGGCGGAAAATCCGAAGCGTTTGCCGTCCTCCAATCGGCTGAACACCCCGGTCTGTCCGCGACCCGGGACAGCCTGGTCTCCGCGCTGACCAAGGTGATCGCGCCGGCCGGGCCAGTGGTGCGCGCGGCGCCCCTCGAATGCCGGGCGGTGAAAATTCATGGCCCATTGCGGAATAGATGTATTATCGTTCCCTCAAAACGGAGAGAAAAATTTGGACACCAAACGGCTGATGTATTACTGCACGATCGTGGAGCAAGGCCAGATCAGTCGGGCCGCGAAGATACTCAACATTTCCCAGCCGCCTTTGAGCCAGCGCCTCAAGGAACTGGAAGACGAGCTGGGGGTGGAGCTCATCATCCGGCAGGGGCACGTCTGGCAGGTTACCGAAGCCGGAAAGGTGCTCTACGAGCGGGCGCGCCAAGCGCTGAACCAGCTCACCGAGATCCCCACCGAGGTCCGGAACGCCGCGGGCGGTGTCGCAGGCCGGATTTCCGTGGGGCTATCGATGTCGTTCCTGGCCCATTTCACCGAGGTTGTGCCGAGGCTCTACCTCAAGTTCCCGCGGCTGCAGTTCCGCGTCTTCGTGTCTGACAGCACGACCCTCGAGGAATACGTGGAGTCCAGGAAGCTCGACTTCGGGATCGTCCTGCTGCCGACCAAAAAGGAGATCTTCGAGGTCCAGTCGCTCCCCATGGACCATTTCTGCGTCGTGTATCCGGACGATCTGATCCCGCTGCCGGCCGATGGGACCTTCGGGATCACGGTCCTGAAGGACATTCCGCTGATGCTCCAGAGGCTCTGGCACGGCGGGAGGACCTACGACCACCTGCGCAAGGAATTCCAGAGGTTCGAGATCGTGCCGCGCATCCTGCTGGACAGTCCCAACGTCAGCGTGATCCTGGGTGCCCTGGCTGCCGGCGTGCGCGCGGCGGCCATCCTTCCGATGAACCTGATCCCAAAGTATTTCCAGGAGCGGTTCCAGGTCCGGGAGATTGAAGGGATCCTGGACGGCATCCACCCGGCCATCATCCACCTCCCGGACCGCTACCTGACCCCCGCGACCCAGGAGGTGATGCGGGAGATCCTGCACGGACAGGCTCAGCCCGGAACCTAGCTGCCCCGTGGGAACCCAGGTCGCCCCGCTGCGGGGCGAGGAGCATGCCCTGGCCGGAATGCGGCCTTTTGCTGGGCCTTGGGTTCCGGAATCATTGAGCATATCGGCTTGGTATGCCGAGTATACATAAACGGTATTTTATGGGCCTTGGACCCAGTGGTATTTATTTAACATTCCATTTTGTTGAGTCTTGAATCCCGTGCCGCGGCCTCCAGGATCGTTCATATCGTTTTACGCCGTCTTTCTCTCCATGCCGGGTCCAGCGAGACCAGGCATGGAAGCCGATTTTACCTTCTGCACCCACCAGAAGGCAGGTGCGTTCTGCGTCCAGATAACAACTGTAATGACCATTGGTCCGTCGAGACCGCCAAGGGAGGACACATGCTAACCGAGCCAGCCACGTCTCCAGCCGGGAGCCAGCAGGAGCCCGAAGGGATCAGGACTCCGAGGAAGGCGGCGATAGCCGCATGGATCGGCAGCGCGCTTGAGTATTACGACTTCTTCGTATACGGCACTGCCGCCGCGCTCATCTTCGGGAAGCTGTTCTTCCCGTCCAAGGATCCCGCAGTGGGCACCATCGCGGCGCTCGCGACCTTCGGGGTCGGCTACGTCGCCCGCCCAATCGGATCGTTCTTCCTCGGCCATTTGGGCGATAAATATGGCCGCAAGAAGGTCCTCATCCTCACCCTCGTGATGATGGGCATCTCCACCTTCCTGGTGGGATGCCTCCCGACCTACCAGGAGGTGGGCATCCTGGCGCCGATCCTGCTGGTTCTCTGCCGTCTCCTGCAGGGGATCTCCGCCGCAGGTGAGCAGGCGGGCGCGAACTCCATGTCGCTGGAACACGCCCCCGCGAACCGCCGCGCCTTCTTCACCAGCTGGACCCTCAGCGGCACCCAGGGCGGACTCATCCTGGCCACCCTGGTGTTCCTGCCCATCGGCACCATGCCGGAAGCGCAGCTGCTCGCCTGGGGTTGGCGCATCCCCTTCTTCTTCAGCGTCGTTGTCGTCGCTGCGGGCATCTGGATCCGGCGGACGCTTGAGGAAACCCCGGCGTTCAAGGCCTCGCAGAAGGCAGCCAAGAACGCGCCGGTGAAGGTCAAGCTGCCCGTGGTCGTGCTGTTCCGCGAGAACCCGGGGGGCGTCGTCAAGATCATTTTCGCCTGCTTCTATTCTGTGGTCAGCACGGTCTTCGCGGTCTACACGCTGTCCTACGGGGTGAACCAGATGCACATCGCGAAGTCGACGATGCTGACCGTCGTCGTCCTGGCCAACGTCATCGCCCTCGGCGCCATTCCGGCCTGGGCGATGATCGCCGACCGCGTCGGGCGGAAGCCCATCTTCATCTTCGGGACGCTGGGCTGCGCGGTGCTGATCTGGCCCTACCTGTGGTCCATCCGGTCCATGAACGTGCCGCTCATCTTCGTGCTCGGGCTGCTCTTGTCGGGCATCGTCTACAGCGCCAACAACGGGATCTGGCCCGCGATGTTCAACGAACAGTTCGACACCCGCTACCGGCTCTCCGGGACCGCGATCGGAACCCAGATCGGCTTCGCGCTGGGCGGGTTCGCGCCGGCCATCGCGGCGAGCCTCATGAAGTCGGGCGGCTGGACTGCGGTCGCCCTCTTCACCAGCGGCACCGCGGTCATTTCCGCGATCGCCGCCATGACGTTCCGGGAAACGTTCAACGTGGCGATGGTAGACCTCGGGAAGAAGTGACGGTAAATAGGGGGCTTACGGTGTCGACGGGGGCGCGTCCATGATTGCGAGGGCTCATTCCCGTCGATACCCGATTCCTGGATTACCGTTCTATTCCTGCATTCGGCATCCGAAATATCGATTTGGTATACCAGGCATACGTAAACGGTATTTTATGGATTTTGGACTCAGTTGTAGGCTGATGGTGGTTTCGGACCTGGATCGAGCGCTGGCAGCGCCAGGGTGGTCCCAACCCACAGACCCCGTCCTACCGTCCATGTCATGGCCTGGAACGCTGGTTGCCGTCGCCTGGCGCGCCCTGGAAGGGGCGCCGGGCCGGCAGGTCATGGCTGTTCAATAACAATTCAAGGAGTGATTCACATGGCATCCGAAACGCAGAAACCGCTCACCGCCGAACAGCAACAGGAACTGGATGAAGTTTTCG
>JARLGP010000126.1 GCA_031292735.1 Holophaga sp.
AAAAGCGCGACGCGGCCCCAACGATTGGACCAGCCGCCGGCCCAGAGGCGCTTTTCAAAACCAACGAATTGCCGACGCGACTGTCGGGACCCGGCTGAACGGTTACAAATCAACAATTACGGTTTGAGCATTTGAAACCCGCCGGTTGTCATCCTGCATCTATCCCGCGTCCGACCGAAAGAAGTAGCTATTGGACGTAAATTAAATAATAATAAATGTCAATTAGCCATCCAGGAGGGATCCGCATGAATGGAACCTTGTGCTTCTCAATCGCCGCGCTCGCGCTTGCTGTGTCAGCATCCGCTCAGGCACCGGCCATGATCAGGCAGGGCAACGTCCTGTCCTGGTCAACCGGAGCCGGCAGGGGGGCCCTGCAGATCGTGTCCGTCGACCACCTCTACTTCGAGGCGGACCAGACCAACGAGATGAACCGGGCGGCGGGAACGATCCGGCTGTACGGCGGCATCCTGGATGGCGGCAGGCGGGTCGTGCTGGTGCAGCCCGGCGCGTGGAAGGCCGTCTGGGACGGTGTGGTCTCAGGCAACGTAATCGAAGGAAAACTTCAGCAAGGCAGCGGCAGCTTCACCTTCAAGATCGGCGCCGCGCCCGCGGCCCCTGCTCCAGTTGAGGCGGCGGTTTCCACGGTTCCGTTCCTTAGTGGCAGGACCCTGACGTGGAAGACCACTGCAGGACAGAACGGCAAAATGGTCGTCACCTCGGTCTCGGGCAGCACCTTCCAGATCGAGCAGACCAACGTCCAGAACGCCGCCGCCGGCGTCGTCAGGATGGACGGCGAGATCAAGAATGGCAAGGTCTACATCTACAACCGTAAATGGAACGAGACCTGGATCGGGACCGCCGTGAATGGGAAAGTGACCGGCATGGTCAAAAATGGTGGCCGCTTCGAGATTTTCGAATAAAGCAAAGGGGTTCCCCACTGAAGTTCGGAATCCGCAGCAGGATCGTCAAGGGCGGGTCGGTGCGGACTGGATCCCCTGACCCGTTTTGGGTTCCCAGAAATAATGGGAATAGCCCCCAGGCTCAATGCTGACGGGGCTTTCCCTTTGTTGAATTGGTATGGACAGGTTATTCCGTAACGGCCCCTAAATGACGTCCGCGTGCAGGCCGGCTACCTGGGTGTGACCGCATGAACCGTCCCCGAGAAACTGCCATCAGTACCGGCCTACGACTGAATAACCAGCGTTATCTCGGCTCGATTGTTCCGGTGGGTTGGGACCATGATCGCAGCACCGTACGATATCAGTTGGTGCAATCACTGAAAACAAACACCTTGGTAGGCTTTGGGTCACCTCGTTCAAGGATGGTCCCCAAGATGGGGCGCCTGGGTGGTGGGCACCTCATGCAAACGTTGCATTGGCATTTGCCCCTCGGCGATTTCATGCTCAGCTATGCCAACAAGGTACACAGGGAAGAAACAGATGGGCCGGCGCGAGATCTCTCCGATCTGGCGGGGCTCTACGAGGAAATATCGTCGAACTCATAGAGAAGCAGAATCCGCAGGCCCAAAAGGGTGGTGAGCGATGGGTAGGGAACTGGTTTTAAAGAGAGGAACCGTGGCTGACGGCTCAGGCCGACCGTCCTTTCAAGCTGACGTGATGGCAGCTCTGCTGGAAAAGATCGAACAGGCCCGTACGGGCATAGAACATTTATTCATCCGTGGCGTCCAAGTGATTGCCGACGGCAAACTCTCCGGGAAGCACGCTGGAAGTGTTCATTACAAGCCCATGTAAATCAACCACAGATCAGGAGATCGCCAATGCCGATGATTGCGCACGTGAATATTTGGTGGGGCCTATTGGGATTGGCGCCCCTGATCTTATATTTCATCCTCATTTTAAGCAATGTGGATCTCCTGCCAGCGACCCTGATCTGTGTCCTGATCGGCGCGGTGCTGACCCACCAGACCCTGCTTAGTCTGGGTGAGGCCGTGGCCCATTCCCTGAGCTCCTTTTTGGCATTGGTGGGCCTCATCATCATGCTGGGTCGGGGCCTGGGGGAAGTCCTCACCGAAACCAAGGTGACTCACACACTGGTGCACAAAATCATATACGGCATCGGCATCGATACCGAGAAGAAGGCCATGACCGGAATCATCCTTTCCGTACTGGTTGTGGTTGGGCTTCTGGGCACGATGGCCGGCGGCATCGCCATCATCGCCCCTATCATCGTGCCCATCGCTGCTGCGGTGGGGCTTTCACGAAGTTCCGTCGCCATCATGTTCCATACGGCCGGTGAGGAGGCCCTCATCCTGGGCCCCTTCACGCCGCCCGTCATCACCCTGCTCGGCCTGACCCACATCACCTATCCCGGAATGCTGATGAGGGTGGCCATCCCGATTGCGTTCATCTCCTTGACCACATCCTGGTTCATGCTGCAGCGGGTCCAGAGAGCGACCAAGGACAAGCCGGAATATCAATATAACTCCGCCATGGACGCAGAAACATTTGCTCCGACGGCGAGACAAAAACGGACCACCCTGTTGTTTCTCATTCTATTCATTGCGGTAGTGGCGTACGGCCTCCTTACCAAGGCGTCAACTTCATACGTCATCGTAATAATGCTAGGTCTTTCGGTGGTAATAGGGCTCATTGGCGGCCTGAACCTCAATCAGGTTTTCAAGTTTGTTATTAAAGGAATGGCGGGCAATGTGTGGCTTTTCCTCCTGTTCCTCCTGTTGGGTCCTTTCCTTCAATTTACGGAGCAGGCTGGTGGCTATGCAGCGCTCAGCCAACTTCTGCAGCCGCTAGTGAACCTGGGCGGGAAGGGGATGGTGGTCATTTCGGCCGGAATACTTGGCGCATTCGGATTTTCCGGGGCAACAGTGGCGGTGCTCAAGATGCTCAACGACCTGTTCCACCCCATGGTGGTCCACCACTCCATTTCGATGTTCGCGTGGTCGGTAGCCCTGGTCGTCGCCACACGGGTGACCGACTTCACCCATCCTGGCGCAAACATGTTCAGTTCAATGGGCTTCGCGGATTCCAAAGACCTGAAGTCGATGTTCAAGAACGGCATCCCAGTCGCCGTGGCACAGCTCATCTTCCTGGTTATCTATGCGATTACATTTGTCTAGAGCAAGCCGGCAGTTCCCATGCATTCCTTGCATTGGCAGGAGCTGTCGGATCCGTTCACAATCTCCAAAAGGCAATTAAGCATGGCTTGGATCAAAGGGCTGAGGACGATGCTGGACGTTGTCCCTATGCATTGTTATTAACCTGACAAAACCGTCGTTAGCAAAATACACAGGCTGAGGAGAACCCTTATGAAATATTGGACAGGTCGGTCTTCCATTTTATTGGTTTGTCTCGCTGTTGGGCTTCCCTGGCTCCCCTCTGCTCGTGCGGGCAGTGTGGGAAGCACTGCTGCCGATGGGGTCTACGAAACTTCTATTGTCGATCTCCAGGCCAGGCTGGCGGCGGGGAAAGCGACCTCCCGGAGCCTCGTGGAAGAATACCTGGCGCGCATCGCAGCCTACGACCAAAACGGTCCCGCCTTGAATTCAATCGTCGTCCTCAACCCCCATGCGCTACTGGATGCGGACCGGCTGGATCAGGAACGGAAATCCAGGGGGCCTCGCGGCCCGCTCCATGGGATTCCCGTTCTGCTCAAGGACAACTACGACACAATGGACATGCCTACCTCAGGAGGCACGCTTGCACTGGCGCGGATGCAGCCAACCGCTGACGCGTTCCAGGCAAAACGCCTGCGCGAAGCGGGTGCCATCATACTCGGGAAGGCCACCATGCACGAGTTGGCCGCGGGCGTCACCACCGTCTCGTCTTTGACTGGCTATACCCTCAATCCCTATGACCTGGCCCGGGTGCCGGGGGGCTCCAGCGGAGGGCCCGCCGTTGCGGTGGCCGCAAGTTTCTGCGCTGCGGCCATGGGATCCGATACCGCCGGCTCGATTCGCATTCCTGCAGCCTTCCAGAACCTCGTGGGGCTGCGAACGACGCGCGGGCTTGCCAGCCGCTCCGGCGTGATGCCGCTTTCTTCAACCCAGGACGTCGCAGCTCCCTTGGCGCGCACGGTATCGGACCTGGCCATCATGCTCGATGCGACGGTCCTCCTTGGAAAGAATGGCCGTTCGGGGGAAGTCGAGTTCACCTATGAGGCCATCACCGGACGTCTCGACTATCGCGCGAAGACCCATGACCTCAAGGCCGCGGACGTGATCGGAATGACGTTGCAGCACGGTACATCGGATAAACCTGGCCCAGTGATTTGGAATCTGCTCAAGCAGTGTCAGTCGGCGGCGAACAAATCCTTCGTCCTTCGCGGCGCCGATCGGGAAGATCTGATTGCCGGGAAGTTGTACGTGCAGCTTTATACTTCTGACGCGCCATTGGGAATCGGACGGCAGATCGTTCGAATGCCAACAGGCACGCCGAACAGGCTGCCTTGACCGTAACGTCCACTAATCGTTCGTTTTGGCCTCCCTCTGGCGGGAATACCCGCCGTGGCGGGTGGCTGTCGTTGGAAATTTCTGAAAGGGATGATGATGCACTACGATTTTGACCAGTTGTTCGACCGCACCCAGACTCAGTCGGTCAAATGGGATTACGCCGAAGCCAAAACGGGTTTTGCGGATGTTCTGCCGATGTGGGTGGCCGATATGGATTTCATGACAGTGCCCGAGATTGGGGAGGCACTGGTTGCGCGGGCCCGCCATCTGGCCTATGGCTATACCGCCCGTTCGGATGGGTACTACCAATCGGTCATGGATTGGCAGGTTAAGCGCAATGGCTGGAGCATTGATAAGTCCTGGATCACCCATAGCTCCGGAGTGGTCAACGCAATCCATACCGTGCTCCGTGCCTTGGTTCGCTCAGGTGAGGGGGTGCTGGTCCAACCGCCTGTCTACCATCCCTTCTTCCATGCCATCCAACAGTGCGGCGGGCGGTTGGTCAGCAACCCGCTGGTGCTGGTGAATGGACGCTACGAACTGGATCTCGCGGATTTCGCCGCCAAACTGGATCTGGAAGCCCCAAAGGTCTTCATTCTATGCAATCCGCACAACCCGGTTGGTCGAGTATTCACCCGGGAAGAGCTGCTTGCCATGGGCAACCTGTGTCTGGAACATGGGGTGACGGTCATCTCGGACGAAATCCATTCCGATCTGGTCTACCGGGGGCACAAACATATACCTTTGCCGCTGGTTTCCTCCGCTTTCGAGGCCAATACCATCGTCTGCACTTCGGCGAGCAAGACTTTCAATCTGGCCGGGTTGGCAACCTCCAACATCATAATTCCCAACCGAGATTTGCGTGCAGCATTCGATGAAGCTGCCGTAAGAGCGGGCAGCAAGTACTTCAATATTTTCGGCAGCGTGGCCTGTGAGGCCGCCTACCGTCATGGCGAGGCCTGGCTGGAACAACTGCTGGACTATCTGGAAGCCAACCTGGAATATGCTCGTGAATATCTAGGAAAACACCTCCCTCAGTTGTCAACGTTCAAGACCGAAGGCACCTATTTCCTTTGGGTGGATTGCCGGGCTTTGGGACTCGACCAGACGGCATTGGAACGCTTCCTGCTGGAGAAGGCGAGGCTTTGGTTCAACCAGGGGCATATCTTCGGCAAGGAGGGTGCAGGGTTCGTGCGGATCAATATCGCCTGCCCCCGGTCAACCCTTGAATTGGCACTATCCCGGTTGCAGGAAGCCATCACCGCCCTGGCCCAATCCTCGCATCAAGCCGCTGGGATGGAATAACCCCACCATTCGATAGGGAACCGCCATGACTCAAGAAGCCAAGAAACTAGACAGCCGCGACAACGTGGCCACGGCCCTGGAGCAGCTTGCCAGGGGCTCCGTCGCCCAGGTGCTTTGTGACGATGGCACCCATGCCAGCATCCCCCTTTCGGAAGATGTGCCGTTCGGCTTCAAACTGGCCACCCGCAACATTGCGGCAGGCGAGCCCATCCTGAAATACGGGGAGGTCATCGGCGTGGCGTCCCAGGACATCAAGGCTGGCGCCATGGTCCACGTGCACAACGTGGACGGGAACCGGGCGCGCGGCGACATCCAGGGAGAAGCCAAATGACCACCACCTTCATGGGTTATCCGCGGCCGGACGGATCCGCCGGATGCAGGAACTGGGTCCTGATTCTTCCTGTGCAGCGCGAAATGAATCTGCTGGCTGCGAGCGTTGGCAAGCTGGTGGAGAACACCAAGGTCATGCTCTCACCCGGGGAGGCGGGACGCACCACAGTGGATCGCAGGACCATCGCCCGGACCATGATCGGGCTGGGCCAGAACCCCAATGTTGGCGCCATCCTCCTGGTGGCCGTCCAGCCCAAGTTCGGCTACAAGGAGGTCTCCGAGAACCTCTTCCGCGAGGAGCTGAACAAGACGGGCAAGCCGGTGCGCACCCTGGTCTTGTCCGAGTGCGGCGGCTACTATAACGCCCTGGGCGAAGGGGTGCGCCTGGCCCGGGAATTGGCCCTGGAGGCCTCCCGGGTTCACCGGGAGCCGTGCCCCATCAGCAGGCTCACCGTGGGCGTCAAGTGCGGCATGTCCGACCCCACTTCGGGGATCGTCGGCAACCCGGTGGTGGGGCGCATGTTCGACCTGCTTGTCGCCGGCGGGGGCACGGCCCTGTTCTCGGAGACCACTGAGATCATCGGGGCCGAGCACCTTCTGGTGAAGCGCGCCGCCTCCCCGGAAGTGGCTTCGGCCCTGCTGGAGGCGGTCCGGGTCACCGAAGGGAAAGCCAAGTCCACCGGCGAGGATATCCGCAATATCAACCCCATCCCCTCCAACATCGCCGCCGGCCTCACCACCCTGGAGGAGAAGTCCCTGGGTGCCATCGCCAAGTCCGGAACCACCCCCATCCGGGGCGTCCTGGGCTACGCGGAACGGCCGGCGGGGCACGGCCTCTACTTCATGGACGCCTGGATGTCCTCCCTGTCCCTGCCCCTCTGCTTCGCCTCGGCCGGGGCCCAGATCGTGTTGTACCAGATGGGCGGTGGCGATCTGCCGGATCCCTATCCACCCATGCCGGCGGCCACCAGCGGCATCGTCAGCCCGCTCATGTACATCACCGGCAACCAGCACACCTTCGCCAAGGCCAAGGACAGCATGGACTTCGACTCGTCCAGGGCCCTGGGCGGCGGGTTCACCGTGCGGGAACTGGGCGAGGAGTTCCTCGGCCACATCCTCGACGTGGCCTCCGGTACCCGGACCAAGATGGAGACCCTTCGGCACGAGGACCCGGTGGAGCTGTACTTCGAAGGCCCCTCCCTGTGACCCTGCGGACCTTCGAATACACCTGCGGCCGCAGGCAGAACCGCTTCCAGCTGGACGACCGGTTGGCGGTTGAGGTGGCCGTCCCGCGCACCCTGCCCACTCTGGACGACCCCCGGCGGGCCATCGCGGAGGCGGTGGCCAACCCCATCGCCAGTTCGAAGCTCCGGGACATCGCCACCCGCGGCAAGAAGGTCGCCGTCATCGTTACCGACATCACCCGGAAGATCCCCGGGGACCTGATGCTGGCGGCCATCCTGGACGAGCTGGCGCTGGGCGGCGTGCCGGATCGGGACGTGACCATCGTCATTGCCACAGGCCTGCACCGCCCCAACACCCCCGAGGAGATCGTCCGGATGCTGGGACCCGAGGCGGCCGCCCGCATCCGGGTGGTCAACCACGTGGCCACCGACCCGGACGCCATCGTCGACCTGGGCCCGACCGCCAACGGCATCCCCATGACCCTCAACCGCATTGCCATGGAAGCAGACGTGCGCATCGTCACCGGCTGCATCGAGCCACACAAACTGGCCGGCTTCAGCGGTGGGGTGAAGTGCATGTCGGTGGGCATCGCGGGCTTCGCCACCATTGCCCATACCCACGCCCGGGAAATGAACGACCATCCCACCTGCCGCCTGGGGGTCATCGAAGGCAACCTCTTTCGGGAGTTCCTGAACGAAGTGGCCATGACCGCCGGCCTGGACTTCATCGTCAACGTGGTCCAGGACCCCACCGGGAAGCTTGTCCGGGCCGTGGCTGGGCACCCCATCAAGGCCTTCGAGGCGGGGGTCGAGACCGCCCGGGCCCAGGCTGTGGTGGAAATCGAGCGAAGCGCCGACCTGGTCGTGGCCATCCCCGGCTACCCCAAGGAGCAGAACGTCTACCAGGCCTCGCGGGCCATGAACACGGTGATCTTCGGGCCGGAGCCGGTGCTCAACCGGGGCGGCGACATCATCGTGCCGGCCACCTGCGACGACGGCTTCGGCGATCGGGGCATTTTCGATGCCCTTTCCGCCGTGCCTTCCCATAAGGAACTGCTGGCCAACTTCCGGCGGGACGGGTTCCCCCCCGGGGGCGCACCGGTGGCCTACAAGTTGGCCAATATCATGGAATTCGGAGACATCTGGTTCACCGATTGCCGGATCCCGGCCAAGACCCTGGAGGCGGTGCATTGCCGGTCGGCCAGCACTGTCCAAAAGGCCATCGACCGCATCCTCGAGGTCAAGTCCCCCCGTAGCGTTCTGGTCATGCCCTATGCCACCACCACCATCCCCCACATCCGTCCGTCCAGGTAAGCCGTTGTCAAGGAATAACCATTCCCGTTTCGTACGGCCCCGGCATAACGGGCCGTAGCGGAATACGGATGAATGGGAAAGGCTATTCCGCAACGGCCCCTAAGGTGGGTGCGGGCCCTCATGGAGGTTGGCCGGCCTGCCTGTGGAACGGAAGTCAGGTCATCTGGCTGATGGTCTTGCGGAATCGTTTGAGGGACGCGGCGAACAGCACGCTGCCGATCGCCGCGATGGCCAGGAACTGCGGCCACACCACCGCGATGCCCGCGCCACGTTCGAGGATGGCCTGTCCGGCTGAGACGAAATGCGTGGTGGGCATGGTCAACATCACGTTCTGCACGAACTGGGGCATGCTCTCCCGTGGCGTGGAACCGCCGGAAAGCATCTGCAGCGGCAGCAGCACCAGCACCAGCAGCATGCCGAACTGGGGCATGGAGCGGGCCAGGGTGGCCAGGAAGATGCCCATGGAGGTGGTGGCGTACAGGTGCAATGCTGCCGCCACCATGAACAAGGTGACGGAGCCTTGCAACGGAACCTTGAGGGCGCCATGCACCACGAACAGCAGGGCCACCAGAACGGCCAGCAGGACCACCAGGCCCATGGACAGGACTTTGGCCAGCATGATTTCGGCGGGTGTCACCGGCATGACCAGCAGGTGCTCGATGGTGCCGTGCTCGCGTTCGCGGATCAGGGCCGCCCCGGTCAGGATGATGGAGAGCATGGTCACGTTGTTGATGAGCTCCATCAGGGAGCCGAACCAGGCCTGGTCCAGGTTGGGGTTGAAGCGTATCCGCTGCACCAGGTCCACCGCCGGGGCCGCGGTGCTGTGGTAGCGCTGGACGAAGTCGTTGACTTCGGCGGAGACGATCTGCTGAATGTAGCCGCTGCCGGTGAAGGACTGGCTCATGAGGGTGGCGTCCACATTGAGCTGCACCGCCGGACTTCGCCCGGCCAGCACGTCGCGCTGGAAACCGGGCGGGATGTCCAGCACGAAGGTGTAGCGGCCGTGGTCCAGCCCGGGATCCTCTTCCGGCGGGGAAATCATGGCCGGCAGGTTGAAATGCGGCGGGTAGAAGCTGGCGATGATGCGTGCCGAAAGCGGCGAACCGTCCTCGTCGACCACGGCGATGGGCGCGTGGTGCAGGGTGTCGGGCATCGCCGTGGCGGCGATATAGATGGAAAAGGTGAAGGTATAGACGATCAGGGCAAGCATGAGCGGGTCGCGCAGCAGGCTCCAAAGTTCCTTGATGCCCAGTCGGAAGACGTTCGTGGTCCGGACCATGGCCTCAGGCCTCCTGCTTCTTCAACAATGCGATGGCGAGGCCGAGGATCACCGGGACAGCGACCAGCAGGGGCCAGAAGGAGCTGGCGAGGCTGGAGAGACCCAGCGCTTTGCTGAAGACGCCCCGGCAGATGGTCAGGAAATGGGTCGCCGGATAGATCCGGCCGATGAGCGCGCCCACGCCTTCCAGGGAGGACACCGGGTTCAGCAGGCCGGAGAACTGGACGCAGGGGATGATGGTGCCGATGATGGTCACGAACATGCCGGCGATCTGGCTCTTGGTCAACGTCGAGACCAGCAGGCCGAAGCCGGTGGAACAGGTCACGAAGATCAGTGCCGCCAGGGCCAGGGTGAGGAAACTGCCCTTGACCGGCACCCCGAATACGGTGACCGCCAGCGCCGTCATCAGCAGGAAGTTGAACATCCCCAACGCGATATAGGGCAGTTGCTTGCCCAGCAGGAATTCGCTGCGGGTGACCGGGGTGGCATAGAGGTTGATGATCGAGCCCAGCTCCTTCTCGCGCACTACCGACAGGGCCGTCAGCATGGCGGGGATCATCATCAGCAGCATGGGGATCACCGCCGGGACCATGGCCGGAAGGCTCCTCACGTCAGGGTTGTAACGAAACCGGGTCTCCATCGCGCTGGCCGGGACCGGCTTCAGGCCCAGCCGGTGCGTGGCCATGTCGGCCAGCCAGCCCTGGTGCATGGCCCGCACGTATCCGCTCACGGTTTCCGCGCGGGTGGGCATGGCGCCGTCGATCCAGGCGCCGACCTGCACCGGGGTGCCGCGCTCGACGTCGCGGGCAAAGCCGAGCGGGATCTCCAGGGCCAACGACAGTTCGCCGTCGCGCATGCGCCGGTCCAGGTCGGCATGGTCGGCGATGGCCGGCTTTTCGATGAAATACCGCGAGCCGGACAGGTTCAGCGCATAGTTCTGGCTCAGGACGGTCTGGTCCTGGTCCAGGACCGCATAGGGCAGGTTTTCCACATCCATGTTGATGCCGTAGCCGATGATGAACATCAGGAACGCCGTGCCGAGCAGGGCAAGGGTCGCGCGCAGGGGATCGCGCTTCAGTTCCAGCGTCTCCCGCAGCGTGTAGCTGAAGGCGCGGGCGAAGCTGAAGGGGAACCGGCGCGGCTTGGGCCGGGGCGGAACGGGCGGGGCCTTGGCCACCGCCGGGCTTTCGGGCCGGGCCTCGGCGGCCTGGTCGCTGCCGGTGGAGGCTTCTTCCAGGTAGGAGATGAATGCCTCTTCCAGCGTCCGGGTGCCGCGCAGGTGGATCAGGGCCGCGGGGGTGTCGCTCACCAGAACCCGGCCGGCATGCATCAGCGAAAGGCGGTCGCAACGCTCGGCCTCGTTCATGAAGTGGGTGGAAATGAAGATGGTCACCTGGTCCTGGCGGGCCAGGTCGATCATCAGCTGCCAGAAGACATCCCGGGCGATCGGGTCGACGCCCGAGGTAGGTTCGTCGAGGATCAACAGCTCGGGCTTGTGCACCATGGCCACGGCCAGCGACAGGCGCTGGCGGATGCCCAGCGGCAGGCTCTCCGGCAGACTGCCGAGCACCTGGCCAAGGCTGAAGCGCTTCACCATCTCGTCCACCCGCGCCGGAATATCGGTTTCAGGCACCTGGAACAAGCGCGCGTGCAGCACCAGGTTCTGCTGCACGGTGAGTTCGCCATACAGCGAGAACGACTGGGACATGTAGCCAACCCGGCGGCGCGTGTCGATATCCTTGGGATCGACTGTCTTGCCGAACAACCAGGCTTCGCCTTCGCTTGCCGGCAATAATCCGGTGAGCATCTTCATCGTGGTCGACTTGCCGCACCCATTGGAGCCCAGGAATCCGAAAATCTCGCCACGGCGGATCCGGAAGGCGACATGGTCCACCGCCACGAAATCGCCGAAGCGCATGGTCAGCCCCTTGGCCTCGATGGCGATCTCGGCATCGGCGTCCTCCACCAGCGGCGGCACGACCACCGCGTGATGGTCGTTGCGGACCGCCTCGGGCAGCAGGGCGATGAAGGCCTCCTCCAAGGTGGTGGTGGAGGTGCGGGTGTGCAGTTCCTCCGGTGTGCCCGTGGCCAGCACCTTGCCCGCATCCATGGCCACCAGCCAGTGGAAGCGGTCGGCCTCCTCCATGTAGGCCGTGGCGATGACCACGCTCATGGCCTCACGTTCCTTGCGGATATGATCGATCAGGTCCCAGAACTGCCGGCGCGAGAGCGGGTCCACCCCCGTGGTCGGCTCGTCCAGGATCAGCAGGTCGGGGTCGTGGATCAGCGCGCAGCACAAGCCCAGCTTCTGTTTCATCCCGCCCGAGAGCATGCCCGCCGGGCGTGCCAGGAAGCGCTGCAACCCGGTGCTGCGGGTCAGTTCGTCGATGCGGCCGCGCCGTTCCGCCGCGTCCTGGCCGAACAGCCGGCCGAAGAACTGCAGGTTCTCCTCCACCGACAGCGTCGGGTAGAGGTTCTTGCCCAGGCCCTGAGGCATGTAGGCGATGCGCGGGCACACGCTGACCCGGTGGTGGGCGCTGGTCATGTCGCCACCCAGGACCTCCAGGCCGCCCTGCTGCACGGCCCGGGCACCAGCCAGCAGGGATAACAGGGTGGACTTGCCCACGCCATCAGGACCGATCAAGCCGACCATTTGGCCGGCTGGAAGGTCCAGGGTGAGGTCATCGAGGGCCAGCTTCTTGCCATAGCTCAGGCTGATGCGGGCCAGGCGTGCGACGGGCGGGGCGATTCCGGTCCCGGTTCTCACCACGGCACCTTCACCGCCAGTTCAGAAGGCCACTGCGCCTGGGGGTCGAGCTTGACCCAGGCCACGCCCGGAAGCCCGGTCTTGACCAGTTTCAGGTGCTGCTGCAGAAGGGCGCCGTCGATCTGCGCCTTGACCCGGAACATCAGCTTCTGCCTTTCGGTGGCGGTCTCCACCGTCTTGGGCGTGAACTGGGCGGTACTGGCCACGAACGATACCTTGGTGGGGATCACATACTGGGGCGCGGCATCCAGCACGATGTGCACTTCGCTGCCGAGCGCCAGCCTGCCGGCGGTGGCCTCGGGCACGAAGAACGTCATGTAGACATCGCCCAGGTCAATCAAGTTCAATACTTTGCCGCCAGCGGCGAGCACCTCCCCGGGCTGGGCGATGCGGTATTGAACCCGGCCGGCGATGGGCGACGTGAGCGCACTGTCGCTGATGTCGGCCTTGATGCGGGTGACGGTGGCGCCCACCGCGGTGACCGCGGAACGGGCACTCACCACCTGGGTGCGGGCAGCCACGATGGCGGACTGGGCGGCCGCCACCTGGGCCTTGGCTGCGCCGACGGCGGCCCGTGCGCTGCGCACCCGGGCCCGGTCGTCGTCCAGTTCCTGCTCGGAAGAGGCGCCATCCTTGGTCAGGGTTTCCGAACGCCCAAGCCGGAGCTGCGCGGCTTCCGCCTCGCTTTCCCGTTGGGTCACCAGGGCCAGGGCGGCCTGTTTGTCGCTTTCCCGCACGGCCACCTCGGCCTCGGCGCTGGCAACGCCGGTGATGGACTGCTCGTGCCGCGCCCGCGCTTCATCGCTCTGCGCTTCGAGCGTCGCCACCTGCATGTGGGCGAGCGTCTGGCCCGCCTCGACCAGGTCGCCTTCATTCACCAGGATGTCCTGCACGCGCCCGGCGAGTTTGGCCGCCACATCGATTTCAGTGGCCTCGAGGCGGCCGTTGCCGCTGACGAAACCGGGCCCCGG
>JARLGP010000127.1 GCA_031292735.1 Holophaga sp.
ATTAATAAGTTAGAACAAGTTCGTGCTTGCCTGCCAAGACTTGGTCGAGTCAATTTAAGGTTCTTCACGGATTTCCGGGAAAGGCCGCACGGATCTTGAGGAAAAAGTAACCCTCATCTCGGTAGCCGTAGGCGATGCGCTTGAGGACCTTGATCTTGTTGTTGATGCCCTCCAGGATGCTGGTGTTCAAAGGCCAGCGGCAGTGCGAGAGGATGTCCTCTATCCGCTTGGCCAGGTTCTCCGCGAACCGCATCAGGGGCGGTAGGTTGCTGGCGCGGGCCATGCCCAACCAGTTCTCCCATGCCCTTCTTGCCCACCCCTCGCGCTTGTAGGCCCACAGGCCCTTGAGCGCGTCCTTCATGACGTAGGCCGTCATCAGGGCCTGGTTGGCGTCGAGGAGTTCGTTGAGCCTGACCTTGCTCTTGCGGTCGGGCAGGTTCTCCCAGTTGCCCAGGAGCAGCCACTTGGCGCCCTTGATGAGTTCGCGTGCAGCCTTGTCGTCCCGGCAGCGATTGGCTTCGTTGACTCGGATCCGGTCGATGACCTGGTGACCGAAATTCGCCACCACGTGGAACTGATCCAGGACGATTTCAGCATTGGGGCAGTGTTCGCGGACCTCCAGTTCGAAGGTGGGCGACATGTCCATCGCCACGGCGCAGATCTTCTTGCCTCTCCTCTTGCCCAGCCATTCGAAGAAGGGGCGGACATCAGCGCGGTTCCGGCCCTTGCCCACCCAGAGGACTTGGCGGGTCTCGGCATCCGCGAACACCGTAGCGTAGCTCTGACCTTTGTGGAGGGCGAACTCATCCATCATGAGGAGCCGCACCTTGCCCAGCCGGACCGGTTCCAGGGCGCGCTCCAGGAAGGCCTTGTCGATGTCCTTCACGGTGCCCCAGTGCAGGTGGTAATGCTCGGCCACCCGCTTGATGGGCATGACCTTGCAGAGTCGGGCCACGCTCTCTGCCAGCCGGGAGGTGACCCGAGCATAGGGTTCCAGCCAGTCCAGGGCTTCCAGCCTTGGGCCGCAGTTCGGGCAAGCCACGCGGGCGCGCCAGACCATCAGGATCGTGTCCGCATCGAAGATCGGCAGATCCCGGACCTCTCGGGGCGACCAATCATGGACGCCACGCACGGGACGTTGGCAGCCACTGCAAATCCTTGGTCGACCTTGGGGTAGGCCCAGCAGGTCGATCCAGACTTGGGCCCGTGGACCCTTCACGCCCGCCTCGAAGCGTTCCACGGTTCCGACGCGATGTCCTTTCCATCTGCCCAAGCGGGCAATAAGCTCTTGGACGAAGCCGCTTCGCGGCAGGGGTGACAGTCGCCCGTCCAACCTGATTGGCCAATAAGACTTGCGGAATCTGCTGCTTGCAGGCTCCCTGAATGTGGCGGTGTTAGAGCACCAGCCCCACATTCAAGGAGGCCTGCAATGGCGGTCAGTTTATCTCTGTCCCGGTTCGCCGGGGATCTTCAAATGGCGAACCGCGCCCATAAAACCATCCAACAATACGTCGCTTCGGCCCGGCGATTCGAGGAGTATCTGGGCCACGATCTGGCCGACGCCAGCCAGGAAGCCGTCCGGCGGTGGGTGGACGTGCTTCGCCAACAGGCCATCGGGGCTTCCCGTCTCGGGCTCCACTACGCGGCCCTGAAGTTCCTCTACGCCCGGACCCTGGGGCAACCCGAGAAGGTGGCCTGGATTACCCTCCCCAAGGCCAAGGCGCCGCTGCCCTCGATCCTGGCCCGAACCGAGATCCATCGGCTTCTGGGTGGGTTCACCACCGCCAAGTACCGCATGTTCTTTACCCTGATCTACGCCACCGGCTTGCGGATCAATGAGGCCCGTCGGCTGGAGACCTGCGACATTGACGCCATGCAGCAGGTGATCCACGTCCGCGATGGGAAGGGTGGGAAGGATCGGCTGGTGCCCATGAACGGCAAGCTCTATGGGCTGCTCCGGGCCTACTACAAGCACGAGCAGCCGCCGAAGCCCTGGCTATTCGCCTCCAAGGCTGGCAATCCGATCTGCCCAGATACCGCCCGGCGGGCCCTGCTATGCGCAGCGGCCGCCTCCGGCATCGGCAAGATCGTGAAACCTCATTTGCTGCGCCACGCCTTCGCGACCCACCTGCTGGAGAGAGGCGAGGACCTGCGCAAGATCCAGGTGGTGCTGGGCCACGCCAGCATCAAGTCCACTCAGATCTACACCCAGGTGGTGCCCAGCCAGATCGCCGCCATCCGCAGCCCGCTGGAGGACCTGCCGGACTGAGCCGATGGGGTTCACCCGACCCCACTTCGACATCGCCGACCTCGTCCGCCTCCACCGCGACGCCCTGGAAGCCCGGTATCCATTGAACCGGCAGCAGCGCCGCGTGCTCACGGCGATTGGCCAGTGCCGCACCGCCGCCCTCGGCGGGCACAAGGAAGTGTGCGAGCACGGTGATTTCGAGCGGATCAGCTACAACTCCTGCCGGGACCGGCACTGCCCCAAGTGCCAGGCCCTGGCCCAGGAACGCTGGCTCGACAAGGAAACCCAGCGCCTCCTGGACCTGCCGCACTTCCACCTGGTGTTCACCCTCCCGGCGGAACTGCGGTTCCTGGCCCGGCAGTATCCGGCCAAGTTCTACGGCGCCTTGTTCCGCGCCGCGACCCGGACCCTCCTGAAGCTGTTCCAGACCCGGTTGAAGGCCACTCCTGGCCTGATGCTGGTGCTGCACACCTGGACCCGGGAATTGACCTTCCACCCCCATCTCCACGTGCTGGTCACCGCTGGGGGCCTGGCCCTGGACGGCAGCGGCATGGTCGCCAGCGGGAAGAAATACCTGTTTCCGGTCGGCATGCTGGGCAAGGTGTTCCGCGCCAAGATGCTCCACGCGCTCGGGACCCTCCAGCAGAAGGGCGCCTTCCCGGACCTCCCTGTGGAGATCTACGCCACCCGGATGGCCGCGGTCAGCGACATGCCTTGGGTGGTCTACGCCAAGAAGCCGTTCCGCCACTCCAGCCATGTGGTGGCCTACCTGGCCAGGTATACGCACAGGGTAGGCATCGCTAATTCCCGGCTCCTGGAGGTCGCCAAGGACCGGGTCACGTTCGCCACCAAGAACGGCATGACCGCCACGGTCCACCCCGTGGAGTTCCTTCACCGTCTGGTCCAGCACGTCCTGCCTCCGGGCTTCCATAAGATCCGCCATGCCGGCCTCTATGGGTCGGTTCAGGCCGGCGGACTCCTGGAACGGGCAAGGGCCGTCATCGGGACCTGCAAGAAGCCCAGGAAGGAGCCGTCCGACCTGGAGCGGCTGGAGCGGGAATCCAGGACCTGCCCGGTCTGCGGCGGGGCCCTCCGCAGGACACCCCTGCCGGCCGCCATCCGAGCACCCCCCGAAGGTGAACCATGCTGACCGTCCCCACAACGCCCAGACCGTCTGATCCTGTCTTGCCCGACCCGGGTGGGTTGACTTGGGTCTGCCTGCACCTGGCCACCCAGCGGCGACTGCCGGTTCCGGAGGGGAGATCAGGGGCCGTGGCTGGCACCATCGAGGGTGTCCGGTCCCGTCCCATCCGCTGTCCGGCTTCGATAAACCCATAGCCCAGTCGCGCCGGCCCCCTGCCGCTACGGGCTTGTCCAAGACCGTAAATCGGGTTGCGCGTCAGCGCGCCGCCCCAACCGAACGCTCGGGTTCCGCGAACCCGATTTACTAACTATTGTCAGCCCGGTGCAGAACCCTGGGCCGGATCCAGCGCAGGAAGGCAACCTCGGGCACCACCGCCCGTTGAATGTCCCAGGCCGGGAACTTTATTAATAATTATTGCATTAAGGATCTGACGCTGCCTGACGTGGTGGACCCGGCATGGCGGTGCATCCGTCAGGAACCTTTTCCCCCACCTCGAGGAAAGGCTGCATATTCAAGAGATCCTGCGTTCCCTGCGCCTCAGGAGCCCTTGGCGCAATGGTTTTGGCCTCTGGCTTGGTCATGGTCGGCTGCGGCGGGGGCGGTGGCGGTGATGCACCAGAAGGGCAGCATGTTCAACACCTCGTCTTCTTCCGGCGGTCCCGGAAGCGCCACCTTCACCTTCGTCTGCGAGGCCGGAGGAGACTCGGTCAAATTCATCTCGAGCACCCCCGACCCAGCCTACGCCACACCGCTGCCGCCGGCGGCCCTGTCGGGAACCTACACCTCCGAGCCTGCGGCCAACAGCCTCGGCCAGGCCCTCACCCTGGTGGTGAACGACCGTGCGGGAACGGTCGCCGTTCCGGGCGGGGATTCCTTCACGGTTGCCCTGACCGTCCCGGACCCCGGCAAGAGCGCCTTGATCTCACCCTCACCTATACCCCGGCCGGAGGCCTGCCCGAGAATCCGGCGGCCGGGACGGGCAGTTTTGTGCCGGCGCAGGGAAGCAAGGCACGCGTATTAACCTTCGGTGCCGCGGGAGGAACCCGCGCCTTCTGCGGGAAATTCACCAAGAGCTGAGAGCCTGGACGGTTGCAGGTTATCCGGGGGACGGCTGCCTGCCGTGCACCGGGTCGCCTCCCTGGCAAAGCGCTGGATACTTGGCACCCACCAGGGCGCC
>JARLGP010000128.1 GCA_031292735.1 Holophaga sp.
TCCAGCACCACCTTGGCCGTGCCGGTGCAGCCGGCGCCCAGCTTGAAGCGGCCGATGTTGAGGATGCCGAAGGCGATGCGGTGGCCCCGGCCCACCTCGCCCAGCAGCCGGTCCTTGGGGATGCGGCAGTTGTCCAGGGTGAGGGCGCGGGTGGAGGAGCCCTTGATGCCCAGCTTGTGCTCCTCGAGCCCGGTGCTGAACCCGGCGTCCTCCTTCTCCACGATGAACGCGCTGAACTTGCGGCCGTCCACCTTGGCGAAGACCACGAACACGTCGGCGAAGCCGGCGTTGGTGATCCACATCTTGCTGCCGTTGAGCACCCAGTGGTCGCCGTCCAGCACGGCGGTGGTCTTGGCGCCCATGGCATCGCTGCCGGAGCCGGCCTCGGTGAGCGCATAGGCCGCCAGCTTCTGGCCGCTGCCCAGCAGGGGCAGGTACTTGGCCTTCTGGGCCGGGGTGCCGAAATAGACGATGGGCAGGGTGCCGATGCCGGTGTGGGCGCCGTAGGTCACCGAGAACGAGGCCTGCTTGCCCACCTCCTCCAGCAACACCATGGTGGTCTTCTTGTCCAGGTCCATGCCGTCGTAGACTTCGGGGATCTCGATGCTCAGCAGGCCCAGCTCCCCGGCCTTGAGCAGCAGTTTCTTGGTCAGCTCGATGTCGAGCTGGTCGATGGCCCCTTCCGCCGGAAGGACTTCCCCGAGCATGAAATCCCGGGCTGCTTCGCCGATGGCCTTGGCTTCATCGCTAAGGTCTTCGGGCGTGAACTGCGGTTGAGAACCAATGGGAGCCAGTAGAAAACTGCCGCCGAAGATCTTATCGCTGATCGTAACTTCCATGAAACCTCCTGAATGGGGGGAACACCCGATTGAATGAGCCAGTCAAAGGGGACCAGACCAGTTTACAGGGTTGGGCCCTTTATGGGCTGACGGAAGGTGGGCCATCCGGGGATGATGAAGAGGAGGAGTCGGCGATGCCCCAGGGAGAACAAGTCCAGGCCATGTTTTCGGGCATTGCGGGCAAATATGATCGGCTAAACCACCTGCTGTCCCTGGGCATCGATTTCTACTGGTGGCGCCGCATGGCCCGCCGCTCGGGCGCCGGTCCCGGCCGGCGCTACCTGGATGTGGCCGCCGGCACCGGCGATTCCTCCCTGGCCCTGGCCCGGCGCGGGGCCGAAGTGGTCTCCACCGATTTCACCCTGGAGATGCTCAAGCTGGGCCCCGGCAAGTTCCGCGCCCTGGGCCAGGAGCGCCTGGTGTGGGCCTCGGTGGGGGCCGACGCCCAGCGGCTGCCCTTCCGCGCCGCCAGCTTCGACGGCATCACCATCTGCTACGGCATCCGCAACGTGGAGGACCGGCCCCTGGCCTACCGGGAGTTCCTGCGGGTGCTGAAGCCCCAGGGCCGGCTCACCATCCTGGAGTTCAGCCGGCCCCGGTACCGCTGGCTGCGCTTCCTGTACGACACCTACAGCCTGCGCATCCTGCCCCGCATCGGCGGCTGGATCAGCGGTTCCCCCGAAGCCTACCGCTACCTGCCGGCCAGCATCCGCAGCTTTCCCGACCAGCCGGCCCTGGCGGCAGAGCTGGCGGAGGCCGGATTCCAGGACATCCAGTGGACCAACCTGACCGGCGGCATCGTGGCCCTGCACAGCGGCCGCAAGCCCGATGCGGGCGCGGGTGTATGATGGAAGCCTGATTCAGGACCCTGATTGGTGTTCTTTCCATCGTATTTTCACAGAGGTGCTGCCATGTCCAAGCCCGATCCATCCATCACCGCGGACCTCTTGAGCAAGCTCCCGACCAAGAAGGCTGATCTGGCCAAGTCCGAAAGCATGCCCGGGAAGAAGGACCACGCCGGCCTGCGGGGGCCCCAGCCCCAGATGGCGAGGATCAGCTCCCGCTCGGCCGAGAAGGCTTCCGTCCCGGGCCGCACCCGGACCTCCAACCGCGGTAAGTAATCAATTATCGTTATTCCCGCCCAATGGCGCGGGAACCCAGGCGGATCGGCCAGTGTAACGAGTGGTTTATGTAACAACACTCGCATGGGATGGCGTATCCGATTCATCGGCCACAGGATCTGGCCATCGAACAACACCCCGGAAGCCAGGGCGGCTTCCGGTTTTCAATTAAATACAAACAATACCCTGGCAACATTTGCCACGACTCCGGGTATGATGAACGCAACCTGGGTTACCACCATCAATAGGGCCGGTTGCTTTTGGACCATGCCTCATCAGAGGGAGCAACGATATGGAAACTGCCATGATTAAATCATCCAGTCCTTCGCCTTTGGGGGCTTGGCTGCGCCGGGCGCGGATGGGGGTTGTTCTGCCCGGATTGGTCCTCGGGGTTATCCTGGGGTGCGGGGCTGGCACCAGCACGACGGCGCCGACCATCACCAGCGTCACCCCGCTGTACGGCGCCTATGGAACGGCTGTCACTGTCACCGGAACGGGGTTCTCCAATACTCTCAAGAACGTCTATTTCAATGGCGTAGGGGTTACCACAGGCACCTATACCAGCGACACTTCAGTCACGGTTGACGTTCCTGCCGCGGCGACCACTGGCTCCATCAGCGCGGTCACCAGTGGCGGAACTGCCACGTATGCAGAAGAATTTGTTGTATTACCTTATAACGTGGCCCTCAGTACCTCCAGCGGAGTGGCCGGCAGCACCGTTGTAACGGTTTCAGGGTATGGGCTGATGGGAATTTCCACCATCTACATCACCGGAGATTCCAGCCCAATCACACTTCTAACGCAGACCGCGAATTCGATCACCTTCCAGATTCCATCCAATGCAACAGTAGCAACAACTGACGAAATAACAATCAATGTCAATAGCACCGTTAGCACTTATGGCGCCACCCCATGGCATTTTAACTTCACTGTCACTTCCTAGGGCCAGCGGATCCTTTATTAAAAAGCATTAATCCACGTGGATGATAATCCATGGAAGAGTATTTGCATGTCTTTTATCATCACTTGTGCACCCCGGCGCATTGCAACATTGCCACGTGGCACCCAGACCGGTCCTGATCGCCAGGATCGCCCCTACTCCAGCAGCAGCTTGTAAAGCAACGGCACCAGATCCTCATAAGGCTGGTTCCGCTCATGCATGCACAGCGCCCCCAGCGCC
The DNA here is from genome assembly GCA_031292735.1 of Holophaga sp. The sequence goes on from JARLGP010000128.1 coordinate 3,141, forward strand.
TTGACCATGGCCCGGGCCCCGTCGTTGCGGTAGTCCACCATCAGGATGACCGGCGTATCCAGCATCAGATCCAGCCCGTGCAGGGTCTCCATGATGTCCCCGGCCCAGTGCCGGCCCACCCGGATATCCAGGAGGAACAGGTCGAAGCGGCTCTGGCTCGCGGCCTCCCTGGCTTCCAGGAAGGTTCGGGTCTCGACCACCTGCTTGAACCCGTCCTGGCGGAAGGCTTCGGCCAACACCGGGGTGCCCGCATGCTCCGACAGCACCAGGATCTTCTTGCCCGCCTTCCGGATCCGCAGGACCCCACTGTTCACGGTCCGCTCGGCCGCCACGGGCTGGGCTGCCGCCGACGCCCGCCCCAGGATCTCGGGCGCCTTGGCCAGCACCAGGGTCGGCGTGGGCGTGCCCAGCCGGTCCGCCAATTCGATCCGGCGTTTCCGGGTGGGGAAGGCTTCGCCGAAGGTGGGGGGATAACGGGGCGTGAGGATCCGCTCGATGTTCCGCAGATCGCCTTCGGACAGCCCCTCCAGGGCGAAGCCCACATGGGGCTCCGGACCGTTCCGGGCCACGTGGGCCACGGTGCCCCGGCAGTGGATCTGGGGAATGAAAGGCAGCGCGGTGACGCAGATGGTGGCGAAGCGGTCGCCCACCTTCAGCTCGTCCCCGGGGCCGGACAGCACGCCCACCTCTTCCAGCGCGACCCGCAGCCCGCCCTGGCTCAGGTCCAGCAGCTTGCCGTGGAGCGTCCGGCCGCCCAGCAGCGTTTCCGCGCGGTCCTCCACGGCCAGCACCCGGGCCAGTTCGGTGCGGTCGAAGGCCCCGCGGAACTGGGACCGCCGCTCACCCTGGGCGATGCTGAGGGGGATCCGGAACACGCCGGAGGTGACCGTCTTCACCTGGGCCAGGAAGCGGCGGGCATCCAGCATGAACGCAAGGCAGAGCACCTGCCCCTGGACCAGGTGGTGGGTGGTGGTGGTGGTGAAGGTGACCGGGGTGACGCTCTGGAGGGTGGTCTCGAAGGGGGCTTCCGGGGTTTCCACCGGCCAGAGCTGCACCTTCGCCTTCAGCCGAGCCAGTTCATCCAGGTAGGCCCGGATGGTCTCTCCATTGCGAAGTTCGGGTTGGGGATCCGGCTTGGTCAAGCTCGTGCTCGGGAGGAGAGGTGCGGGGATTGAGGAAGGTCGGGTGGCTTCTTCGCCAAAGGGCTCACAGCACTCTATCGGATCAGGAGGGGGCCGTCTTGAATTACTCCCGGGTTCCGGATGTGCGGAATGGCGCACGGCCGTTTGCGGGAATTCGCACGGATCCTGCCGTGGAGGCGCCGGGCTCTCCGGCCTTCCCAGCAAAGCCGAGGCCAATGGCCCGGCTCCAGGGTGGCATGGAAATTCCATAGGAAAGGCCCTCAGGGTCTGCAACCCCAGGTTGGGGCCCGGACCCCAACGGCCGCATGACCCTTCAAGGCTCACGGCAGGTGAGACGCCCCGGAGGGCATTCATGGACCCGTCCAGCAGCAGCTTCGTGCTCCATCCGATCGCCAGCCTGCGTTCCCGGAACCTGCGCGGCCAGTTCCTGCTTCTGCTGGCCACCCAGCTGGCCCTGCTGGCCCTGGTGGCGGTGCTGGGCCTGGCCGGGCTGACCCAGCTCCGGAACGGCCAGGCGAGTCTGGGCGGCAACCTGCCCAAGGAGGCGGCGGTGGCCCGGGTGCTGCACGATTCCGACGTGCTCCGGGTGATCCACCTGTCCCTCATCGGCGCGGGACGCAACCCGGACTACGTGGACAAGCGGCTCAAGCGGCTCGCGGAAGTGGAGGCGGACCTGGGCCGTTCGCTCCACGAGATGGAGGCCCTGGACTGGAGCCCGGCGGACCGCCAGAAGGTGGACTTGATCGCCGGGGGCATGCGCAAGTACATGGAGGCCTTCCCGCCGCTGCTGGCCCGGGCCAGGCAGGCCACGGTCGACGAACTGCCCACCCTGATCGAGGCCAACACGGCGTTCCGCAGGGACGGCTACAACCTGCTCCTGCAGATGCTGCCGGCCATCCAGGATTCCGGTGCCCGGCTGGTGGCCAAGGATTTCGCCGCCAGCCGCGCCAGCCAGCGCGCCATCCTCGGCGGCTTCGGCGCCGCCGTGCTGCTGGGCCTCAGCCTCACCTGGCTGGTGAGCGCCCAGGTGCGCCGGCAGGCTTCCGGGCTGCTGACCGCCATGGAAAGGTTCAAGGACGGAGACCTCTCCCGGCCCGCCCAGGAGGCGGGGGGCGGCGAGCTGGCGGAGACCGCCCGGGCCCTGGACGGGGTGATCGAGCGGCTGGGCGGCGACATCCACACCATTTCCGAAGTGAGCGAGCGGGTGGCCTCCTCGGCCGAGGAACTCTCCGCCACGGCCAACCAGATGGACCAGGCCACCGGAGAGATCGGCCGTTCGGCCCACGAACAGCAGCAGGTCATGGCGGCCGGCACCGGCCTGGTGCAGGAGATGACCGGCCTCACCGGCGCGGTCCAGACCGGCACGCGCCGGCTGGAGCAGCTGTCCACCCAGGCGCAGCAGGCCGCCGCGGAGGGCGGGGCCAGCGCCCAGGATTGCGACCGGGCCATGGCGGCCATCCAGGCCAGTTCCGGCAAGGTGGCCAAGGTCACCGGGGTGATCTCCGACCTGGCCCGGCAGACCAACCTGCTGAGCCTCAACGCCGCCATCGAGGCCGCCAAGGCCGGCACCCAGGGCCGCGGCTTCGCCGTGGTGGCGGAGGAGATCCGCAAGCTGGCCGAACGCAGCGCCCTGTCCGCCCGGGAAATCGCCGCGCTGGTCCAGGAGAGTTCGGCCCGGGTGGATTCCGGCAGCCAGGCGGTGGCGCAGGTCAGCGCCAGGCTCACGGCGATCCAGGCGCACATCCGGGAAAACGGGCACGGGGTGAAGGACATCGCCCGGGCCATGGAACGCCAGACCCAGGCCACTGGCGGGCTGCTGGGCCACCTGGAGACGGTGGGCACGCTCACCGGGCGCAACGCCTCCGCCACCAGCCAGCTGGTCGCCTCCATGCATGAAACCGCCCAGACCATCGAGGAGCTGGCGGCCCTGGCGGCCCGGCTTCAGGCCCTCACCAGCCGGTTCCGGATGGCCTGATCAGCGGATCCACTTCTGCTGCAGCCTGGCGAAGTCGCCGTGCAGCCTGGCCAGGTCCACCCACAGGTTCACGTAGTCCTGCCACGGCCGGTCATCCCGGGGCAGCAGGTAGCCGAGGTCGTCCTTGGTGTAGGTGTTCTCCGGATCCACCGCGTACAGCCGGGGATCCTGCCGGGCCTTGAGCACGGCCTCCACGTTGTCGGTGATCATCACATCCACCTGGCCGGCGGCCACCTGGTCGGGGATGCTGAGGTTCTTCTCGATGAGGACCACCGTGGCCTTGCGGATGTTGGCGTCCAGGAAGAGCTTGTTGGTGCCGCCGGGATTCACTCCGATCTTCACCCCGGACTGGTCGATGTCGGCCAGGGTCTTGAACCGGCCCCGGTCCGCCGCCCGGATCAAGGGCGACTTGCCGGCCACGAAGTACGGATGGCTCAGGCCGGCCACCCGCTGCCGGGCCAGGGTGCGGGTGATGCCGCCCATGGCCAGGTCGTACTGGTCCTCCTGGAGCCCCTTGAGCAGCGTCGGCCAGGTGGTCTGGACCAGCAGGAGCTTGACCCCCAGGGAATCCGCCAGCAGCCTGGCGGCTTCCACGTCGTAGCCCTGGTACTCGTGGCTGGCCGGGTCCAGGAACGTGAAGGGCTTGTAGTCCCCGGTGGTGCCCACCCGGAGGACGCCCTTCTGCGTGATCAGGTCCAGCCGGGACGCCGGCTGGGCCTGGGCCGAACCGGGGGTGAAGGCGGCCAGCACCAGCAGCAGCCAGGGGCAAAGCACGTGTCGAAGCGATGCCAGCATGGAAGTCTCCTCATCCAACGGGTGCATGGTGCAGCGATCCAACCCGGAATTCCCGGATTATCGCACGAAGGCTCCGGGGCGGAAGACCGGAAGGTTCAAGATCCCTCCGGCCCATGAAGCCGGCTGCCGGAAAAAGCCGGGCGGCACTGGGGGCAGATGCCATGGGTGATGACCGCCCCGTGCCATCGCGCCAGGTAGGTTTCCAGGCTGTTCCAGCTGCCGTCCTCGTCAGCGCAGGCGGCGGCAGGCGTCGCGAATGCGCTCGCAGGCCGCCTCCAGGCGTTCGGTGGCGGTGGCGAAGGAGATCCGGAAGAACGGCGACAGCCCGAAAGCCGCGCCCGGAACTACCGCCACCATGGCGTCCTCCAGCAGGAACCCGGCCACGTCGGTATCGGATTCCAGCACCTTGCCCTTGGGGGTCCGCTTGCCGATCAGGCCCGCGCAGGACGGGAACAGGTAGAACGCGCCTTCCGGAAACCGGCAGGAGAGGCCCGGGGTGGAGTTGAAGATGCCCGCCGCCATATCCCTGCGGTGCTTGAAGATGGCGTTGCGCTCGGGCAGGAAGTCCATGGGCCCGTCCAGGGCGGCCACCGAGGCGGCCTGGGCGATGGAATTGGGGTTGGAGGTGCTTTGCGACTGGATGGTGGCCATGGCCCGGATCAGCGGGGCCGGCCCGCCCCCGTAGCCGATGCGCCAGCCGGTCATGGCGAACGCCTTGGACACCCCGTTGCAGGTGAGGGTGCGGGACAGCAGCCTGGGCTCCACCGCGGCGATGCTGCAGGGCTCCCAGCCGTCGTAGTGGATGTGCTCGTAGATCTCGTCGGTCATCACGTAGATGTCCGGGAAATCCAGCAGCACCCTGGCCAGCTCGGCCAGTTCGCCGGCCGAATAGGCGCTGCCGGCGGGGTTGCTGGGCGAGTTCAGGATCAGCCACTTGGTCCTGGGGGTGATGGCCGCGCGCAACTGGGCTGGGGAAAGCTTGAACGCGTTCCGCTCCGGGCAGGGCACCGGCACCGGGGTGCCTCCGGCCAGGCGGACCATGTCAGGGTACGACACCCAGTAGGGCGCCGGAATGATCACCTCATCGCCCTCGTTGAGCGATGCCATGAACGCGTTGAACAGGATCTGCTTGCCGCCGGTGCCCACCGAGATCTGCTCGGGCAGGTAGGTCAGGTGGTTCTCCCGCTGGAACTTCGCGATGATGGCCTGCTTGAGCTCCGGCGTCCCGTCCACGGTGGTGTAGCGGGTGGCGCCGGCGTCCAGGGCGGCCTTGGCGGCGTCGCGGATGTGCACCGGGGTGTCGAAATCAGGCTCGCCCTGGGACAGGCTGATGATGTCCAGCCCCTGGGCCCTCATCTCGGCCGCCTTGCGGGTGATGGCCAGGGTGGGGGAAGGCAGGACGACGTCCAGTTTCTTGGAAAGTGAAAATGTCATGATGGGTCTTCTTTCAAAGGAGGTTGGGATCAAGCCACCCCGGGCATGGCGAATCCGGCGTCCACCAGGTCGGTGACCAGGGCCTGGACCTGGGCTTCGGGGAGCTCCACCAGGGGCGGACGCACCGTCTTCCACGCGGGATCCTCGGCGAAGTGGGCCACCACGGCCTTCAGGGCCGGGATCATGGGCCCGTGGGACTGGAGGATTTCCCGGACCCGGTCGATCTTGGCCTGGAGCGCCGGAGCCTCCGGGTCGCGCCAGCGGCGGTACACCTGGTCGATGGCCGCCGGGTTGACGTTGGCCCCGGCGGTGATGCAGCCGGCCCCGCCATTCTGCATGTTGCGCAGCAGGAAGACTTCGCTTCCGGCGAACACCTCCAGCCCGTCGGCGGCGAGCGCCAGCAGGGCCTTGGTGTTCTCCCAGTCGCCCGAACTGTCCTTTATCCCGGCGATGGTGCCGGGATAGGCCTTGAGCAGGCGTTCCACCAGCGGCACCGGCACCGGCACCCCGGAAACCGGCGGGATGTGGTACAGGTAGATGCGCAGCCGGGCATCCCCCACCCGCTGGATCACCTCGGAAAAGCTGCGGAACAGCCCCTCGTCCGGAACGCCCTTGTAGTAGAAGGGCGGCAGCATCAGGACGCCGGCGCAGCCCAGGCCCACCGCGTGGGCGGACAGCGCCACGGTTTCGGGCAGGGAGCAGCAGCCGGTGCCGGGAATGAGCCGGGAGGGGGCCACGCCGGAGGCGATGAGCCCCTCCAGCAGGTCCTTGCGCTCCTCCAGCCCCAGCGAGTTGGCCTCGCTGTTGGTGCCGAGCACCGCCAGCCCGGCGCAGCCGTTGGACAGAAGCCAGGCGCAGTGGTGGTTGAAGCGTTTCTGGTCCACTTCGAGGCTGGCGGTGAACGGGGTGATTACCGGGGCCAGCACACCGCGGAGCGGGGTTGCGGGGGTATGAAGTGCGGCCATGGGAGATCCTCCTGGGCTGGTCTGCTTGGGTGCGAACACGATCGTGTCCTCCAGATTCCGTGCGGGTGAAACCATTCCTTGCCAATGAACCTGCCTGGGAAATGGCTAATTGATTCTATCCGGCCCCCAGGCCCGGGCCGTTCCTTCTATTCAGCGGCCATCTTGGCGCCGTATTCCAGCGTGTAGGCCTTCTGCAGCACCTCATCCGGCAGCACCTTCTCCCACCGGGCCACCACCACGGTGGCCACCGCGTTGCCCACCACGTTGGTGGCGGTGCGGCCCATGTCCAGCAGCCGGTCGATGCCCAGGATCAGCGCCACGCCCTCGATGGGCAGGCCGAAGGCGACGACGGTCCCGGCGATCACGATGAGCACCGCGCCCGGCACGGCCGCCATGCCCTTGGAGGCCAGCATGAGGGTGAGCATGAGCAGGATCTGGTGGCCGATCGGCATGGGAACGCCGTACACCTGGGCGATGAACATCACCGCCAGGGAAGTGTACAGGGTGCCGCCATCCAGGTTGAACGAGTAGCCGGCGGGCAGCACGAACATCACGATGTGCTTGGGGATCCCGAACTCCAGCAGCCTTTCAATCAGGGAGGGGAAAGCGGTCTCGCTGCTGGCGGTGGAGAAGGCCAGCAGCAGGGGCTCCTTCACCGCCCGCATCACGTGGTAGAAATTCACCCGGCAGATCAGCGAGGCCGCGGTGATCAGCACCAGGATGAAGACGATCAAGGCCAGGTACAGGCACAGGAACAGCTTGCCCAAGGGCAGCAGCATCCCCAGACCATAGGTGCCGACCGTGTAGGAAATGGCGCCGAAGATGCCGATCGGCGCCAGCCGCATGACGAACATCGTGAAATGGAACATCACGTTGGTGATGTTTTCCGCCAGCTTCACCACCGGCTCGCCGTGCTTGCCCGCGGCGGCGGTGGCCACCCCGAAGAACACCGAGAAGAACACGATCTGCAGCAGGCTGCCGTGGGCCATGGAATCGACGATGTTGGTGGGCACGATCTCGATGAGCATCTGGATCATGTCGATGGATTTCTTGGAAGCCGCCACCACCGTGCTGGTGTCGGCCACGTGGGGAATCACCACGCCGATGCCGGGCTTGAAGATGTTGACGACCAGCAGGCCGATCACCAGGGCGACCGTGGTGGCCACCTCGAACCAGATGATGGTCTTCAGGCTCAGGCGGCCCAGGTTCTCGAAACTGCCCGACCCGGCGATGCCCACGATCAGGGCGCTGAAGATCAACGGCACCACGATCATCCGGATCATCCGCAGGAAGACATCGGCCAGCGGCTTGAGCGCGGCGCCATAGTGCGGAAAGACGACACCGAACAGAATGCCCAGTATCAAACTTATGAAGATCTGCGTGGACAGCCCTACCCGAGGTATTTTTTTCATGACCCCGTCCTCCTATAATGGTTAATGTGTGTTTTTTGCCGGCTTTTCAGGCATCAGTTGAAGTTACAGCTTTGCCAGTTCCATGGTGATCTTGAGAAATTTCTCGATATCCGCTTTTGAATTGCAGTGCAGCGGAGACACCCTGACCGCGCCCTCCATGTTGAAGGCTTCCAGCATCCTCTTGGAGTAGAGGCTTGAAACAATTCGTTCATAAACAATAACGTTTCTTTTCTCGTATTCTTTCACTGCCTGAGTGTAGCCGAGGTTCTTGAAGCCGATGGCCAGGATCAGGTCGCGCTTGCTCAGGTCCTGGTAGTCCAGATAGACCTCCACGTTGGCGATGGCGCGGATTCCCGGCACGCTGCCGGTGCCGTCCAGCATCAACGCCATCAGGGCCCGTTCGTGCAGGGCGATGTGGGTCATGCCCGCCACGTAGCGGGCGCGCCGGTCCTGGCTCTCGGTGAACTTTCCGCCGATCCAGCACACGTAGTTGACGATTTCCGCGATCACCGCGAACTGCGCCGGCGCCGGGCTGCCCAGTTCCCATACGTCCTTGGCCTTGGCGGTGAGCTTGTGGTGCGGCAGGGCCGCGGCCCGGTCGGAAAGCCAGGCGATCCCCGACCCGCGGACCCCGAAGAACTTGTAGGGCGCCATGGTGATGGCGTCCACCGGGGTCTTCTGCAGGTCGATGACCCCGTGGGGGGCATGCTGCACCGCGTCCACCGTGATGAAGATGTCCGGATTGATGGCCCGGGCCTTGCGCACGATGGCCTCCAGGTCGAACACGGCGCCGGAGATGTTGGAGGCGAACATCACGTTGAGCAGGCAGGTGTTCTTGTCCACCAGCCCGATGACCGTCTCCACGTCGACCCCGCCGGTGATGGGGTTGCTCTTGGCCACCCGCAGTTCCTTCCCGAGCCGGCCGGCGTAGGCCACCATGGGATCGTAGGCGGAGGGGTGCTCGAGGATCGAGGTCACCATGTTGCTGCCGCTGGTGTTTTCAGCGACCGCCCGGACCAGGTCGAACATCGCCTCGGACGCCGTCAGGGCGGTGAACACGCTGCCCCCCTGGGCATTGAAAATGAGCTTCACGTCGTTGATCCCGTCTTCCTGGATTTTTTGCAGGTAAACGGCCATCTTATGGGTGCGCTCTGGACAATCCGGAATGGCGTCGATCTTGGCAAAGATCTCGTTGGCCTTCTTCAGCCGGAATGAGCCTCCGGCATTGTCGAAGAAAAGTCTTTCCCCGATGTCCGGATCGGAATCCACGTAGAAGAACTTGTCCTTTATTTCCTTCATCCATTCCGTGGGGAATAGAATGCCCTGGTCGGCCGTACCCGCTGTCTGGACGGCATTGTTTCGCTTTGCCATGGCTATCTCCATGAGGTAATTAGTTTTCTGAAGCAGACCAACAGCCACCCTGCACCCTTTGTGAAGGTTTCCTGTCTGCCTGGTATTTGGACCATATGTACCATTGCTGCCAGGCCCAACTGGCAGGCTCACACCTCTTGCTGTTCCGATGGAAAGGGCTGAAACTAGAGGTTAAGCTCAGAAAATCACGGGAGCAACTTCCGTTTTTTGAGTGTAGGATCAGAAAAAATGAACTCACGGCAAATCACCTATTTCTGCGAAGTGGTCGACGCGGGCAGCATCGTTCTGGCGGCCAAGCGCCTGTACATCGCGCCCACGGCCATCACCATGCAGGTGGCCCAGCTGGAAACGGAGCTGGGCGGGGCCCTGTTCGACCGGAAGCGACGGCCGATGGAACTCACCTCCAGAACTCCTGACATACGTCGAAGGAATTGAGGATTGGCGCGGGTTTTCCCGTGAGGGGGTGCGAACCTTAAAATGTCCGGTTTTTCGCGAACGAGGAGCGAGAAGGCGTCTCGATTTCTCTGAATGAGGGGATCTCAGGCTGGACGGCTGTCCTTGTCTCCTTTACCCTGCATTCCGGTCCAAATCCTTTTTTTACAAATAATTACGCATCATGGGGTGCGGACCTTAAAATGTCCGGTCTCTGCGCTCTGCCCGGACTACCCCAGACGGCGGGACTGGTCAGGGCAATAGGGTCCCAGCCCTGGTCCACGTTGCAAACCTAATCTAAATGTTGTCATGACGATGTTTCTTTGGTTCAAGGTGCGAACCTTAAATGGTCCGGTCAGTGTTCCCGGCCTTGCCCTCCCAGGGCCAGTTTCGTTGCATGCAGTTTTCCTTGGGACGAGGTCTGGCACGTCCATAGACCCTCATTGGATGCAAGCTGGGCGCGGGTTCCAGCCATACAGGGTGCGAACCTTAAAATGTGGTCCATCGCCGTTTTGTATGGGTGAACACCCCTTGTAGAGGGGTGGTCCCCGGGCGGAGCTGGCTGGGGTGTTGGGCCCTGAAGGCGTCGTGATTGCCGGAAAGGCTTCCGGGAAAGAAGGGCTGTTTTGGGCCGGTGGCTCAGTGGCCAGATTTCGGAGAAAATGGGTCCATGGATATGACGACCCTGTTCACCATGGCGCTCGGCCTTCAGGCCCCTTGGGAGGTCAAGGACCTCCAGTTCAACCCGGAGGGCCATCGACTGGACATACAGATCGATTTCGCCCGGGGGGCGAACTTCCCATGCCCGGATTGCGGCAAGCCTTGTAAGACCCACGACACCGTGGAGAGGACGTGGAGGCACATGGATTTCTTTGAGCATTCCGCCTACCTGACGGCGAGGGTGCCCCGGTGCAAGTGCGACCAGGACGGCGTCAAGCAGGTCAACGTGCCCTGGGCTCGCCCCGGATCTGGGTTCACGCTCATGTTCGAGGCCCTGGCGATGATGGTCATCCCAACCATGCCCATGAACGCTGCCGCCAGGCTTCTCCGGGAGCATGACACCGTGCTCTGGCGCATGCTCCATCACTTCGTGGACGAGAGCCTTGCCAAGGTGGACATGTCCGAGGTGAAGGAGATCGGCATCGA
>JARLGP010000129.1 GCA_031292735.1 Holophaga sp.
CCTGGCCAGCGGCATCATCAGCGACGACCTGATCGAGACCGAGCTGTTCCTGTCCGCCGTGGGCAGCGACTGCGGCATCGCCAACGTGAACAACGGCACCAGCGGCGCCGAGATCGGCGGCGCCTTCGGCGGCGAGAAGGAGACCGGCGGCGGCCGGGAAAGCGGTTCCGACGCCTGGAAGGCCTACATGCGCCGGCAGACCACCGCGATCAACTTCAGCGGCGGAGTGGAACTGGCCCAGGGCATCACCCTGGACGTCTAGCCCAGCGGCATTCCGGCCAGCAGCATGACACTCGCCCCGGCCGGGGCTTCCAGCTCAACGCCGTCGCCCTCCCCCGGGAGGGCGACGGCGTCCGGAGCGATCAGAAGCAGTCTGCCAGCACCTGCCGGCTGCCCTCAAGGGTGAGATCCTGGCGCTCGCCAAGGGCGGTCATGCCGTGGTCCTTGAGCTGGCCCAGGATGGTGTCCAGGGCGTCCCGTCCCACGCCGTACTCGCCCAGCCGGGTGGCGATGCCGAGCTCCTGGAAGAAGGCCCGGGTCCTGGCGATGGCGGCTTCCACCCGCTCGGCTTCGCTGCCCGAGGTGATGCCCAGCACCCGCTCGCCGTACTGGAGCAGCTTGGCGCGCTTGGCGTCCCGGCGCTGCCACAGCAGCGAGGGCAGCACCACGGCCAGGGTGCGGGCGTGGTCGATGCCGAACAGGGCGGTGAGCTCGTGGCCGATCCGGTGGGTGGCCCAGTCCTGGGGCACCCCGGCGCCGATCAGGCCGTTGAGCGCCATGGTCGCCGCCCACATGAGGCTGGCCCGCACCTCGTAGTCCTCGGGGGCGGCCAGGGCCTTGGGCCCCAGTTCCATGAGGGTCACCAGCAGCCCTTCGGCGAAGCGGTCCTGGACGTGGCCGCCGGCGGGGAAGGTCAGGTACTGCTCCATGACGTGCACGAAGGCGTCCGCCACTCCGTTGGCGATCTGCCGGGGCGGCAGGGTGAAGGTGAGGCTGGGATCCAGCACCGAGAACACCGGGAACACCTTGGGCGTGCCGAAGGCCAGCTTGGTCTTGCTGGCGCGCCGGGTGATCACCGCGCCGCTGTTCATCTCGGAGCCGGTGGCGGGCAGGGTCAGCACCGTGCCCAGGGGCAGCGCCCGCTCCACCACGCTTCCGCCCTTCAGGAGGATGTCCCAGGGCTCGCCCTGGAACGGGATGGCCGCGGCCACGAACTTGGTGCCGTCGATCACCGATCCGCCGCCCACCGCCAGCAGGAAATCCACCTGCTCGCGCCGGCCCAGCTCCACGGCTTCCATCAGCTTCTCGTAGCTGGGATTGGGCTCGATGCCGCCGAACTCCTCCACCCGGCGCTGGCCCAGGGCCGCGCGCACCGCCTGCAGGGTGCCGGTGCGCAGCACGCTGCCGCCGCCGTAGAGCACCAGGACGTGGGCGTCCGCCGGCACCAGGCGGCCCAGGTCGCGGATGCGCCCCTTGCCGAACACGATCCGGGTGGGGTTGTACAGTTCGAAGTCCTGCATGGTGATCTCCTATGGCAGCCATTAGACTAGCCGTCTAGAACTCCAGGGGGGCGTTGTCGATCACTTCCTTCATCACGAAGAAGGTCCGGGTATGCCGCACCCCCGGCAGGGAGATCAGCTCGCTGCCGTGGATTCGGTTGAACGCCGCCATCTCCTCCACCCGGATCTTCAGGAAGTAGTCGAAATCGCCGGCCACCAGGTGGCAGTCGAGGATGTAGGGCAGGTGGCTGGCCGCCGCCTCGAACTGGGCGAAGCTGTCCGGGGTGGAGCGGTCCAGCACCACGCCCACCATGACCAGGGCGCCGCGGTCCACCTTGTCCGGCGCCACCAGGGCCCGCACCCCCTGGATGTGGCCGTCCGCGAACAGCCGCTGGGTCCGGCGGTGGCAGGTGGCCGGACTGATGTCCACCGACTGGGCCAGTTCGGCGTTGCTCAAGCGCCCATTTTTTTGCAGCAAACGCAGCATTTTCAGATCAATGGGATCGAGTTCCGCGGACATGGCCAGTCCTTTCATCATCTAGCGAGAATATGGAAGAATTCTTCAAGATATTCCGGAAACAGGTTAAAATAAAGTCAAAATAATTTTGAAAACGGAAGCTTCATTCAGGGGAGACCTGATAGCATTTCCCCATCGTGTCAGTTCGCTTGAATTCGTCTAGAACCTGAAGCTGGAATGGCACCGGGGACCTTCTCGCCCGACCTTCCCGCGATCCGCAGGAAGGTTGGAGCACCCCATATGAGGCAGACTGTGGTGAGCTTGGGAGAATTCGACTGTGTTCCGGGCCTGTCCGTGGCGGAAGCCCGGGAGCTGTTTGCCGGGTGCGATCTGCGCCACTTCGGCGACGGCGACGTGGTGTTCCTCCAGGGTGAGCCCATGCCCGGGGTGCTGGTGGTGGTCCAGGGGGCGCTCAAGGTGTTCCAGACCGACGGCCGCAAGGTGCAGGTGGTGGACTTCCTCGAGCCGGGCTCCTGCTGCGGGGTGGACGAGGCCTTCGACGGCGGCGCGGCGACCTCCGCGGGGGAAGCCCTGGGCCAGACCGCGTGCTGGGTGGTGCCGCCCGAACCCCTGCGGCTCCTGGCCGCCCGGAACCACAATGTGGCCATGTGGCTGAGCCTGCATCTGGCCGGCCGGATCCGCAGCCTGCTTTCGCTGGTGGAGACCCTGAGCCTGCACAGCGTTCCGGAGCGGGTCGCCCAGCTCATCCTGGACTACCAGGGACGGAACCCCGGGCGCTGCCTGGTGGAATTCCGGGAGACCCAGGAGGATTCGGCCCAGCGGCTGGGCGCCAGCCGGGAGGCGTTCAGCCGGGCCTTGAGGCTGATGGCCGACCTGGGCCTGATCAAGAACATGTTCCCGGCGGTGCGGATCCTGGACCTGCCGAAGCTGCAGCGCTTCGCCGCGGGCTGGCAGGCCCGGACCCCCATGCCGGTGTCCGGGGCGGGCCCCTACCGGGTCGAGATGCCCTACCTGCGGCCATCGCGGCAGGTCCTCACCGGGGTCTAGCCTGTGGCCCGTTCCCGCTGCTCCTTCGGTGGGCAGCAAATCCCGCCTGCAAGTTCCTCGCCAGAGGCTGGCACGGGGGGGATAAGATGCAGTGGAACGTCAGCAAGCAGCCTGGCCCGACCGGGGGAGAAATGGACCTCAAGCAGTTGGATTTCGTCCTGGGGATCGGCAACTTCATCGACTCGCTGGTGGTCGTGGACGAGAACTGCCGCATCTGCTCCCACCGGATCTTCCAGAGCGGCGGGGTCAACTGGGAAGAGCAGGATTCCATCGGGAAGACGCCCATGGAGGCCTTCCCGGGGCTGACCGAAGCCAATTGCCCAACCTACCGGGCGCTGCATTTTGGCGAAAAGAAAATCAATGAAAAGCTCAAGATCAATTTCAAGGACCTGGAGTTCCTGGTTGTCGTGAACACCATGCTGGTGACCAGGCACGGCAAGACGATCGGCGCCGCGTCTGCCGGGCAGGTGCTGGACGCGGGCCTGCTCCGGGACACCATCACCCTTCCGGGACCGGCGGCCCGGCCGAAGCGGCACCTTTTCGACGTCACCGACATCATCGGCAATTCCCGGGAAACCCAGCTGCTGCGGATGAAGATCAAGCGGGTGGCGGTCTCGCCTTCCAACGTCCTGATCTACGGCGAGACCGGAACCGGCAAGGAGCTGGTGGCGCAGTCCATCCACAGCAACAGTCTGCGCCCCGACGCTCCATTCATCTCCCAGAACTGCGCCGCCATCCCCGAGAACCTCCTGGAGAGCACGTTCTTCGGCACCACCAGGGGCAGCTTCACGGGCGCGGAGAACAGGCCCGGGATCTTCGAGCTGGCCGAGGGTGGCACCCTCTTCCTGGACGAGCTGAACTCCATGGATCTCGGCATGCAGGCCAAGCTGCTGAAGGCCATCGAGGAGAAGAGGATCACCCGGGTAGGCGGGGACCGGGCCCGGCAGATCGATGTCCGGATTCTCAGCTCCATCAACGAGACGCCGGACCGGTGCCTGCAGGACAAGACCATCCGGGCCGACCTGTTCTACCGCCTGTCGGGGGTCCAGATCCGGCTTCCACCGTTGCGGGAACGGCAGTCCGATCTGGCCGACTTGTTGCCCCACTATTTGAACTGCCTGAACCAGGATCTGGACAAGGCCATCCAGGGGGTGTCCCAGGATGTCCAGGTCCTGTTCGAACACTACGATTGGCCGGGCAACATCCGCGAATTCAAGCACGTCCTGGAATGCGCCGTTTCGTTCGGGGCCAGCCCCGTGCTCCAACTGGACGATCTCCCGGAATACATGAAGAAGATCAACCAGGCTCCCCGGCAAACGCAACTCGCCGACGGCGAAAGCCTGTCCGAGGCCATGGACCGGTTCGAACGGGATTTCATCAAGGCCCGGGCCAAGGAGGCCCGGTCCCTGGCGGAACTGGCCGGGCGCCTCAAGATTTCGCGGCAAACCTTGAAATACAAAATGAGGAAACACGGACTGGATCCGTTCGAGGACTGAAGGCCCCGGCCCTCAACCGATATCGAAGAGCTTGAGCCCGTGCTTCTTGATCTTGTAGGCCAAGGCCTGGCGGGAAAGGTTCAGTGAGTCGGCCAGCTCCGTGAGGTTCCGGGCCTCCCTGGCCTTGCTGGTGATCATTTCTTTCTCGAACCTGGCCCTGGCTTCATGGAGGCTTTCTTCTTCCGCCGTGGGCTCCGGTTGGCGGGTGGCGGGCAGCCGCTTCAGGTAATCCGGAAGACTGCCCGGTTCGATGAGCGGGCCGGTGATGAAATTGAACGCTGATTCCATCACGTTCTTCAGCTCCCGGATGTTGCCGGGCCACCCGTAGGCTCGGAACAGATCCAGAACGTCAGGGGAAATCCGCTCGACGCTGGTGGACATCTCACGGTTGAACTTGCGGATGAAATGGGCCGCCAGGTCCTGGATGTCGGATTTGCGCTCGCGCAAGGGCGGCAGGTAGATCTGGACGCCCGACAACCTGAAGAACAGGTCGGGCCGGATGGTTCTGTCCTGAAGGCTGCGCTCCGGGGACTGGTTGGCGGCGGCGATGATCCGGACATCGATCAGCCGAGCTTCCGAGCCGCCCACCCGAGTGACCATCCTGTCCTCGATGGTCTTCAACAGTTTGGCCTGCATGCCAAGGTCCATGGAATTCAGCTCGTCCAGAAAAACCGTGCCGCCGTTGGCCAGTTCGAAGATCCCGGCCTTGTTCTGGGCCCCGGTAAAACTGCCCTTGGTGGTTCCGAAGAACAGGCTCTCCAGGAGGGTCTGGGGAATGGCCGCACAGTTCTGGGAGATGAAGCGGCCGTTCCGGCGCGGACTCCCGCTATGCAGGGCCTGGGCCACCAGTTCCTTGCCGGTTCCGGTCTCCCCGTAGATGAAGACGCTGGACGCCATGGGCGCCACCGTCTGGATCTTCTGGCGGAGCAGGGTGGTTTCCGGGGAATTGCCGATGATGTCGGCAACCTCGTAGAGGCGGTTCTGCTGGATGGCCGGGAATTCCGGAACGTTGATGGAATATCGGAGGTATTCCTCGTCCAGGACCTTGGCGGTGGTCACGGCGCCGATGGTTCGCCCCTGGTCGATGATCAAAAAGGTGTTGATGATGACGGTGTATTCCACCCCCTTGTAGCCGACCTTGAGCTTCCTGTCGACTGTAATTTCGTTGTAGTGAAGGGCCCGGTAGCTTGGCGAGTCCTTCGGGCTCAGGTTCGGGAAGATCTCCGCCGGGGTTTTCCCGATGGATGACATCTCTTCCCAGGACAGGCCTCCTTGGCGAAACATCTTGTGGGAGCAGATGCACCACTTCTCATCCACCACGAACAAGGTGTCGACAAAGTTGCCCAGCTTTTGAATGAAGTATAAATACTTCGAGTCCATGTACTTTAGCTCTGGTGGATTATACTCCTGCCGTCCCAAAACCATCCTCCCCGATTGTCTTCGCCCGGCTCGGTTCACCGGACCTCGATCAAACCCCTATAAATAAGCAAGGTGTCTGCCAACCCCCTTCCGGATTCCCACGCACGTTTTTGCCGGACCGGATGAAAATTTTGCGTCCCGAACGCCTCCACCTTTCTGGGACCGGTCCGCAGGCTCCAGCCAACGGGCTTCGAAAACGGTTGTGGAGGTTTGGCACAGAACTTGATCTGGGACATGTCATCAACCCGACAATTCCAAGGAGGCAGGTGTGAGCAGCATCATTGAGTCGGTCATGGATCTGGAATCCGTGCTGGTGGCAGACAGGAGACATTTCCATGCCAATCCAGAGATCGGTTTCGCCCTGCACGATACCGTGCTCTACGTGGCCCAGCGGCTCAAGGAGCTGGGCATCGAGTACCGGGAAATCGACGGTTCCGGGATCCTCGTCTGCCTGGGAAAACCGGGCCGGACGCTGCTTCTCCGGGCCGATATGGACGCGCTGCCCATGCGCGAGAACACGGACCTGCCGTTCCGGTCCCTGAACGGATTCGGGCACTGCTGCGGCCACGATATGCATACGGCGATGCTCCTGGGCGCGGCGACCGTCCTGAAGGCGCATGAGGCGGAGCTGGAAGGGACCGTGAAGATCCTGTTCCAGCCCGCGGAGGAGATCGGTGTCGGCGCCAAGGCCATGATCCAGGCGGGTGTGCTCGCCGACCCCAGGGTGGACGCGGCCCTGGCGGTTCACGTGGTATCGCTGGTCCCCACCGGGACGATCATCTGGCCCAAGGGAATCGCCATGGCCTCCATGGACACCTTCATGGTGCGGGTGCAAGGGAAGGGTGGGCACAGTTCGATGCCCCACCTGTGCGTCGATCCCCTGCTGATCGTCAATACCATGTACATGATGCTCAACAGCCTGGTGGGCAAGCTGGTGGATCCTTTCGAGACGGCCGTCCTGACCGTCGGGAAGCTGGGCGGAGGCTCGGCGCCCAACATCATCCCGGACTCCGCCGTGCTGGAAGGCGGGCTCCGCTGCTACAGCAAGGAAGCACGATCCAATGTCATGGCCAAGGTCAACGATATCCTCGAGAATGTGCCCCGGATCATGGGCGGGTCCAGCACCAAGGAAACCATCTACACGCCCATTCTCCACAACGATGCCGCCCTGGGCGAAGCCATGGCCGGGGCGGTCCGGGATGTGGTCGGCGCGGAGCAGTTCGTGGTCCTGGAACAGGCGCTCCCCGGAACCGAGGATTTCGCCTACTTCTCCGAGGAAGTCCCATCGATGTACCTGGTGGTCGGCGCCGGGCACGAAGGCGGTGTCCCCATGCACAGTCCGAACGTGATCTTCGATGAAAAGGCATTGACCATTGGCGCATCGGTGTATGCCCACTGCGCGGTCGAATGGCTGAGGCAATAAGCCGTTGTGATGGAATAACCCTTCCCGTTTCGCGCGGCCCCGGCATAAGTGGCCGTAGCGGAAAGACGAGGTCGAGCAATGGTTATTCCGTAACGGCCACTAAATCCGAAAGAACGAGACGGGAGAGCCAAATGGAAAATGCATTGGAAATGGAAAACACAGCCCTGGCCAAGCCAAGGCCCGAGAAATGGAGCAGATATAAATACATTGTAATCCTTTTGCTGTTCCTGGGCTGGACCCTCGGGAGCCTCGACCGCACCATCATTTATTTCGCGGTGCCCTCGATCATCAAGGAGTTCCATCTTTCGGCCACCCAGATGGGCTTGATCCTGAGCGCCTTCTTCGCCGGATACACCCTCATGCAGTTTCCAGGCGGCATGCTGGCCGACCGGTTCGGCCCAAGGAACATCATGCTGGTGGTCGTCTTCGTATGGTCGGTGTTCACCGGGCTCACCGGCCTGGTCACCAGCTTCACGGCCATGCTGCTGGTGCGCTTCGCGTTCGGCGTAAGCGAAGGACCGTTCCAGATGTCGGCGGGGAAGGCCATCGCCATGACCTACCGAAAGAACGAGATCGCAAAGGCAACTTCCATCATGTTGTCATCGGGCGGATTCGTGGCGTGCCTGGGGCCGATCATCGTCGCCGCCATGATCGCCAGGACCGGCTGGCGGCAGCCGTTCTTTGCCGTGGCCTTTCTGGGCCTGATCGTCATCGTGCTGTTCTACCTTCTGCTGAAGCCTGAACCCAACCCGGGGACGGGTTCCCGGCCGGCGGCCGCTGCCGGCGCGCCAGTCGCGGGCGACCTGCCTTTCAAGAAGATCTTCCGGATTCCCATGATCTGGAGCCTGGTGGTGGCCAACTTCACCGCCTATACCCTGATGTGGGGACTGGGCTCCTGGATGCCCACCTATCTGATGAAGTTTTTCGGGATCAACATCAAGACCACGGGCTGGCTGCAGTCGGTGCCTGGGCTCGCCATCCTGGTCAGCGTTCTTTTCAGCGGCTTCATCATCGACCGGCTGTCCGACCGGCAGAACAAGTACCTTGGCTTCGCCGGCTCCGTGCTGGTCACCCTGTGCCTGTTCATGATGTACCGGGGCGGAATCGGCGTCAAAACCATCATCCTGATCCAGACCTTCATCAGCCTGGCTCTGGGCTACGTGACGATCTACATGCCCTGCCTGGTGTTCAAGAAGATCCCGGTGGCGCTCATCGGCCGCACCTCGGGAACCACCAATGGCGCGGCCCAGCTGGGAAGTTTTTTTGCGCCTGCGGCCATGGGCCTGATTACCGACCTTTCCGGGGGCAGGATGATCGTTTCCTTCGGCTACCTGGTCGTGATGGCGGTCATCCTGGCGGTGGCGCTCCTGACGATGCAGACCAATATCGAAAAGGACCTGGCCCAACTGGCCGGGTAGCAGGGCCGGATCCGGGCCCGGTCATGGCCAGGGGATGCGTCCCCTGGCTTTTCTTATTTGTGGACCCTTCCGGACGCAAAATCCTCGACGGAGGAGGGGCAAAATTTTGCGCGGATCCCAGGCGGACCCGCCGGCTGATGGCTGCCCCGGCCCGGGATCCCGCAGGTGGCCGGCGCTTCCATGCCCAGATGGGCGGGCTGCCGGCCATGCCGGGAGGCCGAAGGCGGCCCGTGGACTTTGGCAAGAACTTTGCTCTCTACCTTTATTCCAATCATCGACGAGGTCATTCAGGGAAAAAGGTTCAGCCGGGTTCGGGGGGCATGGCCCACCCAGCCGGCTGGTGTGGGTCGCTGCCCCCAGTCACCTGCCGTTCCGTTTTCCCGTGTTGCCGCGGTTCACGCTTCATCCGCCCGGGCTCCCCGAGGGCCCCTTCAAAGGAGAAGGAACGAATGAAAAAATTCCGGCTTGCAACGGTCACGGCCGCCGCGCTCCTGCTGGGCGCACCATCACTCAAGGCGATTCCCTTGGTCACGGTGGGCGACACCCAGATGAACCTGTACGGGTGGGTGTGGGTCTACGGCCACTACTACCAGGACGCCAAGGAAGAACAGAGCGGTTACGCCGGCAGTCTCTTCTACAACTACAACGGGACGGGGCCCCTGGATACCCACACCCTGCCCGACCATCAGTACGTGATGGCGGTCCAGCCGACCCGGTTCGGGTTCCTGTCGAACACCCCCAACACCAGCCTGGGGAACATCACCACCCAGATCGAATACGACCTCAACGGCTCCAACTCGCACCTCCGCCAGGCCGCTCTCGTTATCGGCGACTGGACCTTCGGCCAGAACTGGTCCTTGTGGGGCGACCGGGATTTGTGGTACGAAACCGCGGACTGGCTGGGGCCTCTGGGCCAGCCGGCCTGGCTTTTGCCCCATGTGCTTGAAATCCAGTATTACCACAAAATAGATGCTAAGAACTCCGGGGGCATCTCGCTGGAGCAGCAAACCACCACCAACGCTGGAGCCGTCGGCTCCTCTTCCACTTCGACCGGGGACGTGAGCATTCCCACCGTGATCGCGGCCTGGACCTACAAGGACAAGTGGGGGCACCTCTGCCTGCACGGAATGGGCCAGTACTTCGGCACCTTCGTGCCCGGCACCAGCCACGTATCCAAGAAGAATTACGGCCGGATGGAATACGCCTACATGGTGTCCGGCGATTTCAGGTTGTCCAAGTCCGACGATTTCCTATACGACTTCTACAAGGGCAATGCCCTGGGTGGCTACGGCATCGGCTATCAATCGGTGGTGTTCAACGATGCCAACCGTTCCGTCACGCCGTTCCAGAGCATCGGCTGGGCCGCGGGCCTTTCGCACACCTGGTCGCCCAAATAC
Organism: Holophaga sp.; assembly: GCA_031292735.1. Next base: position 10,178 of record JARLGP010000129.1, read on the forward strand.
CGGTCCAACATCTCCGTGGGAGGGGTCCAGTACGCGCGTCCCTCCCTGCCGGCCTCGATGATGGTGTATTTCTACCTTAAATCCGGTATTTCGGCTTTTGCCAACAGGTTCATCTTCTTCAACAAGTACGTGGATATGGGCATCGAATACGGTATCGAGCAGGCACGGGCAGCCAGCGGTTACACTGCCATGAACGACAATGGCCAGCCCGCCAGTCACAACACCAATGCCAAGGTCAATGTGTCCTTGCGTGGCAGGTTCTAGGCCATCACCATTTCAGGAGGGGGGACGATGCGACGAATGGCTCTGGCCTGCCTGGTGCTGCTCGGAATCGGCGGCCTGCCGGTCCACGGGGGGGGCGCGCAGACGCTGCCCCCGGAGATCAGCAGCCGGATGAAGACCGGGAAAAAACTCGACCTGGTCTGGTTCGACCCGCACTACGACACGGCTTCGGGGTTCATCCTGGGCCGCCTTGAAAGCCTCGCCGAGGGGCGCTTTGCCGCCACGGTCAACCATTTGCCGGCCGCATTGTCCCGCCTGACGGTCCCCGGATCCACCAACGTCCTGAACCTCACCGTCACCGATCTGGATGTCCATGAAAGCTATGCCGGTGGGCGCGCCAGCGCCACCCTGGCGGTGGAGGGTCAGGTGCTGGACCAGAAGGGAGGCGTGGTCTTCGCGTTCATGACCCGGGAACAGGTGGACAACCGGGAATCGGCCGACAGCGACTGTCAGGCGGTCATGGACAATGTCGCCCTGGCCATCGCAAAGGAACTGAACGGGACCATGGAAAGCGCCTACCAGGCCAAGACGCGCTCGGCCGCAAAGGCCGAGAGCCTCATCCAGCTTCCGGCACCGGCCAAGGCCCCGGAACCGCAAGTGTCCAGTTCCGGGGCGCGGATCATCCCCCTCCCGGCTCCGGAGACGCCATCGACGGGGAAGCGGGAGCGGTTGCTCCAGCTCGAGTACCTCCTGAAGGAAGGCCTGGTTACCCGCGAGGAGTACGAGAAGATCCGGAGCAGGATCCTGGAAACACTCTAGCCTTTCTACTGGGCGCCCTGCTCCGCGGCCCCCGCGAAGGTGCCGGGGTTGCCCGGCCGGTGCTTCAGGTTGCCGAAGGCGCCGCTGTTGACGCTCACGAAGGTGGTCAGGAGGAACAGCAGGATGGCCAGCATGGCCGCCCCGCGCTTGGCCTTGGCCAGGCTCCTGCCGCTCAGCTCGGAAAACATCAGGAGGAACACCACCAGCAGCAGCTTCACGTGCAGGTACCTGGCCTGGAACGGGTGCCCCCCGGCCCGGATCTGCATGGCCACCAGAACGATGCCCAGGAGCACGGCCAGCCGGAACGCCCAGGCCGCGATGCGCTTCCACAGGATCGACGTCATGCCCTTGAGCTCTTCCTGACCATCCTCGAAGCCCACCAGGATCACGATGATCATGGCGGAACCGCCGCCCAGCGCCAGGCAGATCAGGTGCAGCCATTTGACAATGTAATAGGCTTCGAAGTTGGGCATGGAACCCTCGGAATGGATCACAGGAATGCTGCGCGCCAGCTGATTCTCTCCTATTCTTGCCCTTGACAGAAGAGCGGGGTTTCGGCGCTAGAATCAAATACTCCCTTCAGCGGGTGAGCATGGCCAAGCAGATCGGCAAGTATGAAATTCTGCGAACCCTGGGAAAGGGCGCCATGGGTGAAGTGTACCTGGCGCACCACCCCACCATCGGCCGGGAAGTGGCCATCAAGACCATCCTGCCTTCGGCCGCCCAGGGAGAGGACGCCGAAGGGCGGTTCCGCCGGGAGGCCGAGGCCGCCGGCCAGCTGAACCATCCCAATCTGGTCACCATCTACGACTTCGACAAGGACCAGGAGGTGTTCTTCCTGGTCATGGAATACGTGAAGGGCGACGACCTCGAGGACCTCATCCGGCAGAAGGCGCTTTCCCCCGCGCAGTTCCTGGAGGTCCTGGCCCAGGTGTGCGACGGCCTCAGCCACGCCCACCGCAACGGCATCATCCACCGCGACATCAAGCCGGCCAATGTCCGGGTGGTGCAGGACGGCAAGGACCTCCTGGCCAAGGTCATGGATTTCGGCATCGCCCGGTTCGAGGACAGCAGCCTCACCGCCACCGGCATCGTCATGGGCACGGTGAGCTACATGGCGCCCGAGTACATCCGGGAAGGCCACGCCACCGCCCAGTCGGACCTGTTCGCGGTGGGCGTGATGCTCTACGAGTGCCTCACCGGGCGCAAGCCCTTCGCCGGGGACAACACCACCACCATCCTGTTCAAGATCGTGTCCGATTCGCCGGAGCCGCTGGAGATGGAGGCCACCCAGGGCATCAGCCCCAGCATCCGCACGGTGCTGGACAAGGCCCTGGCCAAGGAGCCGCAGCAGCGGTTCCAGACCGCCGACGAGCTGGCCAAGGCGCTCCGCGCCTGCAAGGATCCCACCTGGTCCGGGGTGCTGGACGAGGCCACCTCCCTGCTGCTCCGGCAGAACCTGCAGGCGGCGGTCGCCGCCGCGCCCCCCACCCTGATGAAACGGCTGCCCGAACCGGCGCTCACCGCCGGCGTCCAGGCGCCTGCCGGAGCCGCGGCCCCCGCGCCCCGGCGCCGCTGGCTCTATCCCGCCTTCGCCGGGGCGCTGCTGCTGGCGGGTGGCGGAGCGTTCCTGGCCAGCCGGCCCGGAGCCAAACCGGCGGTGC
>JARLGP010000130.1 GCA_031292735.1 Holophaga sp.
ACTCGCTGCCCTCGATGATCTTCCGAGGTCTCCCCGGTTTCCTTTTCTGCTCTCGGTCCATGGGCATCCTCCCCGATGGACCTTTTTCTCATGGATTCGAGACAAGTCAAGTTAATTCGCAGACACCCTCTTAGAGGGTGTCTGCTAATTAGGAGGAGCGGCCTGATCACCGACGAGGAATACAAGGCCCGCCGGGAAGAGATAGTGAAGAGCCTATAGGTTCCTGCTCTGAAGGGAAACATCTGGTGGTGGCCGCCGTCGGCAACGGCTGGGAACCGGCCGATGGATGTCGATCCACGAGCCTTCTCGTTGCAAGGACAGATCATAGGCAGGAGCTCAGTAGTAGCCCAGCGCCTTCCACCACACGGCCCCCACCGTGAGCGTCAGGATGACGTTCACGGTGACCACGAAGAAGTTGATCTTGTAGAACCGGGTCCGTTCAAAATAGCCCTGGGCGAAGTAGATGGGACCCGGGCCGCCTCCGTATTCGGTGTTGCCCCACATCAGGTTGCTGAAGATTCCGAAGCAGATGGCCACCATCATGGGCGGCGCGCCGGCGGCGATGGCCGTGGCGGCGAAGGGGGCGTACAGCGCGGCCACGTGGCCGGTGGCGGTGGCGAACAGGTAGTGGATGTAGATGTAGAGCAGGCCGAGGACCAGGAAGGCTTCCATGGGGCCCATGCCCCTGAGCGAGGTGCTCAAGGCGACCGTCATCCACTTGATGAAGCCCAGGTCCGAAAGTCCGGTGGCCAGGCTGATGATGGCGCCGAACCAGATCACCGTGTCCCAGGCGGCATGGTCATTCAGGAGGTCCTTCCAGTTGACCGCGTTGGTGGCGAACAGATAGGCGGCCAACCCCAGGCCCACCGTGGTGGCGCCGATGCCCGTGATCAGGCTGGTGCCCCAGCCGATCAGCGCCAGGCAGAAGCCCAAGGCGACCTTCTTTTCCGGAACCGTCATCGGGCCCAGCTCGCCCAGGGAGCGGCGGCCCATTTCCTTGGCTTCCGGTGTTCGTTTGAGCTCGGGGTTGATGATCTTGTACACGAACAGGGGCATGAGCAGGAAACAGGCCAGGGCGGGAACGCTGGCCGCGACGAACCAGCCGAACCAGGTGATGTCCAGGCCCAGGGTGGTCTTGGCCAGGTTTCCGATCAACGGATTGGCCGCCATGCCCGTGAGGAACAGGGCCCCGGTGATGGGCGTGAACTGGAAGCACACCATGGTCAGGAAATCGCCGATCCTCTTGCCGTTCGGGCCCGGGCCGGAGTCCAGGACTTCGTTGATGGAACGCGCGATCGGGAAGATGATGCCTCCCGAGCGGGCGGTCACCGAAGGCATGGCGGGGGCCATGATCAGGTCCGACACCCCCAGCGAATAGGCGATGCCCAGGCTGCTGCCGCCGAACTTGGACAGCATCTTGTACGCGATGCGCTTGCCCAGCCCGGAGGAGACGAAGCCCAGGGAAAGAATGTAGGCGCAGAAGATCAGCCACACCGTCCCGCTGGCGAAGCCAGCCAGGGCCTTGGTTTCCGACAGGGTGTTGGTGAAGATCGACGCGCAGATCGCGATCAGCATCACGGCCCCCGACGGCAGGGGCTGGGTGAGGATTCCCGCGATGGTGGCGGCGAAGATGGCGAACATGTGCCATGCCTGCGGTGTGAGCCCTTTGGGCACGGGGATGCACCAGATGGCCAGCGCCAGGAGGATGGGCAGCGCGATCGCGAACAGTCGTCTAGCGTGGGAGTTTGTCCCGGTGGTTGACATGACGCCTCCAGAGGTCGACGATGCGGCTAGTTCAACTTGGCCGAGCTTGCCAATACCTGGTCGACCATCTGCGGCGCCATGCCGAGGTAGTTGGCCGGATCGGTCAAGTGGTCGATCAACTCGGGATTGAGGCGGCTGGCGACGTTCGGCATGGCCTTCAGCACGCCGGCCAGGTCTCCGCCCTTCTCGTTGACCGCACGGCAGGCGTCATAAACGACGTCATGCGCCTCCTGGCGTCCGATGTAGGGCGCCAGGCCCATCATCACGGCCTCGGCCACGATCAGCCCGTTGGTGATGCCCAGGTTCCTGGCCATGGCCTTCTGGTCGACGATGAGCCCGTTCAGCATGAACTTGGCCTGGTTCAGGGCGCCCGCGGCGAGGATGAAAGCCTCGGGGATCGCGATCCACTCCGCATGCCACGGACCGGTGGCCCGCTCCAGGTCCTGGACCATGGCGTCCATCATCAGCCCCGCCTGCTGGCGCACGCCCTTGGCGCAGGCCACCATCAGTTCGCTGGAGATGGGATTCCGCTTCTGCGGCATCGTGCTGCTCGCGCCCCGCCCCTTGACGAATGGTTCGTAGAGCTCGCCGAACTCGTTGGAGGCCAGAAGCATCACGTCCAGACCGATCTTGCCCAGCGATCCGGTGATGAGCCCCAGGAGGTTGACCGCCTCGGCGAAGCCGTCCCGGGCCACATGCCAGGTGGATACCGGCACGGCCAGGCCCAGCTCCTCCATCATCGCCTTCTGCACCGCCAGCCCCTTGTCGCCCAGGGAGGCCAGGGTCCCGGCCGCGCCGGCGAACTCCCCGACCAGCACCCGGGGGCGCGCCTGGGCCAGGCGTTCCTGGTGGCGGTCAAACATGTCCAGCCAGATCGCCGCCTTGTAGCCGAAGGTCACCGGCAGGGCCTGCTGCAGGTGGGTGCGGCCCGCCATGGGGGTGTCCCGGTAGCGTGCCGCCAGGCCGGCCAGGATCTGGCGCAGGGCCTTGATGTCGGCTTCCACCAGGTCGAAGGCGTCCCGCAGTTGCAGCACCACGGCGGTATCCATGATGTCCTGGGTGGTGGCGCCCCAGTGCACGTAGCCGCCCGAAGGGCCAGCCTGCTTGGCGATCTGGTGGACGAGCGGAAGGATGGGATAGCCCACGATCTCCGTTTCGTGACGCAACAGATCCAGGTCGAGCGCCGCCGCGCTGCACCGTTCCGCGATCTCCTTCGCCGCCGCGGCCGGAATGACGCCGCAGCGGGCCTCGGCCTTGGCGAGCGCGACCTCCACCTGGACATACTTCCGGATCAGTTCCTTGTCATCGAACACGGCCCGCATGGCCGGTGTGCCAAACGAGTCGCGGAACAGCTCTGAGTCGAAAACGGTGGATGCCATGGGAACCTCTGGTCATTGGGTGAAGAAGAAGGGGATCGGGGGCCCCCGTGCGATGGGTTCAATTCAACTTGTCCGTATACGTTATGTTGTCCGGACAAGTTCGTCAACCATTTTGGTGGAAAGCGGCGGTACGCGGCTGTGGTAGCCTGATCGCTGGCCCTGGATCAAGGTTGCTCAATGGTTGAAACTCGAAAAAATGGCTGAACCGCTTTACGCCCAGATCGCGCGAGAGCTTGCCCAAGGGATTGCCACAGGGAAATTTCCGGCCGGCTCCCTGCTGGCTTCGGAAACCGAGCTGTGCATCCAATACCGTGCCAGCAGGCATACGGTGCGTTCAGCGCTTCGGGAACTGATCGATCTCGGCCTGGTTTCCAGGCGCAAGGGGGTCGGCACCCGGGTGGAAACCCGCGACCAGTCCCAGCACTACGATCATTCCCTTGGCACCCTGGACGACCTGGTGCAGCTTGCCGTCACCAACCTCCGGGTGGTGAAGAAGGTCCATGAAGTGGTGGCGGACCTGGAACTGGCCAAGGAGATCGGCTGTCCGCCTGGGTCCCGCTGGTTGCACATCGCCAGCATCCGCCAGGGCAACGACCAGGACGACGCGCCCATCTGCTGGACGGACAGCTATGTTCCGGCCACCTACTCGGATCTGGGGAAGCTGGTCCGCCGCGATCCCATCCCCCTGATCAGCGAACTGATCGAGAAATACTACGGCCGCCGCAGCGCCGAAGTGCACCAGTCGATCACCGCGGTGGCGGTGGCGGCGGAATTTTCGGCGGTCCTGCAGGTGGAGCCAGGCTCGCCCGCGCTGAAGATCGTGCGCCGATACCTCGACCGGGTGGGCGAAACCATCGAAACGACGATTTCCATCCACCCGACCAAGCGCTACACCTTCTCGATGGTCTTGAAACGCGCCAGCGTCGTCCAGGGCCCGGCGTCGTCCTCCCTTTGATCACCCTCCAGATCGCCCGTGGGCCAGCACGAGCGGGCGTTCTAAAGAACGAAACGCGCAACCAATGAGTGGAGGCCCTCGCTCAGCTGGGTCAAGCTCGAGGCGGTCCTGGCCACCTCCTGGTTGGCCTGGGACATCTGGACGATGGCCCCGGCGACCATGACCGCCTCCTGGGAGTTCGCTTCGACCTGGCGGGCCACATCGGCGCCCGCCCGGGCCTGTTCGATGGTGGCGGCCGCCACCCGGCGGGTTTCGTTGGCGAATTCGTCCAGGCCGGTACGGATGTCCTGCAAGGTACTCACGGTGGTGGTGACGGTATACTCCCCCTTCTCCACCGCCTCCCTGGCCGCGTTGATGTAGACTGCCACATCCTTGGCCGAGGTGCCGCTACGCTCCGCCAGCTTCCGCACCTCTTCCGCCACCACCGAAAAGCCCTTGCCATGCTCACCGGCCTTGGCGGCCTCGATGGCGGCGTTCAGGGACAGCAGGTTGGTCTGGTTGGCGATCTCCTGGATGACGTTCACGGCCTGGGAAATCTGGCCGGCGGTGGTGGCGATCTGTCCCATGGCCGCGCGGGTGCTGGTGCCTGCCTCCTGGCCCTTGCCGGTGACCTCCAGTACCTTGTGGAGGTGGTCCAGGGAGGACTGGGCGCTCAGGTTCACCTGGTCGATGGAGGCCGACAATTCGGTCACGGCGGCGGCCATGCGCTCGCTCCCCGAGCGCATGCTGTCCGAGGTCTTGGCGATCCCCGAGGAGGTGGCGGCCATCTGGTCCGCCGAAGCCGAAAGCTGGGTGGCGCCGCTGGCGACACTCTCCACACTCCCTCGCACCTCCAGCAGGACGGTCCTCAGGTTGCCGACCATGGTGTTGAGGCTTTGCCCCAGTTCACCGAACTCATCCTTGCGATCCATGGTGGCCTGGGCGCTCAGGTCTCCCTTGGCCACGGCCCCCAGCAGCAGCCCGAAGGCCCTCAGGGGATCATGGATGCCTTTGATCAGGACCATGCCCAGCATCGATCCCACCAGGATGGCGATGAAGGAGAAGGCGATTCCGAAGACCAGGTTATGGCGGTACTCGCTTTGACCGTTCGCCAGGGCATCCGCGGCCTGCCTGGCGTTGTCCTTCACCAGTTGCGCGCCGAGCGGCCCGAGCTGGCTGTCTGAAGCGTCGATCTGCTGGATCAGGACCTTCTTGGCCTTTTCCAGGCCATTCTTCTCGGCAAGCGCCAGAATGATCTCCCTTCGGATCCTCCTCTGCTCCAGGGCGAGGACATGGTACTGGGGGCCCACCTGCCGGGCGACCTCCGTGGACCAGGATTTCTGGTAGCGGTCCCAGGCCGCATCGAAGTTCTTGTCCATCTGCTCCATGTCCGCTTCGAACCTGGCCGCCTGCTCCGGGCTGGATGCGCGCATGACGTTGTTCGCCAGGACCAGCGCCCTGAGCACCGACGTCCGCACCACCGTCAGGTCCCCGTTGGACAGGAGATTCTGCTCATAGATGGCTTCCCCACGCAGCTGGGCGGCGCGGATGCCGCTGACCGCCACCACCAGCATTGCGACCAGGGCCAACGAGAAGAACCCGACCACCAATCCGATTTTCTTTTTCACCGGAAGGTTCCGGAACCAGATGTTATTCATAAATCCTCCCGAGGTGTTGATGGCAAGCCCTCCCGTAGCGTGCCAGGATGCGCGGGAGCGGAGTTTCCTTCAACCATTCCTATCTTGTTTCTGGGCGACGGTCCTTGCCTTGCCCTTCCCGGCGAAGCACCGGTCCCGGTCGCCATTCTCCTGGTTCAAATCAGTACACCCCCCGCGGTCACAACACCCCGGGGCACCGCCCCGGGCGTCGTGACCTGGATCGACCACGGAGGTTGCCGCATCAGCCTTTGAGGAAGCGTTCGAAATCCACTTCCTTGAACTGGGCGCGCTGGAACCTGGCCTTCAATTCGAAAGGCACGGTGCAGTCGAAGATCGCCTTGCAGGCGATGCCCTTGCTGCGGATGCTGGGGCTCATTTCGGGGGTCTGGGACGGATCCAGCGGGTGGCAGCGCACGCCGGGAATGGGGATGAGGTCGGCATCGGCCTGGAACCGGGTGGTCATGGCCCAGAGCACATCATTGGTGTCGAACGGGTCCACGTCCTCGTCCACCAGGATCACATGTTTGAGTTCGGAGAAGGATGAGAAGGCAAGCAAGGCGGCCTGGCGCTGGCGGCCCTCATCGAACGGCACGGTCTTCTTCACCTGGAGCACGGCCAGGTACTTGCCGCCGCCCGAAGGATGCGCGTAGACGTTCTGCAGGAAGCCCGGCAGCGCCTTGCCGATCATGGTGATGATGCTGGCTTCGGTGGGGATGCCGGCCAGGTTGACGTGCTCCTCGCTGGGGCCGATGACGGTCTGCATGATCGGGTTCTTGCGGAAGGTCACCGCCTTGACCTTGATCAGCGGCAGGGACGGGTTGGCCGGGCCGTTGTAGCCGGGGAATTCGGGCATGGCCTTGCCGGTGTGACTGTTCTGGTCCTCCACCACCCGGACATCCGGCAGCAGCTCGCCTTCGATGACGATCTCCGCGCTGGCCAGGGCCTTGGCGTCCACGGAGAGGCACTTCACCAGTTCCACCGGGGTGTTGCGCAGGGCGCCGGCAATGCCCAGTTCGTTGAAGCCCAGGGGGGTGGAGGGCGCCTCGAAGCAGGCGGCGATGTACACCGCCGGGTCCAGGCCGATGCTGATGGAGATGGGCTGGGCCTTGCCGGCCTTTTCCGCCTTGATCCGGAAAGAGTCCAGGTGCCGGCCGGGGATGAACATCATCGAGATGGTGTCCGGACCCTGCACGCACAGGCGGTGGATGGTCACGTCCTCCTGGCCGTTCTCCGGGTCCTTGCCGTAGCAGAGCCCCATGGTGATGAACGGGCCGGCGTCCTCGGGGGTGTTGGTGGGGGCCGGGATCAGCTTGCGGATGTCGAACCCGGGCTCGCTGGCCAGGTGCACGACCTCCTGGCACGGCGCGGTGGGCACCATGACCGGCGGAATGGGGTGGTTGAGCGCTTCGCACAGGTGAAAGCCCAGCCGGTCCACGGTGGTGCCCAGCAGCAGGGCGACCCGCTTGCGGTCGGCCAGGATGCCGATGGCGACCCGCGCGCCGGGATAGCCCTTGATGCGATTGAACAGCATGGCCGGCCCCATCTTGGTGGGGCGCATGACGGTCCCACCCGCGCCCACGTAGCGATAGACCCCAGAGAGTTCGGCATTGGGGTCCACTTCGACACTGGTCTGCACCAATTGGCCGGGGTGGTTTTCAAGCATCTCCAGGGCGGAGCGAAGGTCATGCACGGAATTGCTGTCTTGTGCTGGTGACATTTTTTATCTCCTTTGTTCTGTTAGGAATGGGGAAAAGCAGTAAGGCCCCCCAGGACGATCCAGGAACGCTCGGTCTTTTCAGGCATGATCCGTGGGCTCGGCGCCCGAGGCCTCGCCCCATCGCCGGAAGTGGGGAAGTTCGAGGTCGAAAACGTTCATGATCTTGCCCACGATGTGGCGCGCCATGTCCTCGATGGTGGACGGGTGGTTGTAGTAGGTGAGCACCGGGGGCAGGATGATGCCGCCCAGGTCCGAAACCGCCTGCAGGTTCCTCAGGTGGACCGGGCTGAGGGGGGATTCCCTGGCCACCAGGACGAGCTTGCGGCGTTCCTTGATCGTCACGTCCGCCGCGCGCAGGAGCAGATTGTCGGAATACCCGGTGGCGATGCCGGCGACGGTCTTCATGCTGCAGGGCACCACCACCATGCCGGCGGTCTTGAAGGTTCCACTGGCAACCAGCGCGCCCACATCCTCGATGGGGTGGTGGCGGGTGGCCATGGCTTCCACCTCCTCCACGGAGTGGGATGTCTCAAGGGTGATGGTGCGCCGGGCGCCGTTGGAGATCACCAGGTGGGTTTCCCAGCCGGGCATGCCGTTCATGGCCTTCAGGAGTTCGATCCCCAGGATGGCCCCGCTGGCGCCGCTGATGCCGACCACGAGACGTTTTGCTTCAGTGGCTTCCATAAATCAAACACTCCAAAGTCAAATCATGGTTGTTGAACGGCTCCGGGGCCCGTGGGCCCCGGAGCGAGGCCGGTCTAGTGGATCAGTCCGATGATCTTCCACCAGGTGATCTCCACGAACACGGTCACGAACAGGACGATGATCGTGAGGGGAAGGCCGAACTTGACGCAGTCCATGTCGCTGTAGTGGCCGCCCGAATCCCCTGAGCCCACCAGGACATTCATGTGATGGAAGGGCAGGACGAAATGCATGGCGACCGCCGTGTACACCATCAGGGCGGGCACCAGGGGATTGAGGCCCGAGGCCGTGGTGAAGGCGATGATGGTGGGGGTGACGATGCCCATGCAGGCCAGGGCGCTGCCCAGGCACATGTGGATCGCCATGGCGAACACGGTGACCAGCAGGGCGAGCAGGTAGATGTTGCTGGGCACGGAGGAGGGCAGCAGCACGCTGGCCAGCCACTTGTTCATGCCGGTGACCGCGCCCACCTGGCCGATGCCCAGGGCCGCGGTGACGAAGAACAGGGTGCCAAGGCCGAACTTGCCCCAGTCCGGAGCCTTGAGCACGTCGCCCACCGTGGGCATGGACAGCATGATGCCGGTGCCGAGGGCGATCCAGCCGGGATGGATGTGGTGCAGGGAATCGGTGGCCCACAGGACGATGGCGATGCCCACCCAGAAGATGACCGCCTTCTCGGCGCGGGAGAAACTGCCAAGGGCGTTCAACTGGCTCCGGATCTCTTCCTTCTCGATCTTGAAGCCCTTGGGAGCCTTGAATACAGTGATCTGCATCAGGAAGGTGAGCACGCTGGCGACGACGCCGGGCACCCCCATGTAGATCACCCACTTGAGCCAGCTGGCTTCAAAGCCGGCGAAGTTGAGGGCGACGGTGTTGATCATGCTGTCGCCGGTGAGCAGGATCATGGAGACCGGGACCGAACTGGCGAACACCGACAGGCCGATGGATGCGGCGTATTTGGGCGGCAGCTTGGTGGCCTTGATGATGATGCCCATGACCGCCATGATCATGAAGGACCGCGGCCAGGGGTGCGGGATCATGATGCTGAGGATGAAGCCCAGCAGATAGCCCGCGGCCACGATGCTGGTGAAGCCGTTTACGAATTTGAGGATGAAGTGGTAGGCGATGCGCTTGCCGAGGCCGGAGTTTTCCACCGCGGCCGCGATCATGTAGCCGCCCACCACGATGTAGATCAACGGTGTGGTCCAGAGCTTGAACACCACCGCCGGTTCGGCAGTCTTGGTGAGCACCCAGGCCAACATCAGGAACAGGGCGCTGTAGCCCGGATGGACCACGCTGAAAGCCCACCAGATCACCGCCAGCAGACTGAGCGCGAGGCAATGCCGCCCCTGCGGGCTCAGCCCGGACGCCGCCGGCATGAGAAACCAGATATACAAACAGACGGCGATGCCGATCAGGCCGCCGATTTCCCGTTTGTGCCGGGTGAAGAATGACGGAGGCGCCAATGCCGGCAGCGCCGGCGCTGGAACAGCCTGAGTAGCTTCATTTGCCACTGGGGACTCCTTATGATGAAAAAGTTGAGACGGCCACGATGCTTCCCGGGGCGCGGCTCCGCACGGTGAACTGCGGATGCACACCAGACCGCATCGGCATGCCGATTCAGACTCGGGGTTGGTTAGCAACCTGACCAGGTTCAGAAGGTCAGGGCTCAGATCGATTCATTCCTGACCACAGGCCAGGTGTTCGGGAAAACTCAAAGAGAAGGTTCTGTTTTGCATCCATGAACAATCTCAACGAACCGGGATGTTTGAAGCGCACGGATCCCGTGGTTTTCGGATCCTGCCCTTCCCGGGTTATCATGTGTATTCATGAAAGTGATCGTTCCGGGCAAGACCGTCCAATAGTTCTTTCGATGCTCATTGATAGAAATTTCTTATCAGTTCACCTTCCCGGTCTTCGCCTCCAAAAAACGCATACGATTTACTTCTGTACTATGTCAATTGGGGTGGTTCGAAGGATGGAGTCTGGCCTGAGGCTTTTTGCCCACTGCTTTCATCCTGCTTGCATTTAGCCCCATCCATCAGCCTGTCATTCCCGGGGTGCAACTATGGAGCTTCGCCAGCTGAAATATTTCCTCGCTACCGCTGAGGAATTACACTTTCGACGGGCGGCGGAACTGGTTCACGTGGCTCAACCTGCTTTGAGCCAGCAGATCCATCAGTTGGAGGAGGAGATTGGGGTAACCCTGTTCGAGCGGAGCAATCGGAAGGTCGCCCTCACCCCTGCGGGCAAGACGTTTTATGAGAGGGCCAGGATCCTCGTGGACAACGCCTCCAAGGCCATCCAGGACACCCGAAGCATCGGCAGAGGGGATGCCGGCACGCTGACCATCAGTTTCCTCAGCACGGCCGCCATGTCGATTCTGCCATCGGCCTTCCGGTTCATCTGGGAGACGATTCCATCGGCAGAGATTGATCTGAGGGAGTTGGGGCCCCAGGAGCAGGTTGATTCCCTGCACCTCGGCCAGGTGGACCTCGGGTTTGTCATTGCCGAAATCCTGGATGAGGAATTCTCGATCAGGTGCGTCGGAAAGGAGAAGCTGATCGCCGCACTCCCCGCCACACCTGAGTTCTCACGGATGGAGCAGGTGGACCTGGGAACATTGGCAAAGGAAACGACGATCGTCCCCGTCCGTCATAGTAGGCGGGGATATTTTGAAACTGTCATGGCTGCCTACCGGAATGAAGGTGTCAAACCCGCCAGGATCCAGTGCACTCGCATGATTCAGACCGGGCTGGTGCTGGTGAGCACTGGATTGGGCATATCGCTGGTTCCGGAATCCTTCGTGCACGTCCAAATCGACGGGGTCCTCTACCGGCCCCTGGTGGACCCAGGGCCCACGATAGAGATCAGCGCGGTCTGGCGCAAAGACAACAAATCTCCCCTGCTCTTGAGATTCGTCCAGGAGTTCATCAACAAGCTGCCCGAATAGAAAGGGATCCACCATAGCCACGACCCGTGCGGCCCCACCGGGCGAGCCACGGTGATGACCTTTGTACCGGGCACAGGGAGTTCCTTTGACGCGTGGTATGGTCCCTATTTCCAATATATGAGTATCATTTTGGCTTGATAAGATTTAACGATCACTGGGTCATCTAATAAGTATTGGACCCTGTGAAGGGAAGAACCAATCCTGATTTTGCATCCATGAACCCCATCACTGACAAGATCCCACTGGCGCTTCTTTCCTGTGTCCAGTTGGGTAAGTAGACATTCCCACCCCCTATCACCTGAGGAGACATACCCTATGACCGCAACTGGCGTCAAAGAAAACCCGAAGAGTCTGGAGAAATCGAAGGTGCCCCAGGCCTACAAGAACTTGAGGCAGTTCCTGGAAGTGCTGGAAGCCGAAGGGCAACTGGTGCGAATCAAGGATGAAGTGGACCCCGAGGAGATCGGAGCGGCCGGCAGGGCCTCGGCCAACCTGAACAATGGCCCGGCCGTCATGTTCGAAAAAGTCCGCGGCTACAAGAATCCGGTCGTCACCAACGTCCATGGTTCCTGGGCGAACCACGCCCTGATGATGGGCATGGACAAGCACACCCCCATCAAGGAGCAGTTCCTGGAACTGTCCCGGCGATGGGACAAGTATCCCGTGCCGCCCACCCGCGTGAAGGATGCCCCGTTCAAGAAGAACATGGTCACCAAGGACATCAACATCTTCGACATCATCTCGCTCTACCGGATCAACACCTACGACTCCGGCTGCTTCCTGTCGAAGGCCTGCGTGGTTTCCGCCGACCCCGAAGACCCCAAGAGCTACGGAAAGACCAACCTCGGCACCTACCGCATGCAGATCAAGGGCAAGGACAAGCTGGGCATCCAGGCCCTGCCGTTCCATGACATCGGCCTCCAGTTGAGCAAGGCGGAAACCTTGAACCAGCGGGTGCCCATCGCCATCTGCCTGGGCTGCGACCCCATCACCACCTTCATGGCCTCCACGCCCATCCGCTACGATCAGTGCGAATACGACTACGTGGGGGCGTTGAACAACGGCGTGCCCATGGAGATCACCAAGGCACCCACGCTCGACCTGGAAGTTCCGGCCGGATGCGAGATCTGCATCGAAGGCTACATCGAACCCCGGGTCCGGGAATGCGAAGGGCCCTTCGGCGAATTCCCCGGCTCGTACTCGGGCGCTCGCTTGCAGGCCGTGGTGCAGATCACCTCCATCTCCTACCGGGACAATCCCATCTTCGAGAACCTGTACCTGGGCATTCCCTGGTCGGAAATCGACTACCTGATGGCCTTGAACACCTCCGTGCCCCTTTACAAGATGCTCAAGGACACCTTCCCGGAAGTGCAGGCCGTGAATGCCATGTACACCCACGGGATCGGCGTGATCGTTTCCACCAAGGTGCGCTTCGGCGGCTTCGGCAAGGCGGTGGCCATGCGCCTGCTCACGACCCCCCACGGCATGGCCTACAACAAGATCATCATCGTCGTGGATGAATTCGTCGATCCCTTCAACCTGCCCCAGGTCATGTGGGCCATGACTACCCGGGTGGACCCGGACAAGGATGTCAGCATCATCAAGAACTGCCCCGGGATGCCCCTGGATCCTTCATCCAACCCTCCGGGCATGCACAACAAGCTGATCATCGACGCCACCACCCCCAAGGCCCCCGAGATCATCTCCCGGGAAACCGAGCTGCTCACGCCTCCCGCCGGCACCGCCAAGTGGGAGGAGATCATTGCCAAGCTGGTCAAGCAGGCCGGCAAGTAGCACCTTCAGACTTCAGCCAAAAACCGAGAAATGAAAGGATACCCCTATGATCTGCCCGCGTTGCGATACTGATAAAGTTGAAGTGCTGGCGAAATCGCCGGTTGGGAACGTCTGGGAGCTGTACATCTGCAAAACCTGCACCTACTCCTGGCGTTCGACCGAGACCCCAGACAAGACCGATCCGGCCAAGTACAACCATAAGTTCAAGATCAAGGCGGAAGAGATCCCCAACATGCTGGTGATCCCCCCCGTTCCGCCCCTCAAGGGCTAGTTCGCGGTTTGAGCCCCCGGCGCCTTCGCCGGGGGCTCACCTTTCCTGGGCCGAGTACCGACGATCGTCTCCTGCGGTACTCCTCCACGGCATTCCCGGGGCACGTCCGAATCCCGGCGCCGGGGCGAAGCTCTGGGAGCCTCCCAGGGACGACGGGGTTGATGCTGGCGTATGGCGTGATCGACGTGCCGCACCTTGTCACGGAATCGGACGGGCCAGGCCCATCCTGTTCCATCCAGGCGTTTCCCTCTTCGCCCCTTTTCGGAATGCCTGGGTGACATCGGGAATGCCCGTTTCACCATTCTTGAAACCATCCGCATCTCGGACGGCCTGCGTTGCCGTCCTCAACCCAATCGTCCACGGGCATTCAAAAGCTTGAATGCCCTTCGTCGGAGGAGTAAATGGTCTTTTATCGAAATTTCTGCATCCTGACCAGCCTGATGGCCACCGCCTGCGCCCTGCAGGCCCAGGATGTGCCCAAGATCCTTTCCAACGTCAAGATCTACGGAACCCTGATCGCTTTCGCCGACAGCATCGAGGCCACCGGCGCCTCCACCCGTGCATCCGACAGCAACGCCCTGGTGACCGTGTCCCCCACCGCCACCAACGTCCCGAACCGCGGCCGCATCACCACCGGGACTTCCAACATCGGCTTCAAGGGCGACGTCGACACCCCGGTGAAGGGCCTGAAGGTGTTCTGGCAGGTGGAGAGCTCGGTGAGCGTGGATGGCGACCAGCCCAGCACCCTGGCCGGCCGCAACAGCGCGCTCGGCCTGACCAGCGATGCCTGGGGCCGGGTGTTCATCGGCAGCTGGGACACCCCCTACAAGTATCCGACCCTGTTCATGGGCGCCGCCCGCGGCCTGCTGCCGTTCGACGGCTACCTGTACGGCAACCCCGGCTTCAACGTTCCGGGCACGGTGACCAACTCCGGCCGCGCCACCAGCAAGAACGACGCCTCGTTCAACCGCCGGCAGGGCAACAGCATCCAGTACTGGACGCCGGACCTTGCCGGCTTCTCGGCCAAGCTGGCTTATTCGGTGAACGAGGGCCGGACCAACAACAACACCGACGCCGCCACCGCGCCGCAGGTTAACCCGACCCTGTTCTCGGCCCTGGTGAGCTACCAGTACCAGACCCTGGTCCTCAGCGCCGGCTATGAAAGCCACACGGACTACTTCGGCCTGAGCCAGATGACCGCCAACAGCTCCGCCGCAGGCACCGCCAGCAACCCCTCCTCCAAGGACGAGGGCATGGAGCTGGTGGCTTTCTACGTGCTTCCAGCCAGCAAAACCCGGTTCACGGGCCTGGTCGAGCAGCTGAAGTACCACGACGACGAGAAGGCCGCCAATTTCGTCCGGGAATACAAGCGAACCGCCTGGACGGTCTCGGTCCAGCAGCCTTTCGGCGACCACAAGGTCTGGGCCACTTTTGGCACCGCCGGGGACGGCTCGGCCAAGGTGGTCGGGACCGGCAGCACCAGCACCGAGGGCCTTGGCGCCAAGCAGTTCAGCCTGGGCTACAGCTATTCCCTGGGCAAGTCGGTCGACCTGATGGCCGCCTACTACACCATGCGCAACGATGCCGCCGCCACCTACGGCCTGTTCCCGCTCCTGTCCGGCCTCAACCCCGGCGCCGACACTCAGGGCTTCGGCGTGGGCATGCTCTACACCTTCTAGGCCCCGGTCAGCAGGACGTCCCCATGACCAGATTCGAGCCCCAAAGCCCCAAGGGGTATCGACCGGCGGATCGCCGGGTTCGCCGGTAGTGCCGGGCGACCCGCCGGGCTGTGTCATGATCGATGCCATCATCTTTCAACGCTGACCTCATGAATCGATCCAAACATGAGCTGCCCGGGACCCTCCGCGGTCCTTTCCATTCTGGAGTCCGTCATGCCACTGTCATCCATCGCCGAAGCCATCGAGGATCTCCGCCAGGGGCGGATGATCATCCTGGTGGATGACGAAGACCGGGAAAACGAAGGGGACCTGACCCTGGCCGCCGACCACGTCACCCCCGAAGCCATCAATTTCATGGCCCGCTACGGGCGTGGGCTCATCTGCCTCAGCCTCACCGGCGAGCACGCCGGGAAGATCGGGCTGGCGCCCATGGTCCAGGACAATTCCTCGCCGTTCGAGACCGCCTTCACGATCTCCATGGAGGCCCGGGAAGGGGTCACCACCGGCATCTCAGCCTTCGACCGGGCAACCACCATCGCCACCGCCATGCGCGACGGCGCCGGCCCCGGGGATTTCGTCCACCCGGGCCATGTGTTCCCCCTGATCGCGCGCAAAGGCGGAGTCCTGACCCGCACCGGCCAGACCGAAGGGTCCGTGGACCTGGCGCGGCTGGCGGGATGCCAACCCGCCGGGGTGATCTGCGAGATCATGAAGGACGATGGAACCATGGCCCGCATACCCGACCTGGAGATCTTCGCAGGCCAGCACGGGCTCAAGATCGTCAGCGTCCGGGACCTCATCACCTACCGGCTTCGGAACGAATCTTTCGTTACCCGCCTGGCGGAAACCGCCATGCCCCTGGAGGCGGGCGGGGGTTTCCGCGCCATCGGCTACCAGGACCGGCTCACGGGGCAAGTGCACGTCGCCCTGGTCAAGGGGCCGCTGCCCATCTCGGGACCCGCGCTGGTGCGGGTCCACAGCGAGTGCCTGACCGGCGACGCATTCGGTTCGCTGCGGTGCGACTGCGGCCAGCAGCTCCAGGCCGCCCTGCGCCGGATCGAGGCCGAGGGTTCCGGGGTCCTCCTCTACATGCGCCAGGAAGGGCGCGGCATCGGGCTGGGTGCCAAGCTCAAGGCCTACGAACTGCAGGACAAGGGGCTCGACACGGTGGAGGCCAACCTCCGGCTCGGGTTCAAGGCGGACCTGCGCGACTACGGCGTCGGAGCCCAGATCCTGCGGGACCTGGGCATCACCGAGATGCGCCTGCTCACCAACAACCCCCGAAAGATCATTGGCCTGGAAGGCTATGGGCTCCGGGTGACAGAGCGCCTCTCCATTGAAATGCCCTCCGGTCGCGACAACGTGGCCTACCTGACCACCAAGAAGCGGAAAATGGGCCACCTGCTCAAGATGGTGTGAGACGGCCGGCAGGCCTGGCCGAACAGCTCGACGCCGCGGTCGGCGTGGGCCTGGAGCACCGTGATCCAGGACCGCTGGCCGGCCTTGGTGTGGGAAGCTGGATTGAGAATGTCATCATCGAGCGTTGATTTCCTCATCCTATCAACCTTGATCCCTGCGCAAAGACACGGCGCCTGAATAAAGGGACGCGGCCGGCCTTCAAGGAGGGTTATGGCACAAGCCCGGGATAAAAACGTAGTTTCAATTCAATAGGACAATTCGGGCAGCCAGGAGGCCTGCCCGGAAACCCAGGTCTCCCGGGGGGACGAACGGGACAGGCGGCAGCGGAAGCCTTCCGGATTCAGGGCTGGGCTCCGACTGCCGGCCGCATTCATGGACAGGGTGACGGGGGGCTTGTCCGGCTGCCGGAATCTCCGTCCGGCACAGGCTTACCCCGGCAACCGAATGCCCGGCGTCGCAACGGTGAGAATTAGTCTACAATCGACCTATCCGATCCTCCGATCATTTCCCGCGGAGAGATTGGATCGCCAACGATCCCCATCAACCTTCTCAATTCTCCCGTGGGCCATGCCATGGACGCAGACGACTACCAGCAGGTCCAGCAGTTGTTTGACGACTATATGCGGATGTATTCGACCCGCGATGATCGCCTCACGATGCATTTCAGCGATGACTTCTCCGGGTTCACCGGAGGCGGGGATTTTCTCGTCAAGGACAAGGCCACCTGGGTCGCCATCACCCGCCAGGATTTCGCCCAGATCAAGGATCCGATCCGCATCGAGATGAAGGACGTGTCCATCCAGCCCCTGGCCGGCAAGACAGCGGTGGCGACCGCCTTCTTCCACATCCACCTGCCGATCCAGGACTGCATCCTGTCCCGGGAGACGGCTCGCCTGGTGCTGATCTTCCGCCAGGAGCCCGGTGGCTGGAAGATTTCGCACAGCAGTATTTCCATTCCCTACCATCTGGTCCGGGAAGGCGAGGTCTACCCGGTGCAGGAACTGGTGGACCGCAACCAGTTCCTGGAGGAGCAGGTTGCCGAGCGGACGCTCCAGCTTTCCGAAGCCAATGAGCATCTGAGGCGGACCAACGCGCACCTGGAGCGGGAGATCGCTGAGCACACGGGGACCGAGGAAGCCCTCCGGAGCAGCGAGGACCGCTTTCGGCAACTGGCGATGCTGTTCCCGGAAACGATCTTCGAGGCGGACCTCGACGGCCGGATAACCTACGCGAACGAACACGGATACCAGCTGTTCGGGCTCGCCCCGGAAGATCTTGTCCAGAGCGCCAACCTGCTCGACCGGGTTGTGCCGGCGGACCGGCCGGCGGTGCTGCGGCGCCTCCGCGACCGGCTGGAGGGCAGGAAGGGGGGGTTCCTGGAATACACGGCACTCCGGAAGGATGGTTCCACCTTCGAAGCCTTGGCGTCCTCGGCGCCCATCCTCCAGCAGGGCAAGGCCGTCGGCTTCCGCGGGTTCATCCTGGACATTTCCGAACGCAAGCGGAACGAAGAGGAGAAGGCCAACCTCGAGGCCCAGTTGCACCAGGCCCAGAAAATGGAGAGCCTGGGCATCCTGGTCGCCGGCGTTGCCCACAACATCAACAACGTGCTGGCCATCATCATGGGCACCGCTTCCATGCGCGAGCAGACCGTGGCCGAGCCCTCGGACCTGAAGGCCTACCAGACCATCGGCAAGGCCTGCCGGCGGGGCCGGGACGTGGTGAATTCGCTCATGCAGTTCGCCCGGCCCACCCTCGCCAGCCAGGCCCCCTTCGATCTGCACGCGCTCATCCGGGAAGTCTGCGATCTCCTGGGCAACACCACCAGCAAACGCATCAGGATCCGTGAGGCCTTCACGAACAAGCCCTTGTGGATCAACGGGGACGCGGGAACCATCAATCACTCGATCATGAACCTCCTGATCAACGCCATCGATGCCATGCCCGAGGGCGGAACGGTCACCCTGGGGACCCTCGCTCCCGAAGAGGGTTGGGCGGAACTGTCGGTGGAGGACACCGGTGAAGGCATGTCCCAGGAAGTCCTGGCCCATGTGATGGAGCCGTTCTTCACCACCAAGGACCAGGGCAAGGGCACCGGGCTCGGCCTGAGCATGACCTATGGGGTGATCAAGGCCCACGGCGGAACCATGGCCATCTCCAGCGTGCCGGGCCAAGGGACCACCGTGAAACTCCGGCTTCCGCGGGTCGCCCCCCCCGCCCGGGCCCCGCGGCCCCCCGCGCCGGCCCTGCCCCTGGCCTCCATCCGGGTGCTTCTGGTGGACGACGACGAGGATGTGCGGGTCCTCATGGAACGGATGCTCAGGAGTGCCGCCGGGGTCCAGGTGAGCTCCGTTTCCGGCTGCGAGCAGGCCCTGGCCAGCCTTCGTTCCGCAGAGCTCCCCGACCTCATCATCCTGGATCAGAACATGCCGGGCGCGGATGGCAGCCAGGCCCTGGCGCGGATCCGGAACCTCCATCCGACGGTGCCGGTCCTCGTTTCCTCCGGGCAGCCCGGGGTCCAGGAATGGGACTGCTTCAAGACGCCCAATGTGGCCGTCATATCGAAACCCTTCACCACGAGCGAGATCCTCGCCAAGCTGGCCCAGTTCTCGGGCGATTCCGCCAGGAAGCCCTAGTAGTATTAGGCGGGTTCAAGCCGTTTTCTGCGGCCCCCGCCACTGGCGCCACAGCACATAGCCCCCCCAGGCCAGGGCGGCCAGCACCAGGAGGGCGCCGGCCGCCCAGAACCCGCGGGCGAGCAGGTGGTCATCCTCCAGATGCCCGGTCCGGCTGAGCAGTTGGAACCAGTCGTGCCCCTCCCAGCCCTCCTGGCCGGTCTCTCCGCTGATGAGAAGCAGCTGCCGCGCCCGGGCGTCGTTGATGTAGGGCGCGCAATCGATGAAGCTGGTGCCCAGCCACCAGCAGCCGAACGCGGCGCCGAAGGGATCCTTCTGGTGCAGGAACGCGCCCAGGACGATGAGGGGCACCAGCAGCTGGCCCAGGGTGCCGCCGAGGATGTGCAGGAAGCTGCCGAAGGGCCGGAACACCACGTGGCCGGCTTCGTGGAACGGGAGGTGGATCCAGTGCAGGAAGGATCCCAGGAGTTCCGGCCCGGCGAAGGGGAGGGTCAGGATCCGGATGCCCCACACCACCAGGACCAGCCAGCCGAAGGCCCGCAGGACCACCATCAGGCGGTCCTCGGCGGGGGGCACCTCGAACAAGCGCTGGCGCAACCAGGAAAGCCCCGGAGCCTGCTTCGGGACCGGGCGCCGCACGGGCCGGGGACGGAACCGGGCGAAATAGACGCCGCACCGACGGCACACCTCCAGCGCATCCGTCTGCTCATGACCACAGCGGGGGCAGCGCACGGCTTCTCCATGGTTGTTCGAGGCCTTCAGCTTGAATCCGGACGGCGACGCTGTCCATCCGAACCGGCCGAAAATCGCAACCGGCCATTCCGTCTAGCAGATCATGAACATCTTGATCCGCCCGTCGGTGGTGGAAATGAGGTTCCACAGCTCCACCATCTGCGGGTAGCTGCCCTGTTCCTGCTCGAACTGTTTGACCTTGGCCAAGGTGAGCCGATAGGTGTTGCCATCGGAGAGCTTGAACCCGACTGCCTGGCCGAACTGGGCGTCCGGAGCCGCGGTCAGCAACCGGGAACCCCGCTGCTTGGCCGCCTGGAGCTCTTCAACCAGTTCCGGGAAGGAATGGCAGGTTATGATTTCATTTTGCATGGATTCTCCAGATGAGTGGCCGCCCTGCCGGAACCTGGCAGCCACGAATGATCCCGCCGCGACCGCCGGGGCCGGGGCCCCACGACGCGTCCAGGGTTGCTGCCCCGCAGGCCTAGGACACCATCGCGATGGGCGAATGGACGTGGACTCCCCGCCGGTGAATGGCCTGGAGGGTGTCGGCAAACCGCCGCACCTCCCAGTCGCCGGACCGGGCTTCCCGCAGCCAGGTCTGGCGGTCAACCTCGGAAAGGGCGCCGAACCGCCGGATGGATTCGCCCCAGAACCGGCAGAAGACCTGGAGCACCTCCGACACCTGGGGATCCTCCTGGGCGAAGGGGCCGTATTCCTGGCGCAGCAGCCGACGCTGCGCGTCGCTCAGGTCCGGAAGGAAGGTCACCGATTGATCCCACCACATCTGTTCACAGACCAAGGCATCGAGGGTGATGCCGCGGTCTTTCCTTCGATACAGGTCGCTCATGAGGATTCCCTCCCTGATGGATGGCACCCGATGGGGAGCCGGTACCCGGCTTCGGCCCGGGTCGCCGGCGATAGACGGGCCGTCCGGCCAAACGCCAATGTGCCGCGCATTTCAGTTCCTTGCATGAAGGCGGGAACGATTTCTGGGTTCCCAACGTGATCCGATCTATCCGCCACACTCGCTCGGACGACCAGAGGACTACGCACCAGAGTAGTCGTACTGGGCTGCCCGGGACAAGGGGCTTTCGATAACTATTTCTCCGAACCGGAGCCCGGCGGAAATCGGCCAGCCCGTGGCAGCGGATGCCCTACACTTGTTTCATCCGGTCCTCCGAGCAAGCCTGGCGGAGCGATTGGATCGCCCCTGAACCCCATAACGACTCGCGCCTCTCCCGTGGCGGGCACCCCGCGCCCTGAAGCTCCATGCGCAGGGTAGACTTGCCCATCCCCGGCGCCCTTGGTGTCCAGGAACGCCCCAGCCCATACAGGAGTTGGAAATGGCCGAGGAGCCCCTTCTTTCCAAATTGATCCAGTGCCCGGCCTGCGAGCGCAAGGTGCCGCTGCGGATCGCCAATCCCCGCCTGTATACGGTGGCCAGCAGGGAGTCCGACCGGCATGTCACCGGCTACCGCTGGGTGCACGGCATCCTCACCGACGTGCTGCCGCACCATTACCGGGTCTGGCAATGCCCCGAATGCCTGTTCGCGGACCTGGCGGAGAATGTGGACAGGGACACGCCCGACCCCTTCGCCGAAGCCGTCCGGGAGGCCTTCCAGGACATCTCCATCGAGAAGCACATGGTGCTGGAGTCCCTGCGCAAGCTGGTCCCCGGCGAAGAGCTGGACCCGAAGGGGGCCATCGCCATCCATCTGGCGGCCCTGCTCATCACCACCCTGCCCCCGCCCGGACGGCAGGTGGACCACTCCAAGCTGGGCCAGCTGGCCCTGCGCCTGGCCTGGCTGTTCCGCGAACTGGACGGCCCCATCGCCCAGGCCGCAACGCCGACGGCCAGCGAGGCCCTCACCGGCCTGGCCGAAAGCACCGAGCGGCTCGACCGGCTCCTGGCCGAGGCCGGGACGCTGCTCCGGGAGATCCGCCAGCACGGGGAGCGCCGCACCGAGGAGCTGCGCCAGGCCAACCCGGAAGCCAATCCCTACTTCCCCCTGGGCGACATGATCGAAGTGCGGCTGCAGACGCTCCAGTCGGAGGTGACCACCCTGCAGCTGGCCGTCCTCCAGGACCAGCAGGGCGGCCTGGCCCCCGCGGAGCTGCCGGCCCAGGGCCAGGAGACCGCCGGCAGCCTGGTGAAGGCGCTGCTGGCCATCACCCCGCTCTGGCCCGCACTGCCCCGCAGCGAGCGCCAGGGCCTCCGGCTCGCCCTGGAGTCGTTCGAATACAGCTACCAGTTCGAGGAGGTGGGCGAAAGCGTGGAGAACGGCGTGGCCCAGGTGAGCCTCATCCTGGACATCCTCATCCGCCTGGGGGAGCTGGAGCGGGCGCTGGAATGGACCTCGCAGATCTCCAAGTACGCCGGCGACACCTCCGCCGATCTCAAGAGCCGGCAGAACCAGGCCAAGGCCAACAAGACCCTCACCAGCTTCGACGCCACCGTCATCAGCCGCAAGATCGCCGCCTTGAACCTCTCCCACCAGAAGGCCGGGGAGCGCCGGCGGGACATCCTGGCCCTCATGCTGGAGCGGGACCGGGCCAAGATCGACGCGGTGCTGGCGGAGACCGCCCAGCTGCCGGTGGCGGAGCGCATGAAGGCGCTGGCCAAGCTGGGGCTGCACGACAGTGTGCTGGCCATGGTCTCCCGGGAGCTGGCCGAGCCGGCCAAGGAGGGCTCCGGCTGGATCAAGGGGCTGTTCCGCGCCAAGTAGCGGGTTCGTGCGGCCGACCGGGGGCTGCCGGTGCCGATGGCCAGGAACAGCTCCCGGGCCGCGCGGCTGCAGATCAAAGGCCTGGGAGCCGCCCGGGGAGCGTTGTGCTAGGTTGAAAGGAAGCCCGCCTGAATGGCCTTTCGAAAGCATCCCATGAACAAATTCTGGAGCAACGTGGTCCATAGCCTGACCCCTTATGTGCCCGGTGAGCAACCCAAACTGGACAACCTGGTCAAGCTCAACACCAACGAGAACCCGTACGGGCCGTCGCCCAAGGTGCTGGAGGCCATCGCCGGCGCCACCCGGGACAGCCTGCGGCTCTACCCGGACCCCACCGCCGAGCGGCTCCGGGCCGCCATCGCCCAGGTCCACCGGGCCGCCGGGATCGAGCCCGGCAACGTGTTCGTGGGCAACGGCTCGGACGAGGTGCTGGCGACCACCTTCCAGGCCCTGCTCAAGCACGAGCGTGCGCTGCTGTTCCCGGACATCACCTACAGCTTCTACCCGGTCTACTGCGCCCTCTACGGCATCACCCACCAGCTCATGCCGCTGGACGACCAGTTCCAGATCCGGGCCCAGGACTACCACCGCCCCAACGGCGGGATCATCTTCCCCAACCCCAACGCGCCCACCGGCCGCTGGCTGACCCTGGCGGAGATCGAGGGGATCCTGGAGGCCAACCCCGACACGCCGGTGGTGCTGGACGAGGCCTACGCGGACTTCGGCTGCGAATCCAGCGTGGGGCTGATCCGCCGCCATCCCAACCTGCTGGTGATCCACACCCTATCCAAGGGCCGCTCGCTGGCGGGCCTGCGCCTGGGCTATGCCCTGGGCGACCCGGGGCTGATCGAGGCCCTGGACCGGGTGAAGAACAGCTTCAACTCCTACCCGGTGGACCGCCTGGCCATGGCCGGGGCCATCGCCGCCATGGAGGACCAGGACTACTTCGACCGCACCCGCAAGGCGGTCATGGCCAGCCGGGAGCGGCTGGCGGCCCGGCTCCAGAAGCTGGGCTTCCAGGTGCTGCCTTCCACGGCCAATTTCATCTTCGTGCGGCACCCGGCCCGGGACGGCGCCGGGCTGGCCGCCGGGCTGCGCCAGCGGAGCATCATCGTCCGCCATTTCAAGCAGCCGCGGATCAACGACTTCCTGCGCATCACGATCGGCACCGACGCCCAGTGCGAGGTGCTGGCGGCGGCCCTGGAGGAGATCCTGGGTTAGGCTGGGCCGGGGAAGCCTCTTCCGGCCGGGGGCATTGGGACTACCCTTGAAGCGGGTGTTTTCCACGGCCCAGGTTTTCAGAGTCGGTTTCCTTTGATTTGAGGTTCCCTTGGCACGTCTTTTCGGTTTTCCCGCGCTGGTGTTTCTCGTTCTGGTGGGCTGCGGCGGGGCGTCCGGCCCGGCCCTCACGGTGGTGCCGGAGCCGCGCACCGTGGTGGTGGGCGACCAGTTGGCCCTGTCCGCCCTCTCCACCACCGACCTGGCCAGCGACCTGGACTGGCAGGTGGAGGAACCGTTCGGCGGCGGCCTGCGCAACAGCCAGGGGGAAAGCACCGTCTACTTCGCCCCCGAGGCGGCCGGCGTCTACCACCTGATCCTGCGCGCCACCACCGTGGACGGCCACAAGTTGAAGCAGACTGTGGCGATCCGGGTGCTGCCCATGGTCACGGTGGAACCGGCCAGAGCCCAGGTGGCCCTGGGCGGATCGGTCATCTTCTCGGTGGCCAGCAAGGGCCTGGCGCGACCGCCGGTGAAATGGTCGGTGGACGAGGCCGATGGCGGCATCATCGACCAGGAAGGCCGCTACCTGCCCCCGGCCAAGGCCGGCACCTACCATGTGACCGCCGTTTCCACCAGCGACAGCCAGGTGAGCGCCCGGGCCACCGTGGTAGTCGGTGGTTGAGAAAGTCCGGGTGGATGGGCATGATCGAAGATGGCGTTCGTTTCGGCGCGCCTCTTTGAATGGAGCGGATTCCTATGGCCTCACCAGCCCAGGAGCGCGATCAAGGGCCTGTTGAGCTGGTGCGACGGGGCTGGGGCACCCTGCAGGAGGCGGCGGCCGGCTTCAGCCGCAATTCCGATCTGCGCCAGGCCTCGTCCCTGGCCTTCTACAGCACCCTGGCCCTGATCCCGGCCCTGCTGCTGTTGACCTTCCTGCTGAGCGTGGCCATCGGCTCCTCCCAGGCGGCCACCCAGAAGACCTCCGAGTTCATCCGGCAGGTGATCCCGCGCTTCGGCGAGGTGGTCCTGCGCGAGGTGGGCAGCCTGGCCAGCCATCCCCGGGCCGCGGGCACCCTGAACCTGCTGGTGCTCACCTGGAGCCTCACTCCGCTGGTGTCCTGCCTGCGGGAGGTGATCAACACCATGTTCAAGCAGCGCAACCGGCGCACCCTCCTGGCCTCCAAGGCCATGGACCTGGCCACCGGCATGGCCTTCATCGTCGGCCTGGCCGGGATGGCCGGGGCCGGGGTGGCGCTCAAGTACCTGGCCAGGTTCTCCTGGGACATCCGGCCCCCGGTCTCGCTCAATTTCTCCCTGCCCTTCGGCCTCACCGTGCTGCTGGTATGGGCCGTGTACTTCGCCTTCACCCCCCAGGTGCGCAACCGGCACCGGCTGGCCGGGGCCCTCACCACCGCGGTCCTCTGGTTCCTGCTGCGGCCCGCCTTCACCCTGTTCCTCACCCACGACCCGGGCTACGGCTTCGCCTTCGGCTCGTTCAAGTCGATCTTCATCGTGGTCATCTGGATCTACTACTCCATGGCGGCGCTGCTGTTCGGCGCGGAGGTGGTGGCCTCCCTGCACCGGGGCGAGCGCCTGCCCATCCATCGGCTCATGGCGCGCCAGGGGGGCGTGCCGTTCCAGGGCGACACCCGCCTGCTGCTGGAGGCGCCCACCGGCTGGGTGTTCTTCCAGCAGGGCGATCCGGGCACGGAGATGTTCTTCGTGCTGTCCGGGCTGGTGAGCATCCGCCAGGACGGGCACCAGGTGGCCCAGGTGCGCAAGGGCAACTGCTTCGGGGAAATGACCTTCCTGCTGGGGCTGGAGCGGGAGGCCACGGCCGTCGCCATGGAGCCCTGCCGGTGCGTGATCATCCACAACCACAACTTCGAGGCCCTGCTGCTGGAATTCCCCGGCATCGTCCGGGAAATGCTGGTGGAGATGGCTTCCCGGCTGAGCGAGGAAAAGGTTCATTAGCGCCCCGCGGGCGCATAATCAAGGCCGGGATCCTTCTTCCCTCGCCGTGGAGCCGATGCCGTGAAGCCCAACTCTGCCGCCGTCGCCTTTCCCATGGTGGGGATCGGTGCGTCGGCCGGGGGCCTGGAGGCCCTGGAGAAATTTCTGGCTCATGTTCCGGCGGATTCCGGCCTGGCCTTCGCGGTGATCCAGCACCTGGACCCCACGGTGGAGGACCTCCTGCCGGAACTGCTCCAGCGCATCACCCCCATGGCCGTGCTCCAGGCCCGGGACCAGGTGGTGGTCTGCCCCAACTGCGTCTATGTGATCCCGCCCAACAAGAACATGGCCCTGCGCGAAGGCAGGCTGCACCTCTCGGCCCCGCAGGCGGCCCGGGGCATGCGCCTGCCCATCGACTTCTTCTTCCTGTCCCTGGCCGAGGACCAGCAGGCCCGCAGCATCGGGGTGGTGCTGTCCGGCATGGGCACCGACGGCTGTGCCGGGCTGCGTGCCATCAAGCAGCGGGGCGGCCTGGGCCTGGCCCAGGATCCCGCCGGCGCCCGGTTCGACAGCATGCCCCGGGCGGTGATCGCCGCCGGGCTGACCGACGCGGTGGCGCCGGCGGAGCTGCTGCCCCTGAAGATCCTCGCCTTCATCCACCAGATGCCCGGTTACCCGGAACCCGCCGCCGCCCAGGTGTCCGACGAGCAGGCCCTGGAGCAGGTGGTCCAGCTGCTGCGCAAGCGCACCGGCCAGGAGTTCTCCCTCTACAAGCGGAACACCGTGATCCGCAGGATCGAACGGCGCATGGGCGTGCACCAGCTGGCCACCATCCAGGGCTACGTGCGCTTCCTGGAGGCCAACCCCGGCGAACTGGAGCTGCTGTTCAAGGAGCTGCTGATCGGGGTCACCAGTTTCCTCCGGGATCCGGCCCTGTGGCAGACCCTGCGGGAGGAGGTGCTGCCCGCCCTGCTCCGGGACCGGCCCAAGGGCTGGACCTTCCGGGCCTGGGTGCCCGGCTGTTCCACCGGGGAGGAAGCCTATGGGCTCGCCATCACCTTCCAGGAGGCCCTGGCCCAGGCCCATCCGGCCCGGCCCGGCACCCTGCAGATCTTCGCCACCGACCTGGACCGCGACGCCATCACCCGGGCCCGGCAGGGCCTGTTCAAGGCCGACCTCGCCGCCGACCTGGGCCAGGAGCGCCTGGACCGCTATTTCATCCGGGAAGAAGAGGGCTACCGGGTGCGCAAGGAGATCCGGGAAATGGTGGTGTTCGCGCCCCAGAACCTGATCATGGACCCGCCCTTCACCAGGCTCGATCTGCTCAGCTGCCGCAACCTGCTCATCTACCTGAGCCCGGAGCTGCAGAAGAAGCTCATGCTGCTGTTCCACTACAGCCTGATCCCGGGCGGCATTCTCTGCCTGGGCAATTCCGAAAGCGTCGGCGCCAACACCGACCTGTTCGCCTCCTGGGCGCCCAAATCCCACCTGTACCGGCGCTGCGAGACCCGACCCAGCAGGGCCTTGACCTTCCCCCCCAGCTTCGCCCTCAACCGGCCGGGCGCCTCGACGGAGCCGAAAATGGCTGAAATGGTCCCCAATCTCTCTGCCCTCGCGGACCAGGTCCTGCTCCAGCAGTTCGCCCCGCCCGCGGTGCTGGTCAACGAGGCCGGCGACATCCTCTACATCAGCGGCCGCACCGGCAAGTATCTGGAACCCGCGGCGGGCAAGGCCAACTGGAACATCTACGCCATGGCCCGGGACGGCCTGCGCATGGAGCTGGCCGGCGCCCTGCACCGGGCGCTGCGCCAGGACACTGCCGTGGCGGTCTCGGGGCTCAAGGTGGGCACCAACGGCGGAACCCAGATGGTGGCCCTCACCGTGCAGCAGCTGGCCGCGCCCGGCCCGCTCCAGGGGCTGATCATGGTGGTGTTCCGCGACCTGCCCACTCCGCCCCCGGGCGCGGTCGCCCCCAAGGGCGGCGCGGCCAGCGGCCGGGTCAAGGAGCTGGAGGGCGAACTGAACCTGAGCCGGGAAGCGCTGCACGACCTGCAGCAGGAGATGCAGACCTCCCAGGAGGAGCTCAAGTCCACCAACGAGGAACTGCAGTCCACCAACGAGGAGCTGCAGTCCACCAACGAGGAGCTGACCACCTCCAAGGAGGAGCTGCAGTCGCTGAACGAGGAACTGCAGACCATCAACGCCGAGCAGCAGGCCCGGATGGAGGAGCTGGCCCGCACCAGCAGCGACATGAAGAACCTCCTGGACAGCACCAACATCGCCACCGTGTTCCTGGACCAGGACCTTAAAGTGGGGCGCTTCACCTCCGGAGCCAGCCAGCTCTACCAGCTGCTGCCCGGCGACGTGGGCCGGCCGCTCACCGACATCACCACCACCCTGGGCTACCCCCGGCTGCCGGAGGACGCCCGGGAGGTGCTGCGCACCCTCGTCCCCACCGAAAAGACCGTCACCAGCCAGGACGGGCGCTGGTTCTCGGTGCGGATCATGCCCTACCGCACCCAGGACAACCGCATCGACGGCCTGGTGCTCACCTTCAACGAGACCACCACCGCCAAGCTGCTGGAGCGGGACCTGCGGGCCACCGCCGGGCAGTTCCAGGCCTTCCTGGACCGCCTGGCGATGGGCTACGCCCTGTGCGCCACCGGCCCCGGCCTGGGCGTGGACGGCCAGCTGGTGAAGGTCAACCGGGCCTTCAACCGGATGTTCTCCCCCGCTCCCGGCGCCCGGTCCCTGCTGGAAGTCCTGCCGGCCCTGGGGCCCGCGCTGGGCGAGGCGCTGGAAAAGAAGCTTTTGAACGGCGAAATCCGTGTTTTGGAACCATACTTGGCCGTGGGCGGAATATCTTATGAGGTAACCATTTTCCACCCCGCCCCCGACCATTTCGCCTGCGTATTCAGAGACAGCGCCCAACCCGGACACCTGTTCGAGGAACCTGCCAGCGGTGAGTGCCATGAGAATGCAGAACCAGGACACTGAACCGGGCCGGCCGCAACGCCGGCGGGAGGACGGGAACGGCCCGTCCCCGGGCGAGGTGGATGCCCGGAGGCTGCTCCAGGAACTGGAACTGCACAAGATCGAGCTGGAGATGCAGAACGAGGAACTGCACCGGGCCCAGGCGGAGCTCCGGGTGTCCAGGGCCCTCATCGACCAGCAGGTGGCGAGCCACACCGCGGAACTCACCCGGGCCGTCCGGAACCTTTCCGCCGAAGTGCAGGAGCGCTGCCAGGCGGAACGGTCCCTGACCGGCGCCTTCACCGAACTGGAGCGGATCAAGGACCGCCTGCAGGCCGAGAACGCCTCGCTCCACCAGCAGCAGGACTGGCACCCCTTCGAGGTGCTCATCGGCCCCAGCGCGGCGGTGGCCGTGCTGAGGTCGCAGGTGGAGGCGGCGGCGGCCCTGGAAACCCCGGTGCTGCTGCTGGGGGAAGCCGGCACCGGCAAGGGGATGGCGGCCCGGGCCATCCACAGCCTGAGCGCGCGCCGCTACCGGCCGCTGAACACCGCGGGCTGCGCCACCCTGGCGCCGGAGCGGCTGGAAAGCATGCTGTTCGGCGAGCCCAGGGGCGGAGCGCCCGGCGCCCGGCGGCGCATCGGCCAGTTCGAACTGGCCGACCACGGCACCCTGTTCCTGGATGAGGTCGGCGCGCTGCCCCTGGAACTCCAGGCCAGGCTGCTGGAGGCCATCCGGGGCCAGGCCAGACCGGACGTGCGGATCCTGGCGGGCAGCAACCGGCGGTTGCGTGAAAGCGCCCGCGACGGGCGGTTCCTGGAGGATCTCTACACCAGCCTGGGCCCGCAGGCCATGATGCTGCCCCCGCTGCGCGAGCGCCGGGAGGACATTCCCAGCTTCGTGGCCACCTTCATGGCCAGGTTCAACCGGATCCTGGGCAAGAGCATCGAGCGGGTCTCCGACCGCGCCATGGAACTGCTGATGGCCAGGGCCTGGCCCGGCAACCTCCGGGAACTGGAGAACGTCATCGAGCTGGCCATGATCACCTGCCCGGGGCCCATCCTGGAGTTCCCGGAGCGGCAGCCGAACAACGCTAGTGCGGCAACGGTATCCCCAAGCTAGCCAGCACCTCCTGATAGGCCGCCGGCAGCGGGGCCTGGAAATCCAGGCGCCGGTCGTCGCCGGGGTGGTTGATGGAGAGCTTCCAGGCATGCAGCATGGGGTGCGGGCACGGGAAGCTGCGCCGGTTGCTGTCCAGCCAGGAGGGGGCGCCGCCGTAGAGCGGATCGCCGAGGATGGGCGCGCCCAGGAACGACAGGTGGACCCGGATCTGGTGGGTGCGTCCGGTGAGCAGTTCGCACTCCACCAGGGCCAGGCCGCAGGCCGTGGCCAGCAGCTTCACCCGGGTCTGGGAGGGGCGGCCGGCGGCGTTGACCGCCATCTTCAGGCGGTCCACCCGGTGCCGGGCGATGGGCTGGTCCACCAGAACCGAGCCCACCTCGGGCAGTTTGCGGCTCATGCGCACCAGGGCCAGGTAGTGCTTTTCCACCGTGCGGTCCTTGAACTGCAGCTGGAGCGACTGCTGGCTGCCCACATCCTTGGCCATGGCCAGGCAGCCGGTGGTGTAGCGGTCCAGCCGGTGCACCAGGCCCGGCCACACCGGGGCCGGAACCTCGTCCTCCTCGTCCTCCGGCACCGGCTCGTCCAGGTCCAGGGTGAAGGGCTTCTGCAGCCGGCCCAGCAGGGCGTTCAGCACGGTTCCGGACGGGTGTCCGGGCCCGGGATGCACCACCATGCCGGCCGGCTTGTCCACGATCCACAGGTGGTTGTCCTCGAACAGGGTGGGCAGGTCGATGGTCTCGGGCTGGAGGTACATGGCCGGCGGGGCGGGATCGGGCAGTTCGGTTTCCACCGTGGCGCCGGAGCGGATCCGGGTGCCGGCCTTCATGACCACCTCGCCGTTCACCCGCACCTTGCCGGCGCGGACCCAGGCGTCCCAACGGGAGCGGGCGAATTCCGGATAACTGTCAGCCAGGAACCGGTCCAGGCGCGGCGCCCCATCGGGCAGGAAATGGCTCACCGTGCCGCTCATGCCATCACCGCCGTCCGCGCGCGCCGGGAGAACCAGGCCAGCATGCCCACCCCGAACAGGATGAACAGGCAACTGGTGGCCCGGCCGGTGGAAAGCCAGGGGATGTCCAGCAGGAAGCCCCGGTCCAGGTCGCCCCGCCAGTGTTCGGTCACGATCCGGCCGATGCCTTCGAGGATGAAGTAGCAGCCGGCGATCTGGCCCACGAAGCGCCGGTATTTGCGCAGCACCAGCAGGATGACCATGATCAGCAGGTTGGTGAAGGCGGTGTAGAGCTGCACCGGATGCAAGGACATGGCCAGGGGGGTGCCGGACAGGATCTGGGCGTTGGGATCGGTGAAGGTGACCGCCCAGGGCAAGGTGCAGCTGGTGCCGTAGCAGCATCCGGCGGAAAAGCAGCCCAGCCGGCCGACGGCCTGGCCCAGGGCCACGGCCGGGGTGAGGCAGTCCAGGGTCTGGGCCAGGGGCAGCTTCAGCCGCCGCACCCGCCAGAAAAAGGCCAGGGTGGCGCCGATGATGCCGCCGTGGATGGCCCCGCCCGCGCGCAGGTAGCCCAGGTCGAACACCTGCTTGAAGCCCACGCCGTTGCAGAGGTCGACGATGATCATCAGCAGCTTGGAGCCCACCACCCCGGCCAGCAGCAGGGTGATGGCCAGGTCCGAAATGGCTTCCGGCGCCAGCCCCTCCCGGCGCCCCAGGCGCTGGGCCAGGATCAGGGCCAGGAAGAATCCCAAGGTCAGCAGCAGACCGTAGGTGCCGATGGGAAAGCTCCCGATTTTGAAGAGGATTGGATGCATGTCTGTCCTTGGGAAGGTCGATGGGCCGGACCGGGCCCGACTCCCGTCCAGGTTACTTCAGAACGGGCCGAAGCCACGGGAATACCTAGCCGACGGCCAGGCCTTCCCACGCCAGGGCGGCGTAGAGCCTGGCGGCCTGCTCCACCTGGGTCATGGCCACCTGCTCTTCCGGCGAGTGGGCCATCTCCAGCCGGCCCGGCCCGCACACCACGGACAGGGAGCCCGCGGCCTGGAACACGGCGGCGTCAGAATGGGAACGGAACACGCTGGGCGTGCCGGGCAGTCCGGCCGCGGCCAGGGCCCGCCAGAACGGGGCCAGGAGGGGCGATTCGGGGGGATTGCGGTAGCCCATGGAACTGAACGTGACCTCCGCGGACAGCCCGCACAGGGGGTGGTCCCTGAGCGCCACCCGGCGCGCCCGTTCCAGCGCCTCGGACACCGTCTGGCGTTCGATCCCCGGGCGCCAGTGCACGTCGATCATGGCCGGGCAGGCCGCCGGCACCACGAACAGGGTGCTCCCGCCCTGGATCTCCCGCGGGTTGGCCACCACCTGCCCGGCCAGTTCCGGCACCAGCAGCGCGTCGAAGATGGCCAGGATCCAGGACAGCATGGCGTGGATGGCGTTGGCGCCGAATTCAGGCATGGCCGCGTGGGCCCGGCTGCCCTGGGCGGTGAGCTGGCATTCCAGATAGCCGTTGTGGGCGGTACAGGGCAGCAGGTCGGTGGGCTCGCCCACGATCACCAGCGGGGCGCGCACGCTCTCGATCAGGGCCAGGGCGCCGTCGCCGTATTCCTCCTCGCCCACCACCAGGGCCAGGCACAGGCCCCGGGCCAGCGGCAGCCCGGACTGGTGCATCGCGATCACCGCCTCCACCATGGCCGCACACCCGCTCTTCATGTCGGCGGCGCCCAGGCCGTAGAGCACGTCCCCCTCCATCCGGGGCGCCTTGAAGCCGTGCACCGCCTCGATGGTGTCCATGTGGCCCACCCACATCATGCTGGCCGGCTGCGGCCCGATGCGGACCAGCAGGTTGTGCCGGGTGGCGCCGGAAGAAGCCACCGGTATCCACTCCACCACCAGGCCGGCCTGCTCCAGCCGGGCCGCGAACAGTTCGGCCACCGGCGCCTCCGCGTACGAAGGGCTGTAGACCCGCACCGAATCTTCCAACAGCAGCCGGAGCCGCCCGACATTCAGGAAGTCCCAGAACGGCTGGGCGGAACCGCCGCTAATCATCATCACCCTGGCCAGGCGCATAGTTCGGGCGGCTCGAAGGCGCCGGCTTGCGCCGGGTCGAGGCGGTCCGGGCCGGGCGCCGGTGGCGGAGGTAGTCGGGATCGTGGGTGAGGTTGCGGGACAGGAACACGTGCGGAGTCTCCTGGCCGAAGCCCTGGCTGCGGAAGAAGGCCAGGGCCGGCTCGTTCTCCGCGTCGGTGTCGACCATGATCATGCGCGCGCCCAGCTTGATGAACAGGTCCGTCATCCGCTCGAACAAGCGGGCAGCGATGCCGTTGCGCGCCATGTCCTCGTCCACCCCCAGCCACAGCAGGTATCCATAGGTCCAGGCGCTTCCCTGCTTCTCCAGCAGGGTGCCCAGGGCGAACCCCACCACCTTCTCGTCCTGTTCCGCCACCAGGCAGGTCTCGCTGTCGGAGGCGAAGTGCACGGCCAGTTCATACTGGTCCCAGGTCCGGTACAGCGCCGGCCACTTGTCCGCGGGGAACAGGCGCTCGCCCAGGGCGAAGATGGCGGGCAGATCCACCAGGGACATCTCGCGGATGTTCACGTTGCTGGCGACGGGACGGGGTTTTATTTTTGATGAGCTGGACATGTGCTTTCCAATGAGCGAAAACCCTAGTATACCCCGGGCCCGCAGGTTCCGGGGCGTCTCCGGCAAGCCGTCGTGAGGGAATAACCCTTCCCGTTTCGCGCGGCCCCCGGCTAAGCCGTTGCGCCAAAATAACCTTGACAATTCGGCATTGCCCCGGCATAAGGGGCCGTAGCGTAAGCCTGCAGCGTGTCAAGGTTATTTTGCCACGGCCCCTAAAGGTTGTCGGCCCAGGGCCTACAGCGGAAGTTTGAGTCCCAGGCCCAGTTCCAGGCCCCGGTTCAGCACTTCCCGTCCCACCACCACGTCGCACACCGCCATGCCGATGTTGCTGCAGACAATCCGTTGGTCCTTGGATTCCCGGCCGGGTTTCACCCCGGCCAGCACCTGGCCGGTTTCGCAGGCGATCCGCGGCAGGCCGCCGGGGAAATAGCCGGCCCGGTCGAACAACTGGTGTTCCTCGATGCTGTCGACGATGTATTTGTCGGCCTCCATGGGAATGGCGGGATCCCAGAAAGTGTTGAGGTCGCAGGGCAGGATGGTCTGGCCCTTGGACACCCACTCGCGCTTCACGAAGGCATAGGGCCGCTTGACGATGAAGGTGGCGGAGCACAGCACTTCACAGCTCTTCGTCACCTCCTCGAAGCTCCTGCCCTTGATCATCCGGGCGTGGATCCGGGGCTGCACCTCGGCGATCAGCCGGTCCATGCTGGCCTCCTTCACATCGTAGACATGGATGGTCTTGAGCTGGTCCAGGGTGTGGCCGGCGAGTTTCACGTGCTCGAGGCCCTGCACCCCGCAGCCGAACATTCCGAAGCTGGTGGCGCCCGGATGCAGGGCTGCGGCGGCCAGCACGGTCACGGCGGGGGTGCGTTGGGCGGTGATCCAGGCGGAGTCCATGATGGCGATGGGGCAGCCGGAGAGGATGTCGTTGAGCAGCAGCAGTCCGGTGGTCTGGGGCAGGTTGAAGCGGTCCGGGTTGTTGGGATAGCATTCGATCCACTTCATGCCCAGGGCCCGCCTGGAAGGCACATAGGCGGGCATGGCGTGGAAGAACACCTCCGGGAACGGATGCACGCCGATCTTGGCGGGCATCTCGAACTCCCTCCTGCCGTGGGCCACCAGCGCTTCCCGGGTGAGGTCCAGGATCTCCTTTTCGCCGAGCCCCGCGGCCATCACCTGCTGCTGGGTCATGTACCAGATTTCCTTGCCGATGTTGAGTTTCGAGGCGAGCCGCTGCCGATCCTGTTCCATGGCGATTGCCTTTCCAGATTGGGGCCGGTAGGCCCACGGGGA
Source organism: Holophaga sp. (assembly GCA_031292735.1). The sequence continues at coordinate 34,518 of JARLGP010000130.1, forward strand.
TGCGCCGAGCGAAGAGGGATGGGAGAAATCGAGTCCACGCTACTCGCCAGGGTTCCGGGCGTCAACAAGCGCTGCGGGAGGGCTGAATTCCGCTTCCCGTCGCCGAGATACGGGGTGGTTCAGGGGTCACGAAACCGGATCCGCACGGCGCGGCCGGTACCCGTTCAGGGGGGGCGTGATCATGGGTTCTGCTGAGAACCGGACAGTGAGGGAGCTTCGCTTCCCGCTGCGGCCCAGTCGTCAGGTGCCCCCGGCCTCAGGCGGAAAGGCTCACGGAAAGGACCGCCAGGAGGCCCTCCGCCGGGTGGGAAGGAGACCAGGGTCCGAACCCCCCTCTGCACCGGGCGTTCAATGGCGACCGTTTTCATGATGACAATCTCGTTGTCGGAATTCAGCGTGGGCTGCCGGGTCTTGAATTTAAGTTTGTAGATGATCTCGATTGGATTTGCCGGGTTTGTTATCTTCATGAACCCTATCTCGGAAAACCATTTGAATGGTACGAACTCAGTTGTATCCGTTGGTATTCCTGCTCCAGAAGAGCCCTGTCCATAGGGAGGGAAGGTCTTGTCCAATAACCGATCGAATTTAAGGGCCACTTCCGTTGAAACGAGGTCCATATCCAATGATGGATTTACGACAATATCCCCGCCTGAATCGAGTTTGTAATAATATATTTTACTTCCAAGTCCAGGCAAAGACTGTATATTCTCCACAATGACTGGGGTGCTACGCACATTAAAGATGCCCCATGGCACCGCTTGAAGGGGGCGTTGAGCCATGGCGTCAACAGGCCCCGGCTTAATATGAAAATTATGGGCCCACAACCTTCTATCCAAGACCAAGCTTCCTTCTAAGTTCAATTTCAACTGACCAGCAAAACTCAAGGGTTCCCAACCGGATGATTTGTTTGCTCCACCCACGAACGATTCCACGACCCCACCCAGAGCCGTGATCCATGGTACAAAGGACATGGCTGATGTTTTTGACAGTCCGATCGCAGTTTTATACCAACTTTTCCCCACGTTTTTATTATTTGTCAGCTCTTCCATCCAATTCAATGGTGTCCTATAGTAATTCAAACTTGTATTTGCAGCTTTAACAAAATCACCAGTGCCTATCGTTGGGCGCACCTTCATGCCCTGCATACGTTGCATAAGGTCAATATTCCCCTTGCCTTCGAGGCTAAGTTTTTGGAATTCCACACCAATCAATTGAAAGCAAAGGATAGGATCACTATGCTCCAGGGCTGGGTCATAGCCCAAAAGAGGAAAGTCGAAGACGGCCCAATCTCCATATGCCTGCATATAGGTTGTTGCCGTTATTTTTTGCAAAGGATTAAAATCATTAAGAAAGCATTTCTGTTTGCACGCAAAATCCAGTAAAGAAACAGGTGATATATTTTTATCGCCGCCATCCATGAATTTTAGTTCACCAAGATAATAGGACTCCTGCCTTGCCAGTGCGTTAAATAGCATGACACGAAACGTTCCACGATAACGGTTATACAGAGTAAAGAAGGGAAATGCTTGTGCGAATTCCTTGACACCGAAGTCGCGATGTACCAAAACCCAGCCATCCTCTTTGTCCATATCCAAAGGTAGAGTATTCAATAGGTTACCATTGGTAAAAAACGGGAGCAAAACCGAATGTTCACTGGCAGGCGATTCCCCAACTGCAGTTGAATAGAGTTTATTAATTGTGCTCACTCTCCAATCCCAACCACTATCTAAATTGGGATCATCTGAAGCCATAGCCCGGTATCCAGCCATCAGCCCCGTTTGCATTAATGCCATTAAAATGGCAATGGTCATTGCCGTCCTCATTTTCATAGCATTTCCTTATTTTAAAAACAGTTAGGATTTGATTCGAATGATTATCAATTTCCGGCTTGGACCTGCGTGGACAATTGACTCGTATCACCATTATATAACAAGCGAAAACCAAGAAAGTCCTCTCTTACAGCGGCATAAAAATAACTTCGCTGGAAACTCTTCCCTTCCATGGGAGGGTAGTAATGGGGGCCATGCCCTCTCACAATTCGCTCTAATGGATCCCGATCTGGAGTCAGCCAAGCAGTTCCGTCGCTTGGCGCACCTTCATATCCATGGTGGGTCAAATCCTGGCACCACTGAAACACCAGACCACTCAAGTCGTAAAGACCCCATGGGTTTGGCTTCTTTTGCCCCACTGGATGAAGGTAGCTGCCGTTTCTGTCGTAGGTCCAAGCATAATCCTGGAGCCTTTCATCTTGGTCGAAAAAGGAATCAGTCGAGGTTCCTGCCCGGCATGCGTACTCCCACTCAGCCTCGGATGGCAGGCGGAACCCATGGCCCGAAACCTTCTTGTTCAGTTTCGGCAGAAAACCGTCCTGAATGTCGTCAAAGCTGACATTGGTCACCGGGAAATCAGGATTCTTAAGTGTCGAGGGATTATCGCCCATGACAGCCTGCCACTGCGCCTGGGTCGTGGGGTATTTCGCCGCGTAGAAGGGACGGGGAATGGTTACGGGGTGGGGGGGACGGTGGGCAGGATAGTACCGCGGATCACCTTCGTTGGAGCCCATGGTGAACGTCCCCGGCTTGATCAAGACCATTTCCAGGGGGACCGCTTCGTCCAGGTAGACCGTGAGGGTTGGGCTCAGGTACTGCACGGTAACCTCGGTTCCCGTGGTCACCTGGACTTTCTGGGCGGAGACAAGGGGAAGCATCTGGGTGCTTCCGGAGCCCGTCGGCTCCGCGGTGATGGTGTATTCCCCGGGCTCGATTTCCGGGAGGACGGCCGACGTGGTCAGGGTCCGGGAAAAGCCTCCTGGGCCTTCCACCCGCACGGCTCCGACCCCACCCTCGCTGCCCTGGATGTCCACCGCCAATCCCGGGCCCACTTCCACGCGCGTCGAGGCTGTCACGGTGCGACCCTGGCCATCCATCACGCGCAGGACATAGGTCGTGGTGGCCTTGGGAAAGACCTTGAGGGGCTCACCGCTGGCCAACGGGCCCACGGCCGGATCCACCACGCCATGGCCACGGGAGTATGTGCCGAAAAGGACCACCTCCTGGCCCATGGCGGCCCTGGCGGGCTCGGCCTTGAAGGCGTGAATGGCCGGGCTATCGGGGTGGCTGGAGCCTCCGCAGGCGACCATGAGCATCAGCACCCCGGAAAGGAACCACCGCAAGGCCCAGCCAGGGTTTCCACCGCTCCTGGACCCATGCGATGGACGGTCAGGACAAGACCGTGCGGCCGATTCGGCGAAAGACAGGGGCCCGCCGGATCCAGATCCAATAACGCCATTGCATTCCAACATCAAACAGCTCCAAATCACGAAAAACAATCTATAAGGTATGGGGATTTGCCATGGCAAAACTTTAAGCCAGGAGATCAAAAGGTCAAGGTTATTTTTTAAATAAATATGGCATTTAATTACATTTTATTGTAATATATTCATTACAATTCATTCCGCTCATGCTTCCCAAATCCGATGGCGTGGAGTGAGGCGCTTCGATGGCTTTTCCGGCTTGCCAGGACACAGTCCCGCATCACCCGCTCCGCCTCTCGAGCGGCACCTTGCGCCGGCGCGGTCCGGTTGTGCCGGCCCCGCGAACGAGCTTCAGCCCAACGCCTCCAGGGTCGAGCCGGTCACCTGGCTGCGCAGCGAGGGGATGACCCCACCGGGCCCCGGGTGGAGCGGCAGGATCTTCAGGTCGACCTTGTCCCCGAGATCCTCCAACTCCCCGGCCACCGCGTCCCGGGCGGCCTCCAGCTGTTCCGGGTGTTCGGCCCAGACCCGCACCTGCAGGCCCGCGGGACCCTTGGCAATGCCCAACCGGGTTTCGCCCAGGTTGGAGAAGGACAGGCCCAGCAGCACCCGCTTGGTGGAATCCTGGGGCTGCCCCTTGCCCTCGGGGTCACGGTCGGACTCCACCCACATCTGGAGCGGATGCTGGGGCGCCCAGGGCAGCGGGATCTCGTAGAAGGCGGTGCCTTCCTTGGCCTGGGCGGCATGGAACGCGGCCCCCTGGGGAGCGGCGGCCGGGTCGTTCAGGGTCTTGATGCTGGTGCGGATCCAGGCTTCCCAGGTGGCCGGCACCTCGGCCGGGGCCCTGCCATGGCCGCTCAGCTGCTGCTGCAGGGCCTGGGCCGGGGTCTCCGGTGCGCGGGAGGACGGGGCCGGACTTGGAGCGGTCGGACGCTCGGCGCTGGTCAGCACCTGTTTGAGCCACTGGACCAGGGGCTCGACCTGGGCCGGGGGCACCTCCGGGTGGTGGTCCAGGCTGGCCTGGAAACGCTGCACCAGGTCCGCCGCGGGGGACTGGGACTGGGCGGGCGCCCGCTGCGGACCGGCGGAGGTGGATGCGGAGGCCGGGGCAGACAGCCAGGCGTCCAGGGCCGAAGCCACTTCGGCCTGGCTCGCGTCCTGGGGCAGGGACAGGACGTTCTTCAGGGCGGCCAGCGCCGGGGCCGGCAGGGTGTCCAGGGCGGCCTGGATCTGGCCGGGGCCGGGGGAGGCCGGGGCCGGAGTCAGAAGCTGGGCCAGATCGGCCAGGTCGGTCAGCCCGGGCGGCGGATCGGGCTGCTGGAGGCTGGCCATCAGCGGTACGGCCTCGCCCTGGGACAGCGGCTGCAGGATGGCCGGGGCGGCCGGCGGGGTGGCCTGCAGGGTCTGGAGCCGCACCGGGGCGTCGCCGGCGCCCGCCAGCACCCGGATCAGCAGGGCGGTCCCGTCCGGGTAGGGCAGCTGGCCCTGGGCCGTCACCATCTGTCCGGACGGCAGCGCCAGGCTCACCCCCCCGCCCGCGGCCTGGCCCAGGAACAGCATGCTCACGTCCTGCCCGATGAGGGCCATCAGCGCCGGCACCGGCGAGGCCGCCGGCATGGTGGGCTGGGACGCGGCCTGGATGGCGTTGAGCAGGGTGGTGACGGCGGCCGGGACGGCGTCCATCAGATCTGGAAGTGCTTGCGCAGGATGCCGGCCATGTCCTGGAGCGGCGCCACCTGGTCCACACAGCCGCGCTCGAAGGCGGCCCGGGGCATGCCGTAGACGATGCAGGACTCCTCGGCTTCGGCCAGGGTGTGGGCGCCCTTGGCCTTGAGCGCCACCATGCCCCGGGTGCCGTCGGACCCCATGCCGGTGAGGATCATGGCCAGCACCTGGCGCGAACTGTTGTCGGCGATGCTCTGGAACAGCACGTCCACGCTGGGCCGGTGCAGGCTGGTGGAAGGCTCCGCGCTCAGCTCGATGACGCCGGTGCTGCCCCGCTGGCGGTAGAGCATGTGCAGGCCGCCGGGGGCGATGTAGACGCAGCCCGGCAGGGCGGTCTCGCCATGGGTCGCCTCCCGCACCTCCACCTGGCAGATGCTGTTGAGCCGCTCGGCGAAGGCCTTGGTGAAGGTGCCCGGCATGTGCTGGACGATCAGGCACGGCACGGGAAGGGTTTTGGGCAGGGCCGGCAGCAGGTCCTGCAAGGCCTTGGGACCGCCGGTGGAGCAGCCGATGGCCAGC
>JARLGP010000131.1 GCA_031292735.1 Holophaga sp.
CCAGCCCTTGGACCATGTCCATCAAGAATTTTGCGCAGACCGTGTTGAAATAAACCAATTGAAATTTCACCTGCAGGGTCTGTTCCCGGATGGTTTTGCACTTGCCGGAGGGGGCGTTGAACAGAGGCCCGAATAGCGCGGCGAGGTTTCCCGGTTGGGCCTCCCCATTCAATGCAGATGGTTTTGGCGGATTAATAGGCCTTTCATTTGGGACCCCGGGGGCCAAAGCCGTGCCGAGAACGCGCATCCAAAGGCGCAAGTGCAGGCATTCTTTCGGTATGGTATTTTTGGTAATCGTTTTGGTGATGTAAGGCCCCGCCCTTCGGGCAATTCATTCCTTCGGCCAAGGTTCTTGCCCGGAGTTTTCTGGAGGAAGGCAGAGTGGCCGAGGAACGTAGATTCAGGGACAGACAGACCACCGTGACCCTCGGCCTGACCGATGGACGGACCCTGGTGGGCAGGCTGGGGCGGTTCCGCCCCTCGGATGCGGATCTGGTCCTCATGGTGCGCACCCGGGATACGGCCGGGCTCGTCACGGAGGGACAGCAGCGCTTGGCGGCCGAGCATATATCCTACCTGGCGGTCCACCGGGCGGATTCCCTCTCGCCGCCTCCTGCCGGCGACACCGTAACCCTGGATGTGCACGTGGCCGGAGGCCTTACCTTCACAGTGAAGGCCTTGGCCGAGGATGCCGCGGACCGGCTCGGGTTCTGGGCCGCTCCGTTGAGCACGTCTGGCGCTTTCGGGGAGATCTATTTCTACGCCCACGGGATCAATGCCCGAGAAGAAAAGGCCTCGCTCGGAGACATCCTCATGGATACGGGGGTTCTGGCCAGCCAGGGGCTGGCTCGCGGGCTCGAGGAGCAGGCGGCAAAACGCTCCACGAACCTTGGCGAAATCCTCATTGCCCAGAAAAAAGTGAAGGTGGAGGCGTTGGCGGAAGCTGCGGCGACCCAGCTGGATGGTGGGACGAAAGGGCGCAGGTTGCGGATCGGCGAGATCCTGGTGGAGGCCGGTCTGGCCCGTGAGGAGGACATCGCCACCGCCCTGGAGGAGCAGAAGAAACAGCGCGGTAAGCGGATTGGCGAAGTGCTTGTGGACATGGGCCTGGTGAGCGAGGTGCAAATGGCCAAGGCCCTTTCGAAAAAATTCAACATCCCCTTCGTGGACCTGGATGACAGGGAGCTGAACCCCCAGGCGATTTCCCTGGTCCAGCCTGACCTAATCCGTAAATACCAGCTATTGCCACTGGACTCGGACGATGCGAGCCTCACCATCGCCCTTTCAGACCCTTTGGCCTTCGAAGCCATTGATCTCCTGCGGTTCAGTCTAGGCAAGCGGATCGTGGAAATGGTGGCGACCCCTTCCCAGATCGCCGGCCGCATTGAAACCATGGTGGAAGACCCCGAAGCTGTTGCCAGCGATGACAAGATGGCGGAAATCCTCTCCACCATGCAGTTCGACCCCCTCACCGAGGGGGCCCCTGATGCCCGGGACCTGACGGTCGCCCGGGATGACGACAGCGGCATATCCAAGCTCGTCAATCAGATCATTTTCGATGCCCACGCCCGGGGGGCCTCCGACATTCACATCGAACCGGACGGCGATCGCTACGACACCCTCGTCCGGTTCCGAATCGACGGCCTCTGCGAGGTCTACCGGACTTTCCAACCCGCACTCCGCGCCCGCCTGGTCTCGCGCCTGAAGATCATGGCCCAGTTGGACATCACCGAAAGACGCAAGCCCCAGGACGGCAAGATCCGCATCCAGATCAAGGACCGTTCGGTGGAACTGCGGGTGGCGACCATCCCCACCGTCAGCCGCGACGAGGATGTGGTGCTCCGAATCCTCTCCGGCGGCGAGCCGTTGACCATGGACAAGCTTCACCTGTCGCCCCGCAATTATAGTGAGACCAAGCGCCTCATCGGCATGCCTTACGGCCTGATCCTGGCGGTGGGACCGACCGGATCCGGCAAGACGACCACGCTGCACTCCATGCTGGGGGCGATCAATACCCCCGTCCGCAAGATCTGGACGGCCGAGGATCCTGTGGAAATTACCCAGCGGGGGCTGCGCCAAGTACAGGTGCAGCCGCGCATCGGGTTCGATTTCGCGGCTGCCCTCCGGGCCTTCCTGCGGGCCGACCCCGACGTCATCATGGTCGGCGAGATGCGCGACCAGGAGACCGCCTCCATGGGCATCGAGGCCTCCCTTACCGGCCACCTGGTGTTTTCGACCCTGCACACCAACACCGCTCCGGAAACAGTCACCCGGCTTGTGGACATGGGGCTGGACCCCTTCACCTTCTCCGACGCCCTCCTGGGTGTCCTGGCCCAGCGGCTGGCCCGGAGGCTCTGCACGGCCTGCCGGGTGGAATACGAGGCGAGCCCCCGGGAGCGTGAGGAGTTGGCTGCCGTGTTCGGCCATGACGAATTGGATCTGGCGCTGGATGGCCGGCCTCTGCGGCTGTTCCGGGCCGCTGGCTGCGCCAGGTGCGAGAAGCGCGGCTACAAGGGCAGGCTCGGCCTCCACGAACTCCTCGTTGCCAATGACGACATCCGCGTGGCGATCCAGAGGAAGGCCCCCGTGGGCGAGATCCGGGCGAAGGCTGTGGCGGGCGGGATGCGCACCCTCATGCAGGACGGGGTCACCAAGTGCTTGTCCGGCCTTACCGACATGCGTCAGGTGTTGGCCGTCTGCAGCCGCTGACCACCCATGACTGCTGCCCTGGATTGACTCCTGGATGGCCTTCAGGGCGGCCCCGGCCCACCACCCCCCTTGGTGCTGTTGCCGGAAGTAACGTTCCTTAGCGAGCCTTGCCAAAATTGAATTCCATGTTCAGCCAACCCGAGACAGGCTTGCCGTTCTTTCGGCCCGGGGCGCAAGTGGAGGCCAGGGCCGCATTCTTTGCCGATTCGTTGAACCCGCCAGTCACGCCTTTCAGGACCACCGCTTTCATTGGCCGGCCCACGTCGTCCACGAAGACCTTGACGGAAACCTTGATGTCGGTGTCGCGCAGATCCACGGGCAGGGACTCCCTGGCGACCGTGGGTATCTGCGGGTTGCCCGGGTGGATCACGGTGGGTTGGGCGTCCAGCACGGGGGCGCTGGGTGGCGGCGCGGGCGCGGGCGTTGCTGTGGGCGTGGGTGGGGGTGTGGGTGGGGCGACCGGAGGCGGAGCCTGGGTCGCGGGGGCGTGCAGGCTCTGGGCCCGTTGGGCAAGCTTCTGCTGCTCGCGCAAGGCCTCGGCGCGACGCTTGGCGAGATCATTGCTCTTCTGCCGGACCGCCTCAAGATCCTTCAAGGCCTTGGCTCGGCCTTCCTGGGTGGTGGCTTCCTGCGCCTGCTTGCCGAATTTGGCCTCCATGGCCTTCTGGGCTTCTTCCTGCTTGATGAGGTCGGCCAGTTTCACCTCGGCCGCCTCCTTGTCTCGCTGGAAGGCAAGGAGCTTGTTCTGGACACTCCTGAATTCGACCTCGGCCTGCTGGAACTTGTAGAAGACGCCTCCCAACAAGGCGGCCACCGCCACCGCCCCGGCGATGAGACCGTAGCGGAGGCCGCGACCGGACGAGGCCGGCCTGGGCAGGTCCTGGTTTCCCCCGCGCATGGGCAAGGGAGGGGCGTAGTTCGAGCCCTGGTCCTGCTTCATCGCCTGGAGGTCCGACTCGTTCTCTTCCCGGAACAAGGTGTGCATCAGAAAGGCCATGTTGAAGGTGGTGGGGCTGTAGTCCCCGTCGTAGAGAACCTGTTGCATCGTGCTGCTGAACTCGGCGGCGCTGCCGAACGGCTGGCTGACCAGGAGCAGGCGCTTGAGGAAGTCGAGGATCTGCTCCGGGATGCCTCCTTCCTCATTGGCTGCCTTGAGGGTGGCGTGGGCGAGCGCCTCGGGAATGGCCGATCCGGTGGGGAGCTTCTCCAGGGTCAGGAGTTCGAAGAACACCGCGCCCAGTGCGAAGAGGTCCTGCTGAGAGGCGCTGGCCTCGCCAGTCTGGCGATAGGGCAGCAGCGCGGTCTCCAGGGCCGGCGCATTGGGCAACAGGTCCTGGAGGACGGCGCCCACCGGTGCGTCGAGGATATGGATCGCGCCTTCGTAGCTGACCCAGGCGCTCTGGGGGGAGATGGCCCCGTGGTGCAGGCCTTTGTTGTGCATCTCTATGACGGTCTGGGCCATTGCGTGCAGCACACTCAGGGCGTGGTCAACCCCCAACGGAACTTGCTCCTCCCGGACCTTGTCCAGCACCTGGGCCAGGCTGCGGCCGGGCACGTAGTCGCAGACCAGGAACACCACCTCGCCGGTCTCGAACTGGTAGTTGGCGCCGATGCCCCGGATCTGGCCGAGCTGGGCGGCCGCCCGCTGGACTTCGGGCCCATGGGAGGCCAGGCCAGCCGTCAACAGCTCGTCCGAAAACGTGCACAAGAGGTGGTGGCGCTCAAAGGCGGTTCCGTGTACGGAGAGGGCACGATGGATTTTGCCCCAGGATGTGGTCAACAGCGTGTCGGTGGGGAGGAAGGAGCCTAGCCATTCGTTAGAAGCCATTCAATTACCTCGGTGGTGAACCTTCCTTCACGATACCGGGCCTGCCGGGATGCCAAAGCCACGCCATGGGAAGTTCCAGGAAGTTCACCACCGGGTAGCCAGGTTCATCCCCAAGGCGCGCACCCCATTCACCTCATTAGCGCATTATCCTGGCGGAGCGGGGACGTTTTCGCGCATTCTCAAGGGAGTGAATGACTCGATTGAATGATCGGATGACTGGACCTGCCCAAAAAGCCCTGCCCGCCGCCATGGCTCTTTACGGAGTCGCGCTGGCTGTCATCACCTGCGTCAACTACCTGGGCGCGGAGCACTGGTGGTTCGGGGCCTTGAACCTTTATCTCCCCCAGGCCATGTGGGCCGTTCCTGGGCTCCTGCTGCTGGCCGTCGCATGGTCGGCGGGCCGGAACTGGATCTGGCTGCCCGCGCTGTTCCTCGTGTGGGTGCTGGGCCCGATCATGGGGTTTTGTTGGTCCGCCCAGCGTCATCCGGAACCCCGCACCGCTCCGGTCATCAGGGTGCTCACCTGCAACGCCAAGTTCGGCATCCACGACAGCGATGAACTCCTGAACGATATCGTCCGGTACCATCCCGAGGTCGTTCTGCTCCAGGAGGCCGGTGGCTTCCTGAAAAGCCCCTACGGCAAGATCTTCAAACGATGGAACGTTCGCTCCTCGGACCAGTTCCTCATCGCCAGCAGGCTGCCCTTTGCCGCAGCGGAGGTCCAGAAGGTGGGAAACGCCGACTTCTTCCGCTGCCGGGTGAGCCGCGGCGGTTCGCCCATCACGTTGTACAGCGTCCATCTCCAGTCGCCCCGGGAAGGTCTCAACGCGTTCCGGACCGACCGGGACGGCCATTGGCATCCCCTGGACGCCATCCAGGAACTCGAGGGCAACGCGGCGATCCGCCTCCAGCAGGTGCACGAACTGCAAAAGCTTGTGGCATCGGAATCCGGCCCGGTGATCCTCGGCGGCGATCTCAATTCGCCCCAGCCTTCCCGCGTTTGCGCCATCCTCGAGGGTGCCGGGCTCCGGGACGCCTTCGGCGCAGGGGGCAGGGGCTACGGCTACACCTATGGCCACTACCTGCTCCAGCACCGGATTCCCTGGCTGCACCTTTCCTGGATGCGCCTGGACCACATCATGACCAGCACCCATCTGCAGGTCTGGCGATGCTGGGTGGGCAACGGAAAGGCTTCGGACCACCGTCCGGTCATCGCGGACCTCATCCTGGAAAAACACTGACCTGCGGTTCCCGGCGTTCCGAAGATCCGCTCCATCCGCCGGGATCCTCCGTGGCGGAACCCTTCCCTACAGGGCAAGCCCCTCGACCGCCAGGTTCGCCTTTGGCACGGCGCCGGCAGCCAACCCGGGAAGGTTCATCCCCTCGATGCGGACCGTCTGCACATCCGCGATGCCGATGAAACCGAGGATTTGACGCAGGTAAGGCTCGACAAAATCCCACGGGCGCCATGGGCCTTCGGTGAAGACGCCGCCCGATGCCAGGATCAGGATGCCCTTCTTGTCCTTGGCCAGGCCGAGGACACCGCCATCGGCGTACTGGAAGGTCCTGCCCGGCCGCACCACCAGGTCGATCCAGGCCTTGAGGGCGGAGGGAATGCCGAAATTCCACATCGGCGTGGCGATCACCAGCAGGTCGGCTTGCAGCAATTCATCGATCAGCTGGTCCGACTGGCGGGCCGACTCCTTCAAGGCTTCCGCCTCGGCCAGGTCCCTGGTGGAGATGGCGCGGAGGGTGGTCTCGTCCAGATGGGGCAGGTGCTCAGCCGCCAGGTCGCGGCGCAGGAGCTTCGCGGATGGATAAAGGCCGGTGAGCCTTGCGGCAAGCGTATCGGCGACCGACCGGCTCGCCGAATCCTTTCCCCTCGGGCTCACTTCAATCATGAGGATTCGCTTCATGGCTTTGACTCCTTTTCGTCGGATGCTGCGGGACTACGGGCGAACGCCCGCCGTCAGTGCGTTCCAGGCCGCCAGGGAGTCCATGTAGTCTCTCCAATGGGCGATTTTCCGGTCCTCGATCCTGATGATCGAGCAGAACCGGTTGTTGTACTTCGCGCCGGTGGCGAGGATGGTCCCGTGGACTTCATATTCTAGGACCACGACCTGGCCGTTGTCGGCCTTGTGGGTGATCAAATGATCGGCGGATTGCAGCTCGATGGTGTCACCGTAGCCCCTGAACTGGGCCATCAGGCCGGCGCGCCCTTGGACCACGCGAGGCCAACCGGGGAAGTCGTACCGTACCTCGTAGACCACGTCGTCGGAGACGATGTCGAAGAAGTGGGCGCCATCAACGAGGTCTCCGAGAGCCCCTCGAACCAGCTCGAAATAGGGCCGGGCGGCATCATAGGCAGGATATTCGGAACTCGCCATTCTGGACTCTCCATGCGCTCAAGAAGGTTGCGGGTGAAAGGAATTCCAAATGTATAGTGAAAGCTGCCGTCCTGAAAGAAGGCACCTTGAAATAGGTAGCTAACATCGAGGTTAGTCATGAAAAATCAGAGCAGAACCGGTCCCCTGGACCCTGCGCTGGTCTGCAGGAGTTCAGACCCCATGGCCGTGCGGGAACTGCTGACCAGGATCGGCGACAAATGGACGATCTTCCTCATCCTTTCGCTCGACCTCCTGGGCGGACGCGCCCGGTTCTCCGAGCTGGAACGCGCGGTCCCAGGGATTTCACAGCGGGTGCTGTCCTTGACCCTGAAGAACCTCGAGCGCGACGGGCTGGTCATCCGCGAGGCGTTTGCCGAAGTGCCGCCCCGGGTCGAGTACGAGATCACCGACCTCGGGAAGAGCCTTCTGCGCCCCACCCAGGGACTTGTCGATTGGGCCAAGGCGAACTGGGAGCGGGTCAGGGAAACGCAACTGGCATACGATGCCAGATAGCCTCCGGCATTCCACCGGGATCGGACCCCCCCAAGCCCAGGTCCCCATTCCTGGTCTCTCCGGGCGTCAACCGGAACGATGATGGGGCTACCCTTGAATCTGGAGCCCTGGTCATGCACGAACTCGAAACGATCATTCACGCCGCCGACGATGCCATCAACCGGGAAGACCTGGATGCCATCATGGATTTCTACACGGATGATGCGACCCTCGTGGTGCGGCCAGGATTGAATGCCACAGGCAAGGAGCAAATCCGCAAGGCCTTTGCGGGTATCGCGGAGTATTTCAACCACAGCCTTCATGTCACCCAGGACAAGCTGATCGTCCTGGAGGGCGGGGGCACGGCCCTGGTCCTGGGCAAGGCGGAGATCCGCGCCAAGGAGCCATCCGGTGCCGCGATCCTCATGGAACGGGAGGCCACCTATGTGTTCACGAGGGCTGTGGACGGGGCCTGGCGCTGCGCGGTGGACAATTCGTACGGGACGAGCCTTCTCAAGGAGTGACCCGCGGCAGGTGCTGCCACTACCTCGCATTCGTTGTTCCCGGAGGGAGAGTTCCCGAAGCCATGAGCCCTCCTGAACCGGCGTGGCGGGACTTGGCCCTGCGGACCCAAAGTGACACGAACCCTTGGGCAAGCCAGACGCCGACTGCAAGCATGGCCAGGCGCTGGCAAAGCCCAGGTGGTGCGTGGTGTCTGACCTCCCGGTCCCTTTGAGGAGATTGGCCAAAGCCGGGATCCCTGATCCATCGCCAAGACGAGGGTCCTTGAGGGAAGGTCATGCATGGCCGCCTGGATCAGCCAGTCGCGCCGGGGTCCGCGCCAGGGAACCATCCGGTGCCGCGATCCTATCGCGCTTGCCGGCGCAGGATCTCCAGGAATGCCTGGACCAGCTTGCTGTCCTGGTCGGCCATGGTGATCGCCACCAGGCTGGTTTCCGAGGGCATATCCGCGATCGGGATGAAGGCGACGTCGGATCGGGTGTTTACCGCAAGGGAGGCGGGAATCAGCGTGAAACCCAGTCCTGCGGCCACAAGCCCCATGGCCGCGTGGACTTCGATGGCAACCTGGCCGATCTGGGGCCTGAAGCCGGCCTTCATCATCATGGGCAGCAGGTCCTGGGAATGCCTGATGCACGGATCCTTGGGATAGTGGATGAAGGGGGTCGCCAGCAAATCAGGGAGGTTGACCAGGGGGTTGCCGGCCAGGGGATGATTCCGCGGCAGTACGATCAGGAACGGCTCTTTGCATAGGAGCGTGTAGGCCAGGTCCTCGGGGCACTCGAAGGAGCTGTAGAAGCGCGAGAGTCCCAACTGGATGCGGCCGCTCCGCAACTGTTCGGGCTGCTCATCGGTCTGCAATTGCAGCAGGTCAATCTTCACCTTGGGGAACGATGCACCGAACTCCTTGACGGCGGTGGGCAGCAGCGAACACATGGTGGACTGCAGGAACCCGATGCTGATCAATCCATGCATCCCGGTTGCCAGTTCGTGCGCCTCCTCTTCCAGCCGGGTGACCTGCCTCAAGATATCCTTGGCGCGGGGGAAGACGAATTTCCCCAGGGTGGTGAGTTCCCACGGCCGGGTTTTCCGGTCGAACAAGGCTCCGCCCAATTCCTCTTCAAGCTGGGCGACCTGCATGGTGATGGCGGTTGGAGCGACAAACAGATGTTTAGCGGCCTGCACGATATTCCCATCGTCGACCACCTTGCAGAAATATCGGATTTGTCGCGAGTTCATTTTTTCCTGAGGCTAACCACGAAAATCGCTTATTGTTGGTCCGCGATGGAGGGCATGACTTTCAGGGTAATCCTTCCTGATCAGAACGGCAAGAACGACAGTCCCGGCGACACCTTATTACTCAAATTCTTTCGATATCCGATTCAACCAAATGGCATGGCAAGAACAGCCCTTGGCGCCATGCCCGGTGCCGCGCGATGGGCGCCGGCTGTAGCCGCCCAATGACTTCCCGTCCTTTCCCGGCAACGCAGCTGTTTATTTAAAATGAATTAACACAATGTTTACATGAAACGTTTTATGCTCCTGCATGGACCCGCGCTTTCGAGCCACCGACCGCAACCCGCCAAGGCTGTTCCCTTCGTCTCGCGACGAGATCTTCGCCGGGAACCTCCTGCCCGGACTGCGGCGAACTCGGCCGGCCCGTCCCGATCGCCAACCACCCCCCTGACGGGCCTGGCGAATTGCCAAGATGCCAACAGGTTCAACAACTTGAAAAGGAGGCTGCACATGCGTCACGGTCTACGCCTTTCGGCGCTTTGCGTGTTGATCTCGCTCCAGGCCATCGCCCAATCGCCCACCGACCTGGCAGCCCTGAAAGGCCTCGCGCCGACCAGCGCCCTGCTGAACACGGTGGCGGGGCAAGCCGCCCTCGGTGCCAACTTCACCGTGACCGGCGGGCTCCAGGCGGGCGACATCCGGCAGCCCACCCTGCTGCCTTTTCCGGAACAGCAGCAGCAGGCACTGCGGGACGCCTTCATCACGTCAGGCAATCTCGCCGATCTGGCCGACGGCCTGGGGACCACCCTGGGCGCCGCCTACCTCGCGCGCGCCCATTACATTGATCGAGAGCACTTCTCCAAGGCCTCACCGGCCGTGGCCGAGGTCATCGCCTACGCCTATGCGTTCACGTCGGCGAATTCCGCTTCCGGCAAATACTTTTTCGCGAATGCGACGACCGATGGGAAAACGCCGGTCTCGCCCCTGGCGCAGACCCTCCTGAAGGCCGTCAACGGCAGGACGGACATCTTCGGCAAGAGCTATGGTCTTCCGGCGGGCTCTCTCGGTTCCGATCCCTTAGGCAATTCGCGTCCCTTCCAGACGGAACCGAACACCGTCCGCATTTTCGGCATGGACTATTTCAACACGCCGGCCGACAACCTGGACTACAACCGCGGCCCGATCATGAACCTGGTCGCGAACCCTTCGTTTCCCAGCGGGCATACGACCTATGGTTTCACGGGTGCCGTCCTGCTTGCCGTCCTGGTGCCCGAGCGGTATCAGCAAATGATCACCAGGGGCGCGGAATACGGGAATGACCGCATCCTCCTCGGCGCTCATTACACCATGGACGTCATCGCGGGACGAACGCTGGCGCTCTACGACATGGCGCACCTTCTGGCCAATGATCCGGCCTATGTGGGCCAGTCCCTGAAAGGGAGCCCGGTCATCTCGGATTTCCGGGGGGCGGTGCTGAAGGCGCGGGCCGAGCTGGCTTCGGCCCTGCGGGAAGCTTGCGGCAACACGGTGGAAGTGTGCGCGCGGGAGGATACCGGCCGGCTGAGCAATCCTGCTGCGAATGAATCCTTCTACGCATCGACCCAGACGTACAACTTGCCGGTGGTCTTCAGCCAGAACGCCGGTGTGCTGGAAGACGTGGGCAAACGGATTCCCGAGGCCGGCTACCTGCTGACGGTGGCCTTCCCGCCCCTGACCCTGGAAAAGGCGAACGAGATTCTCACCGAAACGGAAGGACCTGGGGGCGGCTTCCTGGACGATGGGTCGCCGTTTGGCGTCTATTCGCGCCTGGACCTCTATGCCGCGGCCAAGCGGGCCGCAGAGCTCGCGCCTCGCAAGTGATCGCGTGGTTTGCCCAGGAGGCAACTTTCCCTTTGGGGATGGCGGCAAGACGGTCATCCTCAAGTCCGGCAAGATTGCCGTGAAGGAGAAAACCCCATGAAACGCATTGATTCCCTGCTCCTGCCGGCCATTCTGATGCTCTCGGTGAATCCCGCTCATGCTGCCGGCAGGATGGTCATGGGGACCGTCAAGGCCATCGATTCGGCGCGGATCGTGCTCACCCTGAAAGACGGCAAGGATCGGGCCATCCCCCTGGGCAAGGACACGATGTTCATGCGCGGCAACGACATGGTGGGCGCCGACCAGGTGAAGCCGGGAATGCAGGTTACCGTCGAGCTGGAGAAGGACAACAAGACGGCCGGGAACGTGATGCTCCCCAAATAAGCCGTTTTGATGGAATGACCTTTCCCGTTTCGCGCTGCACCAGCCTATTTGGGCGTGGACACGACGGCGTGGTAGGCGGTCGTTCCCTTGGCCTGGATCTTTTCCAGCTGGGCCACCAGACCATCCCACGCATCGTCGCTGGCAGCCTTCAATTCCGTCAGTTTGCCCAGGGCCTCGGCGTGACTGTGCTGCAGCGCCTCCAGGGTCTTGCCGCAATCGCTGGTGAACTTGGCTTCGGCTGAGGCGCCCATGACCTTCAACCGGTCGATCTGGGCGCTCCACTCGCCCAGCTGGGTATCGAGCTTTTCATAGAAGGCTTTACGTTTCTCATTCATTTCAATCTCCTTGATATCCAAGCTCATCGATCAAATTCCGTGCCATCACGTAAGACGTTTGGTCCAAGGAGTTAAAAATAGCTCATGATATCGTTTCAATCAGAATGAATGCCTCGGTCCGTGGGATCGCGTCCTTGGGCCTGACGAACCCATCGGCACCCTCGACCTCTCCACCAGGCTGGTGAACGGGAAAGGCCTCGGAAGGGATGGGCAGCAGGGGGGTGTTTACAGAAAAATCACATGTCGTTGTTCAGGTTTTGACGTGAGCCGAACTACAATTTCGGCATTGGTGATGCCTGGGGGGCGAATATTCAATGGCTGCTGATAAAACAAACAAACATAAGACCAGGAAAGCTCTGCCGCAAAGCGCTGAACCCCCCGAAGGAATGAAGGGAATGGCTTTGGCCGAATCAAGCCAGGCCCTGAGCCTGGCGAAGAAGGCGAGCAGGAAAACCTTCGCCAAGGCTCCTGCCAAAAAGTCGGGCAAGGAATTGGGGAAAAAGGTAAAAAGGATACTCGATCTTGAAAGGTCACTGAGACAGGGGAAAGCCCAAACCCACAAGAAACCTGGCGGTCCTTCTCCCGAGGACCCTCCAAAAATAGAATGGGAACCGAGCTTCCATCTTCTTACGGGGAGACATCTGCTTGAATTTGTTGGAGAAATTTAAGGTCATTGATTTCTATTAACTTTTCTTGGATTTCCTGGGTCGGCTTTTTCACATTAATGATTTGAGGCCAGGGGCTATGGCGGAAGGAGCAATCCCCTTATACTTCAGCTCACTTATTCCGCACGGAGGATGAACCCCCATGAGTGATGGAACGTTGGCCCAACCCAAGATAAAGAAAACCGCGAAGGTCAAGGACGGGCCTGTGGGTGAACCGGGAACCTCGACCACGGGAAAATCCGGCTCCCTGGCGCCGGCAAAAAAGAAACCCACCCCAAAGGTGGGCGGGAAGGATTCCCCCAAGAAGCCTGGAAAGGCCGCGGACAAGAAGGGGCAGGGGAAGGAACCGTCCGGGAAGCCCGAAAAAAGCTCAACCCGCAAAACCCCTGACCGGACTTCCCGACCGGCTCCGTCCACCGTCAGCGCCGAGGTCAGGCATCAGCTGGTTCGCGAAGCGGCCTACTATCGCGCCGAACGCCGAGGGTTCCACGGGGGGCATCCCGATGAGGACTGGGCGGCGGCGGAAGCTGAGATCGACCGGATGCTTCTCGAAAAAAAGACCAGGAAGGGCTAGCCCGCACGCCGGTCCGCGGACGGCAGCGCCTGGAGCCGGGCAAAGGGCCGCAGCATGCCGGTCGCGACGTGCCGGTCGAAGGCGCGGCGCAGCCCGCGGAACCGGAACGCCAACAGCAGCGCCTGATGGAAGACCCGCTCGCCCCACCTCCGGGTGGGGAAATCGTAGAAGCCGGTGCGCGCGTAGTAGCGGTGATCCGCGGCAAACACGGGCCGCAGGGGACCGAAGATGTGGTCGCGGAAGATCAGCCGTCCGCCGATGCCCTGGAAGTCGCGGGGCCGGACGTAGCCGTCCTCCGCGGCCGCGGCCATGCGGGTGGCCAGGGCGTCGAGCTGGCCGTCCAGGGAATTGGAATCACCGCATTCGTCGGAAAGGATGTCCACCAGGTTGGCCTCCTGCCACTGGGCATAGCCCGTGAGCACCTCCCGGAGGTTCGCCATCTGGCCCAGGGGGCCGGCCACGAGGAAGGCCACCTGTTTCCCCGGGAAGGACGGCTGGTGGGTGTTGAAGAAGCCCCGCTCGAAGAACTGCCGCCAGCGGGCCGACAGGTGGCGGTCCGTCACCGTTCCCGCGAACACGAGCAGGTCCGCCTCCATGAGGCTCCTGTACATCCCGATGAAGTCGTCCTTGCCTTCGTAGGCGCAGTGGTTGCCGCTGGCGCAACGCAGGCAGCCCAGGCAATTGCCGAGGATCCGCTGGTCCCGGAGGTTGATCGTCTCGACCGATCCGCCAAACCGGTCCGCCATACGCGCCACCATGGTCCGGAGATTGGATGGCCCATCCTGGGCGTCGTGCAGGATGACGATGCGGCGGTCGCCCACGGCGACCTGGCCGGGCATGGGGCCAGGCTCATAGTGCCAGTCCCGGCGCTCCAGGGGAGGATGCCACCTTGGCACGCCAAGCCGTTGCTCCGCGCCGCGCAGAACCTGCCGCCAGAAGGAAACCAGCAGCTCCACCCCGCCCGGTCGGGTGAGGTCGTACATCTCCGGCGAGAACGAGGCCACGAAGGACATGCCCAGGTCCTCGCTCACGGCGCGGAGGTAATCGCTGGCGCAGTTGTCGTGGAAGTGGATGGACGTGGTGAGGCTCGCCGCGTACGTGCCCTGGAAGGCCTCGCCCGCGCCCCGCTCATGGACCAGTTCGATGAAGCGCTTGAGCCCCGCGGGCACCAGCAGCACGTAGACCGGGCAGGCCCACAACACCACATCCGCAGCCCGGACCTGTTCGATCACGGCGTCGAAGGCCGCCCGATCCCGTTCCAGACTGCTCGACCGGATCGCCACGTCGGCGGTGGACCAGGCGTGCTCGGGGAAACGGGCTTCGAGAGTGCGCACATACTGCCGTGTGACGCTGACCTCGCCCTTGGGGCTTCCGGCGATGACCAGGATGTTCATGCCTGTTCTCCTTCGTGGCGTGGGGATGGGCCCCCTAAAAGAATCGATTGACTGATTTAATTGAATGCCAAGAACCGATGGCTTCGCCCCGCCGGGTCAAGGCGCGATGCCCTTGCGGTAGATCCGCAGGATGAACTCCAGGTAGGCCTCGTCGGTCCGCTTCCGGTCCTCGGGCGAACCGGTGAAGAAGGCCTCCCGGGACTCGAAGTAATGGGTCACCAGGGAAAGGAAGCCGGTCAGGATGAACGCCGCCGGCACATCCGAACGGAGTTCGCCGGAGGCCTGGCACTGGGCGATCACCTCGGTTCCCCGCGCCACCAGATCGGAGGACATGGACTTCATTCCCTCCGCGCCGCCGTCCAGCTGGGCCCGCCCCAGGAGCTTCACGAACCGCGGGTTCGCCTGGAAGAAGGTGAAATAGGCCCGGATGGATTCGGCTATCCGGTCCATGCCGCCCACGCCGGTCTTCTCCAGGGTGCCCGACTGGACGGCGTAGTACTCGGCGAACCGCCGGTTGAAGACCTCGTCCCAGAGTCTTCTCTTGGAGTCGAAGTGGTAGTGGATCTGGCTCTGGGACACTCCGGCAGCCTGGGCGATGGTGCCGGTGGACGTGTCGCCGAAACCCTGCTCGGCGAACAGGCGCTCCGCGGCATTCAGGATGGCTTCCCGGCTCGCATCGGGGTTGTAGCGTCGCTTGGTCAAAGGGCGCCTTTCAAAAAAATCGGTCGACCGAATTAATTTGAACCCGGCCCAGCCCCCTGTCAAGGGTGGCGGCCTGGTTTCTTTCCTGGCGGTCCCTGCCGTGGGCCACTTTCCCGGGACCATCGATTTCGATGAACTGGATTGAGGGGTATGCTGGGTGATCCCTGCAAAGCTGACTCCGTGGATTGGCGGGAAAGATGACTCAAAGCAAAAAGGATCAACTGGCCGAAAAGGTCAACAAGGCCTGGTCGGTGCTCGGCGCCGCCTTGTTTCATAAAGGGAACTATCCGAGAACCGAATTCTACGCCTTCTTTGATGCGGTCATGGAATACGACGCTGCCACCAAAGGCGACAGATTCATTCACAGGTCCATTGCCGGGATGATCAGCAGGCTTGTGGAAACCCTGGAAATGGAAAGGACGCGGGTGCCCAAGAGCATTCTGGCGGATGCGGATCGATTGGAGTGCCTGATCTTCCCTGGTTATGACCCCTCGTCTGAAGGGGATGCACCGGCTGATCGGTAGGTGATCCCTCGAGGTTCCTCGAACCACCGGTGCCAGGATCAGCGCGCGCCAAAGGCCGCATGGTTGAAGATGTCCTTGTACTGGCTGGGCGGCGCCCGCCAGTACTGGGGCGGGCCATCCACCTGGGCGTTCAGTTCCGCTGCCGCGTGCCACGGCCAGCGCGGGTCATAGAGCATGGCCCGGGCGACGGCAACGAGGTCCGCCTGGCCCGAGGCGATGATCTGGTCCGCCTGGCGGGGCTGGGTGATGAGCCCGACCGCCGCGGAGACCATCCCGGTCTCTTCCTTGACCCGCTGGGCGAACGGCACCTGGTAGTTCGGCGCGGGGGTGATCTTCTGAAGCGGCGATAGGCCGCCCGAGGACAGGACGACCCAGTCGGCGCCATGGGCCTTCAATTCACGGGAGATCTCGACGGTCTGATCGATGTCCAGGCCGTCCTCCACCCAGTCGGTCGCGGACAGCTTGACGCCCAGCGGCTTCTCCATCGGGAGGGCGAGCCGCACCGCGTCGAAGATGTCGAGCAGGAAGCGCATGCGGTTTTCCAGCGAGCCGCCGTATTCGTCGGTGCGCGTGTTGGAGATGGGGGAGAGGAACTGGTGGATCAGATAGCCGTGGGCGCCATGCAGTTCGATGGCATCAACCCCCAGGCGGACCGCCCGCGCCGCCGAGGCCGCGAAAGCCTCGCGAAGGCGCACCAGGTCGGCCTTGGTGAGGGCGACCGGCAGGGCTTCACCTTCCTTGTGGGCGATGGCGGAGGGTCCGCAGGTTGCCCAGCCGCCCTCGGAAACCGGAATCAACTCCCCCCCATCCCAGGGCACATGGCTCGATGCCTTGCGTCCGGCGTGGGACAGCTGCAGGGCGACGGGCATCTGGGAATACTTCCGGATGGCCTCGAGTACGGGCCTCAATGCCGCTTCGGTTTCATCGTTCCACAGGCCGAGATCACCGGGGGTGATCCGGCCCGCGGGCTCGACCGCCGTGGCTTCGATGCAGAGCAGGCCGGCGCCGGAAACCGCCAGCTGGGCCAGATGCGCCATATGCCAGGAGGTGGCTTTGCCGTCCTCGGCGCTGTACTGGCACATGGGCGAGACCATGATCCGGTTGGGCAGGGTCATGCCGCGCAGGACCAGAGGTGAAAAGAGGTTGCTCATCCGAATGGGCCTAAAAAGGTGGAGAGGGATTCTGGCGGTGCTGGATCCGGGCGGACAACCGTTCCGGCCGGAAGGAACCCTGCGTCGTGAAGGACGCTATCATCATCGCCCGGCTGCTTCAACTGGAGGTTCCGGGGGGGGCGGCCTCCCGGATCGGGCTGGTAGAAAGCCATGGTATATTTAAAAATATAATATTTTTTACCATTGAATCAGCCGAGCGGTGGCCGTTTCTGGCACCATTGAAAAGTGCCAGGGTTGCCCTGTCTTCCCAGGGTCCGCCGGCGGGAGCGCCCTTCCCGAACCTGAACAGGAGAATTCACATGAGCCAGGAAGACACCTCTTCATCCGTGGGTCCGATGCTGCTCACCTTCGTCGCCGGGGTCGCCGTCGGCGCGGTGATCGCCGCGCTGGTGACTCCCAAGTCCGGTCCCGAACTGCGCGAGGACCTCAAGGACGCCGCCGCCCGCGCCAAGCGGAAGGCGGCCGACGTGGCCAGGGAGGCCGCCGAGGCCCTGGATGACCTGAAGGAGCGGGGCCGCCTGGCGGCCACCGACCTCAAGCGCGGTCTCGCCGATTCGGTGGCCCACCTGAAGCAGCCGGCCCGGGAACGGGCCTCCCGGCCGAACGGCGCTCCGGCGGGAGGGATGGGCTGGGAGGAATCGACCGGCGGCGAGTGAAACCGCCGGGGCTGAGGCTAATTGGCCGCCTTGGCCTTCCACGCCTTCAGGGCGGCCAAGGTGTTGGCCACGTGCTGGTCGGGCTTCAGATCGGTATAGACGTAGAGGATCTGACCATCGGGGGCGATCACGAAGGAGGTGCGGCTGGCCAGCTCCGGCCGGGCGGCCCAGACCACGTCGTAGGCCTTGATGATGGTGAGGTCGGGGTCGGCCACCACCGGGAACTTGCCCCGGCACTCGCTCACGGAGAACTGGTTGAGCTTGTCGATGCCGTCGTGGGACACGCCCACCACCGTGGCGCCCAGGGCCCGGTACTGGTCCACCGCCTCGGCGAAGTCGTGGGCCTCGGCGGTGCAGCCGGCGGTGAACGCGGCCGGGAAGAAGTAGAGGACCACCGGGCCCTGCCGGAGGTTGGTGGCCAGGGAGAAGCCGGATTCGGTGCCTCCCATGGAGGCCTTGGCCTGGAAGTCGGGTGCCGGATCTCCCACCTTCAGGGCGGCCAGAGCGGGGGCGCCGCTGAGCAGGGAGGCCAATGCCAGTGCGAACAGGGTCATGCGTTTCATGGAAAGCTCCTGGTTCGGGGTGCCCAGGGTGGGGTGCGCCCGTGGGACAGGATTGTTATTCCATAAATTTTAGATTGTTCAACCATTTTAAACGGATTTTTTCCACCATTCGGGCTGGGTACGTCACGGCTTCCGGCTCACAGCAGCTGGTCCAGGGTGATGGGCAGATCCCGGATCCGCCTGCCCGTGGCGTGGTAGACGGCGTTGCCGATGGCGGCCGCCACGCCGACGATGCCGACCTCGCCGACGCCCTTGGCGCCCAGGGAATTGATGTACGGGTCGGCCTCGTCGACCACGATGATGTCGATGCTGCCGATGTCGGCGTTGACCGGAACGTGGTACTCGGCGAGGTTGCCGTTCACGGCGCGGCCGGTTCGGGGATCCAGCTCGGTCTTTTCCAGCAGGGCCATGCCGAGCCCCATCACCATGCCGCCCATCAGTTGGCTGTGCGCGGTCTTGCTGTTCATCAGCCGGCCCACCCCGTAGGCCCCCACCATCCGGGGCACCGTGATGCTGCCCAGGTCCGGGTCCACCCGCACTTCGGCGAAGATGGCGCCGAACGAATTCAGGGAATGGGTTTGCCGCTCGGCGCCGGGGGCGCTGCGGCTGGTGGCCGCCACGGGCTGGCCGCCCCGGCGGGCGAGGAAGGCCGCGATGGCTTCCCGCCGCCCGGGCTCGGATTTCCGGAACATCCAGCCGAGCTCCACCACGGCCTCCTCCGGGGCGGCGCCGTGGAGCGGGGAACGGGGGTCTGCCACGGCCAGTGCCACCAGCTGTTCGCGCGCCGCCAGGGACGCGGCCCGCACCGCCGGCCCGACGCTGGCCACCGACTGCGAGCCGCCTGACACCGGGGCTTCGGGCAGGCTGGAGTCGCCCAGTTCGAAGCGCACCTTGTCCAGCGGCACGCCGAGCCCATCGGCGGCGATCTGGCTCATGACCGTGTAGGTGCCGGTGCCCAGATCCTGGGATCCGCTTTGCACCAGGGCCGTTCCGTCCGCCAGGTAGCGGGCCGAGGCGTTGGCGGCGCTGCGGTTGGCGGGGTAGGTGGCGGTGGCCATGCCCCAGCCCACCAGCCAGCGGCCGTCGCGCATGGAGCGCGGCGCCGGGTTCCGGCGGGCCCAGCCGAACCGTTCGGCGCCCGCCGCGTAGCACTGGCGGAGCGATTTGCTGGACCAGGGCAGGCCGTTTTCGGGGTTCCGGTCGGCATGGTTCAGCAGCCGCAGGGCGATGGGATCCAGCTTGGCCGCATAGGCCAGCTCGTCCATGGCGCACTCCAGCGCGAAGCTGCCGCTGGACTTGCCCGGCGCGCGCATGTAGGTCGGGGTGCCGTGGTGCAGCCGCACCAGGCGGTGGCTGGTCTGCTGGCTGTCACTGGCGTAGAGCATCCGGGTGATGAGCGCCGAGGGCTCGATCCAGTCTTCCAGGAAGGAGGTGCTGGCCAGCACCTCGTGGCGGACCGCGGTCAGCCGCCCGCCGGCGGCGGCCCCCAGCCGCAGGCGCTGCTCGGTGAGCGGCCGGTGGCCCACCATGCCGAACATCTGCGACCGCTCCAGGACCAGCTTCACCGGACGCCCCGTCTGCCGGGAGGCCATGGCCGCCAGCAGCACATGGGACCAGGTCCGCCCCTTGCAGCCGAACCCGCCGCCCACGAAGGGGCTGAGCACCTGCACCTGTTCCGCGGGGATGCCGAGGATGCCGGACACCGTGCGCCTGGCCCCGCTCACGTACTGGGTGGAGTCGTACAGCGTGAGCCGCTGGCCGTCCCAGTGGGCGATGGTGGCGTGGGGCTCCATGGGGTTGTGGTGCTCCATGGGGGTGGTGTACACAGCGTCCACCCGGGCCACGGCCGCGTCCCAGCCGCCGGCCGGGTCGCCCCGGGCGGTGTCCGGCGCCGTGCCCAGCACCGCTTCGGGGGGATGGGTGGAGGTCTTGCCGAGGTCGAAATCCAGGGCCGCCGGGGCCGCGGCGTAGGCGATCATGACCGCCCGGGCCGCATCCTGGGCGTGCTCCAGGGTGTCGGCCAGCACCAGGGCGACCGGCTGGTTGTTGTACATCACCTGGTCGTCCTGCAGGAGGTTCAGGTGGTGCCCGGGCTGCAGCCGGGGGGCGTTGAGATGGGTCATGACCAGCGCCACGCCGCGCATCCTTTCGGCCCGGGCGGTGTGGATGGTGGCGATGCGGCCGTGGGCGACGGTGCTGGTCACCAGCACCGCGTGCAGCAGGCCCGGCAGGGTGTGCTCGGCCGCGTAGCGGGCCCCGCCGGTGACCTTGGCGCGGCCGTCGACCCGGTCCACGGGTTGCCCGGTGCTGGTCAAGCCGCACCTCCCTGGGCCTGCCCGGCCAGCTGCAGGGCGCGGACGATGCACCGGTGCGCCAGCCGCACCTTGAACTGGTTGTCCTTGCGGCCGCGCGCGCCGGCCAGGATGGCGTCGGCCACCGCCGCGGCCTGGCGGTCGAACTCCGGGGTCCCCACCTGGCGCCCGGTCAGGGGCGCTTCGGCGGCGGGTATCCGCCACGGCTTGTGGGCCACCCCGCCCAGGGCGATGGCGGCGCCCTGCACCACGCCGTCCTTCAGGGCCAGGCCGGCCGCCACCGAGACCAGGGCGAAGGCGTAGCTGGCGCGGTCGCGGATCTTCAGGTAGTGGCAATGGCCGGCGAACGGCGAGGGCGGCAGTTCGATGGCGAGGATCAGCTCGCCCGGGTCCAGCACGGTGTCCCGTTGCGGCTGGTCTCCGGGAAGCCGGTGGAAGCCGAGGATCGGGATGCGCCGCTCGCCCTGGGGGCCGCGCACCAGCACCACCGCGTCCAGGGCGGCCAGGGCCACGCACATGTCGGAGGGGTGGGTGGCGATGCAGGCTTCGCTGGCGCCCAGGATCGCGTGGATCCGGTTGAAGCCTTCCAGCGCCGCGCAGCCGGAACCGGGGGTGCGCTTGTTGCACATGGGGAAGGCGGGGTCGTTGAAGTAGTAGCAGCGGGTGCGCTGGAGCAGGTTGCCGCCGTTGGTGGCCATGTTGCGCAGCTGGGCCGAAGCGCCCGAGAGCAGTGCCTGGGAGAGCAGGGGATAGCGTTGGCGCACCAGCGGATGGTTGGCGGTGTCGCTGTTCCGGGCCAGGGCGCCGATGCTGAGCCCGCCGTCCGCCGTCAGGGCGATGGCGTTCTGCCGGGTGCGGTTCAG
The DNA here is from genome assembly GCA_031292735.1 of Holophaga sp. Next base: position 21,176 of record JARLGP010000131.1, read on the forward strand.
GTCGATGAGCAGGGATGCGCGCTCCACATCGTTCTTCATCAGGTCGAGCAGGTTGGTGCCGCCGCCGATGAACCGGGAGTCCGGCTGCTGGGCCAGGGCGAGCGCCTGGCTGGCATCGTCCGGGCGCTGGTAGAAGAACGGCTGCATGCTGCCTCCCGGGGGTCAGGCGGAGGCGCGGCCGCCGCCCGCGAGGACGGCGAGGACCGCGGTGACGATGTTCGGGTAGGCGCCGCACCGGCACAGGTTGCCGCTCAGGCGCTCGCGGATCTCCAGGGCCGTGGCTTCCGCCCGGGGCTGGCGCACGTCGGCGCTCACGGCGCTCACGGCGCTGGCGTCGCCGGCCCGCAGCTCGGCCAGGAGCGCGGTGGCGGAGCAAAGCTGGCCGGAGGTGCAGTAGCCGCACTGGAAGGCGTCGCACTGGATGAAGGCCGCCTGCAGGGGCGCCAACTGGCCGTCCCGCTCCAGCCCTTCCACGGTGGTGATCTCCTCGCCTTCGTGCATGATGGCCAGGGTCAGGCAGGAATTGATGCGGCGGCCGTCGGCCAGCACCGTGCAGGCGCCGCACTGGCCGTGGTCGCACCCCTTCTTGGTGCCGGTCAGGCCCAGGGTCTCGCGCAGGGTGTCCAGCAGGGTGACCCGGGGCTCCAGGGAAAGGTCGTGGCGTCGGCCGTTGATCCGCAAGACCACCGGCACCCGCTCGGCGAACGGGGCCCCGGCTTCCGCGGGCTGGGAGGCGGCGGCCAGGGTGGTGAACTGGGCCGACGCCAGCGGCACGCCGGCGATGGCCACGGCGGTGACCGAACTCTGCAGGAATTCCCGGCGGGACAAGGTCGAAGGGCTCGAACCGCCCGGGGCGTCAGGGAAGGGGGATTCGCTCAAGCTCGACCTTTCAAAGGACTGAAAGGCGCACCTGCGCCTCCGGGCCGTTCAGGGACCAGAATCCGACGCTTCCCTTGACCTTCCAGAAGGAATGGGTGCGGATGTCTGAATAAATATTTAATTATTATGCCGTGAAAGCTGGCTAACAGGGTGGTGGGCCAAGTCTTTCCGGCGCCGAAGCTTTCAGCGCGGATCAACGAGGCCGGAAATATAAAGCAATCCATTTAGCTGTGCAACCCAGGGGGGCCCGCCCATGGCCTCGATCCTGGCCGGTGACTGGAAAAATAAAGCAACCGCCCACCTCCTTTAAATAGTGGAAAAATCAATATTGCCATTTCCCCCCCGGTGCCTACCCTTCGCCATGAGGTAGCTCCGTTGCGAAGATTCCTGCTGCTATTTTCCATTCTGGCCGTGGCCCTGGTTGGGCTTGGGCTTGGAAACGGGATGGGCGCGCTCCTGGGCGGCGGCGCCCACGGGTTTTCGGCGCCCGGCGCTGGAATGTCGCTGGTGGGGCACAAGGCACCCCTCCAGGACCCGTACCTCCTCCGTTGCCAGGCCAACCACCTCTTGCCCGGCAGCGGCCTGGCGCTGAGAGGCCCGCGGCTTGAATGGCCGAGGCCAAGGCCCGGCAAGGAACCGGACCCCTGGCCGGCGTTCGTGGTTCAGGCGGGGTTCCCGGTCGCGGGGGGCCCTTCCTCGCCCTTCGGCCGCCCGGCCGAATCCATGCCGGAGGGCCTTCCGGCGCCCCTGCTGATGACGTGCGTGCTCCGGATCTAGGCGAACGGGGCATCCCGGCGCCTGCACTCCCGTCCTTCCTCCATCCCCGGGCCTTGGCCCGGCAGTCCAAGATTCCTTCCAGACACCAGGAGATGAAAAATGTTGGCTCTCATTCTCACCACCGCCCTTGCTTCCGTTCCCGCCCACGCCGCCCCGGTGCTCGTCGCGCCCGGGCCCTTCCAGGGGGTCACCCTGCTGGCCGGCGACGATTCGGACAGCACCACCCAGAAAAACAACGGCCAGGATGGCGGTTCCAAGGATACCGATCCGCCCAAGGACCAGCCGAAAACCAGCGAATAGCTGAAGACGGACCGTTCCGGGCAATCGGAACGGCCGGCAACCGGCCAGGGAACGCCTGCGTGGCGATCCCCGGCCGGTTTCGCTTTCGGGCAATCTCGTTTGATTCGAGCAGAATGCTCTCGAATTGCGTGAGCGCTAATAATCCGAATTCAAGATCGCCGGGTCACCGGGGGTCATCAGACAGGTCGCCACCTGGGCCACACCGAAGGGGAAGGTCTTACCGGCAAAAGGTGCCGTTTTTGGGCTGCCAGCACCCGCATAGGCGGAAATGACCATGAAGTAGTAGCGCCCCGTGGACAGGATGCCCGCAGGTAGGGTCGTCGAGGTCTGGCTGCCGTCGAGAGTGAGCGTGGCGACTTGGGTGTAGTCATTTACACTGCTATCGCTATCGCTGAAGATGACCTGAAAGACCCCAAGCTGGTAGGCGGTGGGGGTTCCCAGCGCTGGAGCGGCCCACGACACGGAAGGCGTCAGACCCACAGCCGCGATGAGGGGCTTGCCTCCGGAGGCTTCGCTGCCCGCGTAGGCCGACTGGATGCCGATCATCGGGTTGATCACTGGGCTGACCAGCATCTTCAGCGGAGCGGTGCTGGTGGGCAGCGTCGTGGAAAAAGTCGCCATATGCATGAGATACACCGGGGTATTACTACGTGTCCCTGGAGCATCGAAGGTTATGGCCGAATGCTGACCGGCCCAGACGACCTGATCGAATCCCGTGGGGGGGACAGGGACTGCGACGGCCTGGTTGAAATCCGTCATTACCGAACCCGTGCTGTAGGTCGAGACCTCCGTCAGCCATTGCCCCCCGAGGGCCCCGTAGGTCTTGGCGCCGGGGACCGCATCGATCTCGATCACCGGAGGGTACATCGATTCGTCCGGATTGCAGGAGGAGGTGAATTGCGCGAACTGGGACCGCGTGTAGTTCAGGTTCACCTTGGCTGTCGCCGTGTTGATCGCAGAAGCGGCTCCGGCAAACGCGGTGTCGGTGCCGTCGACCATCGTGACGGGAGTCGGCCAGACCGCGTAGGACGCCTCATAGAGCCGTTCCGTGGCGTCGCCGGTGATGCCCTGGATGTAGGTTGACTCGTACTGCACGAGCGCGGGAGCGTCGCCCTTGGTGGTGTCGATCAGGTTATGGCCATACCAGTCAAGGTGAGCGCTGGCGTCAGCGGTGAAGGTGGTGCCGCTCATCGTTCCTTGGATGCGACTGAGCAGATTGTTGCTGTTGTAGTCGTAGAGATTCAGGTAGTCGTCAGTCCCATAATTGCTCTCGGTGCCCCACGCGAATAGGCCGGTCAGGTTGTAGGTGACCGTATTGTTTTGGACGGCGGCCGTCGCGCCGCGTCCGGCCACGGTATGGCTGAGGTCGACCGCGGTCTGGTCGGTCCAGATATAGTTCGTGCCATCCTTCAACCAGTAGTAGCCGGTCGCGATGGGGATGCTCGGGATCGAGTAGGCACCGGTCGTCGCGTCGAACTTGCCGGGCATGACGGTTCCGTTCGCCAGCACCGCCTGGATGGTGGGGCCGTTGGTCGGGTCCGGGGCCGCCGTGGTCGGGGTGATGATTCCGTTGGTGGCGTCGAACGGCAGGTAGGTGATGGTCGCCTTGCCCGACGTGGTTTCCGTCGTAACCGGGGAAGTGCCGCTGCTCGAGCTGCAGGCGGACAGCAGGATTAGTCCAAGACTGGCCGCGCCGATCTGCAGAGGACGCCCCACGTTGAGGGATCGGTTTACTGATAATTGCATAAAATCCTCATAAGTTAGAGCAAGAACATCCTGCTCGGGCTAAGGGCTGTGATATATGTATATCATTTATTTCGCGGTTTTTAAACTAGGCCCATCTTGATTTTATGAATATCACGTTGAAAAAGCTCATCGCCGAGAATCGATGATGCTGAGCCACCCCCCCGGACCCATGAAAAGCAGGGGTGCATCGGCCCTCGCTCGGGTGCATGCCGATCGAATCATCCGAACTATGTCCCAAGTCCTGGGTCAGTAAAAACTTCCGTCGTGGCCTTCGCCCGGGAGGCCCCCTGGATTCGGAAAATCTGCTGCGAGAATTGTGCAATTTCCCATTGCCGGTGCTGCCGGCTGCCTGCCAGAATAAAGCTTGTCCGGATCAAGACCCTGCCGGCCCTCCCTGAAAGGACCGTGGTTCATGAGCCGGTTCGCCTGCGTCGCAGTCCTCCTTCTGGGTTGCCTGCCTGTTGCTGCCCAATGGAACTACCCGGTCACCCGCACCGTGGACGTGGCGGACAGCTATTTCGGGATGGAGGTCAAGGATCCCTTCCGGTGGCTGGAGAACCTCCAGGACCAGGAGGTCGCCGCCTGGTTCAAGCAGCAGGCCGACCTCACGGACCGTGTCCTGGCGAGGATCCCCGGAAGGGATGCCCTGGCCAGGGAATGGATGGCCCTGGACAAGCTGCAGCCCGCCCGGTTCTCCTCCATCTCCTACGAGAGTGGCCGTGTCTTCTTCAAGAAGGTGCTGGGCGGCGAGAACGTCGGCAAGCTCTACTTCCGGGAGGGCTGGAACGGCGGCGACCACCTGCTGTTCGATCCCGCCGGCTACAAGCCCGGGACCACCACGACCATCCAGAGCGTGGTCCCGTCCTTCGACGGCCGCCATGTGGCCCTGGGGCTCACGGCCGGCGGCGCCGAATACTCGGAGATCCGGGTGCTGGATGTGCAGCGCGGAACCCTTCTGCCCGAACGCATCTACCCCTCGTTCGGCCCCATCGGCTGGACCCTGGACAACCGGTCGTTCTTCTACGACGCCGGCAAGGTGACCGACCTCAAGAACCTCGACATCAAGCTGAACCGCAAGACCCGGCTGCACAAGCTGGGCGCCGAGGTCGCCGGCGACCGGGACATCTTCAGCAACGAAAGCAGTCCGGAACTGGGGATCAGCGCCAAGGAGATACCGGAGGCCTTCGTCAGCAGGCGGTTCCCGGACTACCTCATCGGCGACGTCTCCACGGTCCAGAACGAGATGCGGATCTTCTACGCCCCCGTTTCGGAGCTCGACGCGCCCAAGATCCAGTGGAAGGTCCTGTGCGAGCCTTCGGACAACCTGGTGCGCAGCATGATCATCCTGGGCAGCCAGGTCTACGCGGTGACCCACGAGCACGCTCCCAACTACCGGGTGATCCGCACCAGCCTGCAGCATCCGGACTGGAAGCATGCGGAAACCGTCCTCCCCGAGGGGCGGGGCACCATCCTGTCCATGATCGGCAGCAGGGACTACCTGTTCGTGGTGAAGTCCGACGGGATCACCGGACGGATCGTCAAGTACCAGCCCGCCACCGGCCGGGTCTCCGAGATCACCCTGCCGGCCTCCGGCACGGTCCACGTCTCCTGTCCGGACCACCTCAGCAACCACTGCCTGGTGTCCATCGATTCCTGGATCCGGCCCACCACCCTGTACGATTTCGACGGGGAAAAGGAAACCTTCGCCCTGAGCAGCTTCAACTCGAACGTCGCCTATCCGGGGTTCGAGGATCTGGTGGCCGAAGAGGTGGAGGCGCCGGGCTACGACGGCACCCTGGTCCCCCTTTCCATCATCCACAAGCGGGGCATTCCCCTGGATGGCAGCAGCAACTGCATCCTCACCGGATACGGCGCCTACGGCTCAGGCTACCGGCCGTTCTTCAGCGTGACGCATTCCATCGCCCTGCATGGGGTGGTGGTCGCCTATGCCCACCCCCGGGGGGGCGACGAGAAGGGCGAGGGCTGGTACAAGGGCGGCTTCCAGACGACCAAGCCGAATACCTGGAAGGACTTCATTTCCTGTGCCGAGTATCTGGTCAAGCGGGGCTACACCAGCGCCCAGCGTCTGGGCGGCACCGGCACCAGCGCCGGCGGCATCCTGATCAGCCGGGCCACCACGGAACGCCCGGACCTGTTCGGCGCGGCCGTGTGCAACGTCGGCTGCGCCAACGCCATGCGGCTGGAGTTCTCCCCCAACGGCCCGGTCAACACGCCCGAGTTCGGCACCGTCAGCGATCCCGCGCAGTGCAAGGCCCTGTTCGAGATGGACGGGGTCCAGCACGTCCGGCCGGGGGTCAAGTATCCCGCGGTCATGGGGGTGGGTGGCTGGAACGATCCCCGGGTGCCGGCCTGGCAGCCCGGCAAATTCATCGCGGCCATGCAGAAAGCCAATGCCTCGGCCAAGCCGGCCCTGATGAAGGTGAACTACGACAGCGGCCACTTCACCGAAGAGAAGATCGCCACCTTCAAGGACGTGGCCAGCCAGTACGCGTTCCTGCTCTGGCAGACCGGGAACAAGGACTTCCAGCCGGCGCCGTGACCCGTCGCCACAGGCGGTCTAGTCGGACGACCCGCCCTTGAGGTAGTAGAGCGGAGGGTCGTAGGAACCGTCCTTGAAGGCCAGGCCTTCGTCGACCATGGCGTCCAGGGCGTCTTCCACATCGATGTAGCTGACCTTGAGCGCATCGGCCGCCCAGGAGAGGTCGGAACCCTCCGACGTCCTCAGATGGGTGATCAATCTGGCGCGGAGGTCGGAAGCGGGTATGCTCTCGAAACCGGTCATGGGGCCCCCTCTACGTGAACCCCCCTCGGGTAGGGGGATGGAATGGCCCACTCCATCGCTTCCCCCCGTCCAGGTCGGGAGTTCGAGCCGGAGTCTACCACGCCCGTTGCGGGGCGCGGATGGGGCGCATGGTCATCGGACAGCTTGAACTCGTCTGGTGCAAGCGGTTTCCTTCAAAATGCAAAACGGGATGAACGAAATTTAATTCATTTTGATTGAACCAGCGGCCGAGCCCATGGTCTCGATTTGTATCCATTAATATTAGGTAAGTTAATGGAAGGCCTGGATGTTGCTTGGGTTCATGGGCCAGGCACCCGGGCCTTCAGACGTTTCGGTGGCCATGCCCAAGGAGAACACCCATGAAAATCGCTCGCATGACGGTAATGACAGTTTTATTGGCACTTGCGCCAGCCACCGGGTTCGCCGTTCCGGTCCCCACCCTGTTCCAGCACGCCAGCGCCATGACGGTGTCCCCGGATATGCCGGCCGCCCAGGGAACTGTGAAATTTGCCAAAACCGACAACGGGAACACCTCCATCTACCTTGTGATCAAATACATGGCAGAGCCCCAGAAACTCCAGCCCCCTGCGTCGGTCTATGTGGCCTGGGTGCGCGAGAACAAGGACTCGGATGCCGTGAACATCGGGGCCCTCAAAGTGAACGACCGCCGCAAGGGGACCCTGAAGACCGTGACTCCCCTGCACGCTTTCGAGTTGTTCGTGACGGCTGAAACCGATGGCCAGATCCAGGCACCTACCGGTCAGCGGCTCATCTGGACCAACCGCGCCACCGACTAGCCGAACGTTCGAACGCCTGGAAGGAGGTCTCATTTGGCACCCAAAGTCCTTCTGGTCTATCCAGAAATGCCGCTCACCTACTGGAGCCTGCGCTACGCGCTCCCGGTGATCGGCAAGAAGGCGCTGTTCCCGCCCCTGGGGCTGCAGACCGTGGCGGCCATGCTGCCCGCGGACTTCGAGCTGACGCTGATCGACATGAACGTGGAGCCCCTGACCGAATCGGCGGTCGCCGGATCCGACCTGGTCTTCACCTCCTCCATGATCGTCCAGAAGGATTCCCTGGAGGAGGTGATCAGGCTGTGCAATGCGCTGGGGAAGCCGGTGGTGGCCGGGGGCCCGTACCCCACCAGCTGCCACGAGGAGATCCGGGGGGTGGACCACTTCGTGCTGAACGAGGCGGAAATCACCCTGCCGCCCTTTCTGCGCGACCTGGCCCTGGGGCGGGCCAAGCCCCTGTACACCAGCACGGACAAGCCCGACCTCGGGCTTTCGCCGCCGCCCCGCTTCGACCTCGTCCGCGGTGAGCACTATGCCCACATGGCGTTGCAGTATTCCCGGGGCTGCCCGCATTCCTGCGAGTTCTGCGACATCATCGAACTGTTCGGCCGCCGGCCGCGCACCAAGTCGCCGGCCCAGCTGCTCAGGGAGCTGGAGGTGCTGTACCAGGGGGGATGGCGGGGATCCCTGTTCCTGGTGGACGACAACTTCATCGGCAACCGCAAGGAGGTGAAGGCCCTGCTGCCCCAGCTGATCGCCTGGCAGCGGGAGCGCGGCCACCCCTTCACCTTGTTCACCGAAGCCAGCCTGGACCTGGCCAGTGACGACGAACTGATGGACCTGATGGTGGCGGCCGGCTTCGACATGGTCTTCATGGGCATCGAAACCCCCGACCTGGCCACCCTGGACGCCGCCGGCAAGCAACAGAACCTCAAGCACGACATGCTTTCCAGCGTGCGGAAGATCCAGGGGAAGGGCATGGAAGTGGCGGGCGGCTTCATCGTCGGGTTCGACAGCGATCCCGAGGACATCTTCGACCGGCAGATCCGCTTCATCCAGGAGGCCGCCATCCCCACCGCCATGGTGGGCCTGCTCACCGCCTTGCCCTGCACCCAGCTGCACAAGCGGCTCCAGGCGGAGGGCCGCCTCACCCTGGCCTCCAGCGGGGGCAGCAACACCCATGACCTCCGCCTCAACTTCGTGCCGAGGATGGACGAGCGCAAGCTGCTGGACGGCTACAAGCGGATCCTTTCGGAGATCTATGATCCGGACCGGTACTTCCAGCGCTGCCTGCGGCTCCTGAAGGCCCTGGACCGGCCCCGGATCGCGCCCCGCAGGATCCGCCTGGCGGATCTCCGGGCATTCTGCAAATCCTTGCTCATTCAGACTTTTTCCCGCTACTCCTGGGCCTACTGGAAGTTCCTGGCCAAAGGCTTTTCGGCGCGGCCCGGGATGCTGGCCGAAACCGTGACCATGGCCGTGAAAGGGCACCACTTCTTCAAGATCACCCGGAACGCCATGGCGCTGGATCATTTCAAGGGCACCCTGGACCGGGTGGCGCGAAGCTTCGAGGCGGGCACCGGGGACCTGGGCGCGGGGGCCGATCCGGACCAGTTCGCCCAATGGAAGGCCCGCCGGGACCTGGCGCTGGCCCAGATGTGGATCCGGTACGGAAAGCTCAGCAAGGACTTCCGCGGCTACGCGGACGGGGCGGTGGCCCGGTTCCAGGCCACCCTGGGGGAACTCGCCGCCCGGGTGAACCCGCCCCCCGCCCCCGGGGGGCGGAAATCCGGGCAGCGGGATCGGATCCTCAGGTGAGCCGGTCCCGGTCCCTGGCCAGGTGGGGCGCCAGGGCCACGGCCAGGGGCAGGGTGGCCAGGGCGGTGATGGCGGTGGCGGCGGTGGCCCAGGTCACCCCCACCGCGTCGCCCAGCAGGCCGTAGAGCACCGGAGAGACGGCCCCGGCGCCGATGGTGCCGGTGTAGAACAGGGCGAAGGAACGTTCGGCCTGGTCGGCGGCGCTCAGTTCCGGCACGGTGCCGTAGAGCACAGAGGAGGTGCCGTTCAGCATGATGCCCAGCAGCGGCAGCACCGCCAGCGCCGGCGTCAGCGGCAGCGCCAGCACCAGGAGGATGGCCGCGGCCGTCCCGCCTTCGGTGAGCACCACCGTCCACAGCACCCCGAGCCGGCCGCCAAGCCAGCCGCAGGTGAATTTCCCCCCGGCTCCGCCCAGGAACACCATGGCGAAGCCCAGGCCGATGGTGGGCAGGGCCGCGCCCTTGCCCTTGAGCAGGAACGGCAGGAAGGTCAGCAGGCCCATGCGCACGGCGGTGTCGATGACCCCGATGGCGAACAGCAGCGAGAACCCGCCCCGCCCTCCGCCCTGCCGGACGGCCTCCGGGGCCCGGGCCTGGGCGGGCGGAACCGTGGCCGGCATGAACAGGCCGATGGCGACGGCGATGGCCAGGCCGAAGGCCGCCATCAGCCAAAGCGTGCCGCGCCAGGGCAGCCGCATCAGCAGCAGCGAGGCCGCGGCGGGGAAGGCGGCCTTGCCCAGGTCGCCGCTGAAATTGTAGACGCCCAGCGGGCCCCGCGCCCTGCTCCCGTAGGCCCGGGCCACCGCCGCCGAGCCCACCGGGTGCTGGGTGCTGGACCCGGCGCCGGCCGCCGCCAGGGCGAGGCAGAGCCCGGGCAGGCTGCCGGTGAACCCCGCCAGCAGGTAGCCCAGGGACGCCAGCGCGGTGCCCAGCACCAGCACCGTCCGGCCACCCATGCGGTCCGCCAGGGAGCCCGCCGGAACCTGGAGCCCGGCCATGGCCCCCGCGTAGAGGCCGCGCAGCATGGCGATCACCCCGTAGCCGAGGCCGAATTCCGTCTGCCACACCGGAAGCAGCACGAAAATGGTGTCCGTGTAGCCGTCGTGCAGCGCGTGGGCCATGCTCGCGACGATGAGGGTGCGCCGGCCCAGGGCGTTGTCCGGTGCCTGGAGGGGGGTGGCCGGCGCGGTGGCATGGATCATGGAAATCCTTTCTCCTGGAATGGGTCTCAGCGTAGGATGAGCAAGTTCTTCACACAACCAACAAAAACTCGCCGTACCTGTGCCTAAAGCTCACATATGAGACAAAAACTTCCTCCCCTGAACGCCCTGCGCATCTTCGAAGTTGCCGCCCGCGCCGGAAGCTATTCGGCCGCGGCCCGGCAATTGAACCTGACCCACGGCGCGGTGAGCCGGCAGATCGCGATCCTGGAGGACTGGCTCGGCCAGCCGCTGTTCGTGCGCGACGGGCAGAGCATGGTGGCGTCGCCCCATGCCCGGGCCCTGGCCCGGGAGATCAGCGCCGCGTTCGACCACATGGCGGATGCCGCGGAACGCTACGGAAAGGACCAGCATCTGAAGATCATCCGGGTGAGCGCCCTGGCCACGGTCGCCATGCGCTGGCTGATCCCCCAGCTGCATGCGTTTGCCGGGATCTGCCCGGAGGTGGACGTGCGCGTCTCGACCGTGCTCTCCACGGAGCCCGCGTTCAGCGGCAGCTTCGATGTGGCCATCCGGCGCCACGTGCCCAGCGGGGGCCAGTTCCAGGCGTGGCCGCTGTTCCGGGAATCGAACACCGTGATCGCCAGTCCGTCCCTGCTGGCCCGAACCGGCATCCGGACCGTTGCGGAGCTGGTCAACGAGACCTGGCTGACCAGCGAATCCCGTCCGCGGGACTGGGAAACCTGGCTTGAAGCCGCCAACCAGCCGACCCTCCGGGCCAGCCGGACCTTGCGGTTCGACCACTTTTTCGTGGCCTTGCATGCGATCGTGGACGGGCTCGGTTTCGGCATCGGCCCCTTTCCCACCCTTGAGACCGATTGCGTCACCGGCCGGCTGGAGAAGCCATTCCCCACGCTGCTCTCGCCGGGCTCGACCTACTACGCGCTGGTCCCGCTCGACGCCGACAAGCCCGTCCATCTAAGGAAATTCATCGACTGGCTGCAGGCCACCGGCACCAAGGCCTGAGCCTGCTTGCTTCATGGGAAACCGGTCCCCGAAAGCGTTGACGCCCTTGCGGGCCAGAACTACATTGGGTGCGACTCCTTCCGGATCTTTTCAGCAAGGGCATCCCCCGGCGGACCGCTGCCCGCCGCTGAGTTTCAAGGGCCCGCTGGCGTTCGCCATTCCCGGCCCCTGAATTTCCACCCCTATCCACTCATCATAAGGAGGTTGAAATGGCTTTCTTCACGACGAACGACGGCTGCAAACTGCATTATGAAGATGTCGGATCCGGAAAGAATCTGCTCCTGATCCATGGGTGGTCGCAATCGAGCGGATTGTTTAAAAAGAATATTCCTGAACTGAGTAGACACTTCAGGGTCATATCCCTTGATCTCAGGGGACACGGTGAATCGGAAAAGATCACTCATGGCTACCGGATTGCACGCTTCTCCAAGGATGTGCACGACCTCATCCTGAATCTGGAACTGAAGGATGTCACCCTGCTCGGATGGTCCATGGGTTGCTCCATCCTATGGAGCTACTGGGATCTCTTCGGTTCGGACCGCCTGTCGAAACTGGTCCTGGTGGATGAACCGGGCTTGCTGCTGAAAACGAGCGACAATGAAGTAGGCATGTCGACTTATGATGAAGTGCTGGCCATGAATAAGGACATCCTGAAGGATCAGGCAGCCTTTATTAAAGGGTTCATTAACTCTTCCCTGACCGTGGCCCTGCCGAAAACCGATGTCGATTTTATTGTGGCTGAAAACCTCAAGACGCCCGCCCAATACGCTGCCAGGTTGGAACTCCATCACTGGCTGACTGATTGGAGGGATATCATCCCAACCATCACCATCCCAACGCTGATCCTTAGCGGCAAGAAAAGCTTTATAAATTGGAAATCCCAGGCGTGGATCCATGAAAAAATAGCCCATTCGAAAATCGAATACTTTGAAGAGAGAGGGCATTTCATGTTCTTCGAGGAGCCCGAGACGTTCAACCGGCTGGTGAAAAATTTTATTGGCTGAGGCCGCAGGTCGCGGATCCGGTCGGGCAGCCTGAATAGGACGGGTCCCGTCCCCGAAGGAGGAATTCATGGTTTCCTGGGCCAAATTATCCGCGCCCGTTCTTGCGGCGCTGCTCACCTTGGCCTGCGGCGGGGGAGCGGGAGGCTCGTTGCGGTCTCCCGGGGGCGGCGGTTCCAGCTCCGGCCAGACGGGAACCGTCGCCCTGTCGGTGCGGGACGCCTCCACCGAGGACTGGGCCGCCATCGGCGTGAAGCTGCTCCGGGTCGCGCTCATTCCCGAGGGCGGCGATGCCTTCAACGCGGTGACGGTGTACACCGCCCCCACCCCGGTGCCGGTGTTCAACCTGGCGCAGCTGGACCAGCTCAGCGAAATGCTCGGCAACCGCACGGCCCCGGCGGGAACCTATCCGGCCGCGGTGCTGTTCTTCAGCGTCAATCCCGGCGACGTGACCCTGGTTTCGGCGGCCGACCCCTCCCCGGACTTCCCCGGCGCAACGTCGACCCCCTATCCCGCCAGCCAGATCCAGATCCAGACCCAGGGGAGCACCGGCACCCTGGGCGGCATGACCCTGCCGGTGACCGTGCCGTTCACGTCCTGGCTGGTGGTGAGCCCGGGGCAGACCAGCCTCCTGGACCTGGAACTCGACCTCTCCCACCCGGGTTTCATCGTGGACCACATGGCCAGCGGAGATACGGCGCCGTTCTGGGCGGTGGACTTCAACGCCCCGGTGGTGCACCAGAACCCGGCCGCGGCCACCGACCTGGTGCTGCGCCACTGCTACGGGACGGTGAGCGCGGTGGCCGCCGACCATTCGGCGGTCACGGTCAGCAAGGATTACCCCACCTGGCCGGCGGCGAGCCCTGAAACCGCCCAGGTGTCCAACCAGAGCCTGACGTTCCTGGCGGACACCGCGAGCGGCACCCTGTTCACCGATCTGGACGCCGGGACCAGCGCCGGCATCACCGATTTCTCCACGGTGGCCGGCAGACTGGCCAATGGCGAATTCCTGCGCATCGCCGCCCGCTACCAGCCGGACGGAACCCTGGTGGCGGCGCGGATCTGGGCCAGCAGCACCTTCAACAAGGTCTTCGCGGGCCCCGAGGGGCACGTGCTGCACGTGAACGGCGCCGCCGCCACCCCCAACTTCGTGGTGCAGGACGAGAAGGGCGCGGCGGTGACGGTGAATGTGACCGCCGGCACCCAGTTCTACTTCCGCAATCCGGCCGATGGCGTCAAGGACGCGGCGTCCATCCAGGGCGCCAGCGGCATCAGCTTTCTCACCGGCGGCAACCTGGTGCGCGGCTTCAAGGTGCACGTGGACCCGGTGGATCCCGCCGCCACGCCCCTGGTGGCGCGGACCGTGGACATCGAGGCCGCCAGGTTCGACGGCGCCATCTCCTCGGCCAGTGCCACGAGCTTCACCTACGCCCGCACTTTTTCGACCGGCGCGGACGGCTACACCCGGCAGCTCGGCTACATTTCCGCCAGCTCCCCCAACGGCCGGAACCCGCAGACCGGCACCGCGATCCAGGGCTACAAATGGTGGAACTTCGTTTCGCCCGCCCAGGTCCAGGCCTTCCCCACCACCGCCTTTGCGAACAGTGTGGGGAACCATGCGGATTTCGGCGGGACCATCGGGTCGCTGTATCCCTGGGGAGCCAGCTACGCGACCTGGAGCGACCCGGCCGCGGCTTCCGCCTGGTCCGCCCGGTACACCGTCCTGGAGCCGCTCCGCCTGCCGGTGGGCACCGTGGCCAGCCCGTGGGTCAGCGCCAGCAATAGCTTCGGCCTGGCCTTGTCCGGAGCCGGTCAAGACGTCACGGTGAACCTGGACTTCACCACGGGGGATGCCACCCTGGTCTACCAGGTGGACCGGACGGGCACCACCGTCACCGTGAGCCCCATCGATGTCACCACCAGCGCGGGCCAGTCCGAACTGGAGGACACCTTCCTCCAGGACGGCAGCCTGGTGAATGTGCTGGGGCTGCCCCAGGCCGACGGCAGCCTCAAGGCCTACGCGCTTTACGTGTACAGCGGGACCCTGCCCCAGTAGGGCCCAAGATAAGCCTTGTGGTGATTCCATTTAGGGGAGATTCACGGCGGATTGCGGTATCCTGTTCCTTACAGGACGCCTGGCTGCGGGCGAAGGTGCCGGGTTTGCAACACGCCGGGGGCTCCGGTGAGCGTCCCTGGATCTGGGGAAGCTTGTGGACATGCGCGGTGGGAAATCGTTGGGGGGGACCCTCAAGGCGGATGGCCTCCTCCTGCTCACGGCGGCCATCTGGGGTTTCGCCTTCGTGGCGCAGCGCAGCTCGGTGACGGAGATCGGGCCGTACGCGTACAACGCCGCGCGGTTCGCCCTGGGCGCCCTGGCCCTGACCCCCCTGCTGGTCCTGGGCAAGCGCCGGGCGGCGCCCCGTCCGGGGGCCCTGGGCCCGTGGCGCAAGGTGCTGTGGGCCGCCCTGGCCGGGGTGGTGCTCTGCGTGGCCGCGAACCTCCAGCAGATCGGCCTGGTCTCCACCACCGCCGGGAACGCCGGGTTCATAACCTGCCTCTACGTCATCCTGGTGCCGGTGATCAGCTTCTGCTTCGGCCGGTCCTTGGGCCTGCTGGTCTGGATCGGCGCGGCGCTCGCCCTGGCCGGCCTGTACCTCCTTTGCGTCGGCGCCGGGTTCACCATGGCCTTCGGGGATCTTCTGGAATTCATCGGGGCCTTCTTCTGGGCCGGGCACATCCTGCTCATCAACCGGCTGGTCTCCCGCATGGAGGCGCTGGAGATCGCGGTGGGCCAGTTCGCGGTGTGCGCCCTGCTGTGCCTGGCGGCCGCCCTGGTGCGGGAGCCGGCGCCGTTCGCCGGGGTGCTGCCCGCCGCCATCCCCATCCTGTACTGCGGACTGCTGTCCACCGCGGTGGCCTACACCCTCCAGATCGTCGCCCAGAAGACCGCCCAGCCCGCCCACGCCTCCATCATCCTGTCCATGGAAGCCCTGTTCGCCGGCATCGGCGGGGTGCTGCTGCTGAAGGAACCGCTCACCTGGCGGCTGCTGGCGGGCGGGGTGCTGATGCTTGCGGGCATGGTGCTGTCCCAGATGCGCTCCACCCCGCGCGGTCAGCGCGCCTCGGCGCCGTCCCGGGTGGCCGATTCCAGCAGGTAGAGGAAGCTCCGGTAGATCCGGCCGGTGGCCCGGGTGACGCCGATCTCGCAGGTGCGGCTGCTGGAATAGTGGCCGTCGCAGTCGGTGGCCATCACCTCCGCCGCCTCGGCCCGGGTGGCGCTGGCGGTGAGCTCGGGGAAGAGCAGGCCGCGGTCTCCGGCGAAGCCGCAGCATCCGGCGTCCCGGGGGATCAGCACCTCCTCGGCGCAGGCGGCGGCGAGGGCCTCCAGCTTGGGGGTGAGGCCCATGCGGGTGAGGGAGCACACCGGGTGCAGGACGACCCGGCCGGACTTGCGCCGCACGGTGAGCCTGGGCAGCAGGAACTCCCAGGCGAACTCCACCGGGTCGAGGATGCGCATCCGGTCGAAACGGTCCTGGTTTTCCGCGCTCAGGTAGGGCCGGGCGTTCTTCATGCCCTGGGCGCAGGGGGAGGTGTCCATCACCACCGGCAGCCGGCCCTGCTGGCTCCAGGCCCAGAACCGCTCCACTGCCTGGTTCACCGCGAGCCGGTGGGCCTGGGCGTAGCCCTTGGAGGAGAACGGCACGCCGCAGCAGACCCCCTGGGTGTCCTGGGGCACGTGCAGCGGCACCCCGGCGCGGGCGGCCAGGGTCACCAGCACTTCGGGCAGGCTGGGCCCCGTTTCCCCGGGCAGGGCGCCCATGGTGCGGGAGATGCAGGCGGGGAAATAGACCGCCTGGGCGCCCTGCAACGGGGCGCGGGGCAGCCGCCCGGCGGCCCGGGGCAGCTCCGGGGACCACTGGGGGGTGGCCTGGCGGGCCACGGCCCGCAGCAGGCGGGTGGCGGCGACCATGGCGCCGGCCCCGAAGAGGCGCTGCACCAGGTGGCCGGAACGCAGGCCCAGCCGGAGCAGGGGCTCCACCCGGGCGAAGTGGCGCTGGACCCGCACGGCCACGCCGTGGGCCAGGGCGGAATGGTTCTGCCGGCGCAGGCGCTTGATCAGGGAGCCGGTGTCGATGGCCACGGGGCAGGCGGTGGCGCACAGGCCGTCGGCGGCGCAGGTGTCCTGGGCCAGGTAGCGGTAGGCGCCCTGCAACTGTCCCAGCAGCCAGGGGTCCTCGCCGGTGGTCTCCAGGCGCGCCATCTCCCGGCGCAGGACGATGCGCTGGCGGGGCGTGAGGGTGAGCTCGCGGCTGGGGCACATGGGTTCGCAAAGCCCGCACTCGATGCACTTGTCCACTTCGTCTTCCACCACGGGCATGGCCTTGAGGTTGACCACGTTGGCCATGGGGTCGGGGTTGAGGATCACCCCGGGGTTGAGCAGCCGGTCCGGATCCACCAGGGCCTTGAGCCGCTCCATGACCTGCTTGGCTTCGGGCCCCCACTCGGTCTCCACGTAGGGGGCCATGTTCCGGCCGGTGCCGTGCTCGCCCTTCAGGGCGCCGTCGTACTTGCGCACCACCAGGTCCACCAGGTCCTCCATGAACCGGGCGTACTGGTTCACCGCGGCCGGGTCGTTGAACGACTGGGCCAGCACGAAGTGCATGTTGCCGTCCTTGGCGTGGCCGTGCACGATGCCGTTGTCGTAGCCGTGCTTGACGAACAGCCGGGTGAGGTCCAGCACCGCGTCGGCCAGGGCCGGAAGCGGGAACACCAGGTCCTCGGTGATCGCCGAGGTGCCCCGGGGGCGGATGGAGCCCACCGAAGGGAAGGCGCCCAGGCGCAGCTTCCATAGCTCGGCCTGGCGCCCGGGGTCGGGGGTGAAGGCGGCCGGCTCCAGCAGGGGCAGGCCGTGGCAGGCCTCCAGGGCCTTGCGCTCCAGCTCCACCGGGCTGGCGCCGGCCGCCGCCTGGAACTCCGCCAGCAGGGCGGCGGTGCCGGGCGGGAGGGTGCGGAAGCCGGCCGGCGCTCCCGGCTGGTTCTCCACCGCGCGCAGGGTGCCGCGGTCCATGAGCTCCACCGCCGCGGCGCCGGCGTCGCGCAGGGGGGTGACCGCCCGGCAGGCGGCGTGCACATCCGGGAACAGCAGCAGGCCGGTGACCTTCACCGGAAGGGTGGGCACGGTGCGCAGCACCGCTTCGGCGATGAACGCCAGGGTGCCTTCGGAGCCCACCAGCAGGTTGCGGAAGATGTCCACCGGCCGGTCGAAGTCCAGGAAGGCGTTGAGCGAGTAGCCCACGGTGTTCTTCATGCGGTACTTGGCGCGGATCCGGGCGGCCAGGGCGGCGTTGCCCTCCAGCTCGGCCTTCAGCTCCAGCAGGCCCTGGGCCAGGGCCGGCTCCTGCCCCCGGAAGGCCTGGTCGGCGTCGGGGGCCGCGGTGTCGATGACGGTGCCCGAGGGCAGCACGAAGGTGAGCGAATCCAGTGTGTGGTAGGCGTTCTGGACCACGCCGCAGCACATGCCGCTGGAATTGTTGCTGAGGATGCCGCCCACGGTGCAGGTGGAGATGGAGGCCGGGTCCGGGCCGATCTTGGCCGAATAGGCCAGCAGCGCCCGGTTCACGTGGGCGCCGATGACGCCGGGCTGCACCCGCACCCGGGCGCCGCCGTCCAGCACCTGGATGCTCCGCCAGTGGCGGGCCACCTCCACCAGGAGGCCGTCGCTGATGGCCTGGCCGGACAGGCTGGTGCCGGCGGCCCGGAAGGTCATGGGGATCCCGGCCTCGCGGCTGAGGCGGAACAGGGCCTGCACCTCGGCCACGCTGCCGGCGAACACCACCGCCTGGGGGATCAGCTGGTAGAAGCCCGCGTCCGCCGACCAGGCCACCCGCTCCGCGGGGCGGTCCAGCACCCGCCCGGCTCCCACGATGGCTTCCAGGGATGGTCGAAGCGCGGTCGAAGTCTTCATTTCACGAACCTCAGGCTTCGAGTATCTTCTGCGTTTGACCCGCCAGGTTCAACAATGTATTCTGCTAAACAATATAAGGAGTCCTTCATGATCCTGCGTCGCAGCCTCTTCGCCATCCTGTTCGCAGGGCTGTTCGCGGCCACGGGGCTGAACGCCCAGGCCGGGAAAAAACTGATCTTCGGCTTCGTGCCGGGGCCCTATTCCGACCTGTTCAAGAGCGCGGTGGAGCCGGGCCTGGTGAAGAAGGGCTACAAGATCCAGATCCGGGAGTTCAGCGACTACGTCCAGCCGGACCTGGCCCTGGGCAACGGCGGGATCGACGCCAACCTGTTCCAGCACACCCTCTACCTGAACCAGTTCGCCAAGGACCACAACCTCAAGCTGGCACCGGTGATCAGCGTGCCCACCGCCGGGCAGGGCCTGTATTCCAAGAAGATCAAGTCCATCGACCAGCTTAAGCGGGGCGACATCGTCACCCTGTCCAACGATTCCACCAACCTGGCGCGCACCCTGCGGTTCCTGGCCAGGCTCGGCCTGGTCACCTTCAAGCCGGGCATCAGCCCCACCACCGCCAGCGAGAAGGACATCGACCAGAACCCACGGGGCCTGGTGTTCAAGCTGCTGGAGGCGGCCCAGCTGCCCCGCACCCTGGACAGCGCCACCGCTTCGGTGATCAACGGCAACTACGCCATCTCCGCCGGCATGGACGTGCACAGCGCCCTCAAGCTGGAGGACCTGGACGAGAACACCAAGAACGTGTTCGCGGTGCGCAGCGCCGACCTGGACCAGCCGTGGGTCAAGGACCTGAAGGAGGTGGTCCAGTCCCGGGAGTTCGCCGCGGCCATGGACAGCCCGAAGCTGGGCTACCGCTCCTTCCAGAAGCCCCTGTGGATGACCGGCGGCAAGAAGTAGTCTGCAAAGGCGGCAACCTGTGATCGAGCTGCAAGAGATCTCCGTGGCCTTCCTGTCCCGGCACAAGGCCGGGCCGGCCGTCCATGCGGTGCGGGAAGCCTCGCTGCGCGTGGAGCGGGGCGAGGTGTTCGGCATCGTCGGCTCCAGCGGCGCGGGCAAGAGCACCCTGGTGCGCACCATCAACCTGCTGGAACGGCCGGACACCGGCCGGGTGATCGTGGGCGGGGTGGACCTCACCCGCCTGGGCGACCGGGAGCTGCGCCGGGAGCGCCAGAAGATCGGCATGATCTTCCAGCACTTCAACCTGATGCACACCCGCACGGTGTGGGACAACACGGCCTTCGCCCTCAAGGTGGCCGGCCGCTCCCGGGCGGAGATCCGCCAGCGGGTGCCGGAGCTGCTGGCCCTGGTGGGGCTTTCCGACAAGGCCAAGGCCTATCCGGACCAGCTCTCCGGGGGACAGAAGCAGCGGGTGGGCATCGCCCGGGCCCTGGCCAACCACCCGGAGCTGCTGCTGTGCGACGAGCCCACCTCGGCCCTGGACCTGGAGACCGCGGCCGGGGTGCTGGCCCTGCTCAAGCAGATCAACCAGCAGCTGGGGCTGACCATCGTCATCATCTCCCACGAGATGGCGGTGATCAAGGCGGTCTGCGACCGGGTGGCGGTGATGGACGCCGGGCACATCGTGGAGCAGGGCACGGTCTACGACATCTTCGCCCGGCCCAGCCATCCCTTCACCCGCGAACTGGTGGACCGCACCTTCAACCTGGACCTGCCCGAGCGGCACCTGAACGCCATCCACGGCACCCTGCTCAAGGTGCTGTTCCTGGGCGAGAAGGCCGAGACCCCGGTGCTGTTCGAGGCGGCCTGGCGGCACGGGGTGGCGGTGAACATCCTGCACGGCAAGATCGAGTACATCGGGGACCGGGCCATCGGCCTGCTGGTGGTGTCGCTCACCGGGGCCCCGGGGCCGGTGGGCGAGGCGGTGGCCTTCATCCGCGACAACACCGAACGGGTGGAGGTGCTCCATGGCTGATCTGCTGGCGCTGGTTCCGGACCTGCTGGGCGCCTTCAAGGAGACCTTCCTGATGCTGGGGGTGAGCACCGGCTTCGCCGTGCTGGGCGGGGTGCCCCTGGGCTTCTTCCTGTTCATCACCCAGCGCAACCTGTTCTGGGAGAACCGGGCGGCCAACCTGGTCGGCAACGTGCTGGTGAACGTCATCCGCTCGGTGCCCTTCGTGATCCTGCTGGTGCTGCTGCTGCCCATGACCCAGATGCTGCTGAAGACCACCATCGGCCCCCAGGCCGCCTCGGTGCCGCTGTCGGTGGCCGCCATCGCCTTCTACGCCCGGCTGGTGCAGGGGGCGCTGTGCGAGGTGGACCCCGGGGTCATCGAGGCGGCCCAGGCGTTCGGCGCGCCGCCCATGATGATCATCCGCAGCGTGCTGTTCCGGGAGGCCATGCCGGGGCTGCTGCGCGGCCTGACGGTGACCGTCATCAGCCTGGTG
This sequence comes from Holophaga sp., assembly GCA_031292735.1. The sequence goes on from JARLGP010000131.1 coordinate 41,864, forward strand.
GGCTACTCCGCCATGGCCGGCATCGTCGGCGGCGGCGGGGTGGGCGACCTGGCCATCCGGTTCGGATACTACCGCTACCAGACCCAGGTGATGATCGTCACCGTCATCGCCCTGGTGGTGCTGGTCCAGGCCATCCAGGTGCTGGGCGACTACCTGGTGCGCCGGGCCGACCTCAAGAGCAAGTAAGCGCCTTCTCCCGCAGCTTCAGGAGACGTTCCCCGGCGGCCTGGAGGGTCTCCAGCCGCTTGGCGAAGTGGAACCGGATCAGGTGGTTCACCGGCTCCCGGAAGAAGCTGGAGCCGGGCACCCCGGCCACCCCCACCTCCCGGGCCATCCATTCGGCGAAGGCCACGTCGTCGTCCCACTTGAACTCGGCGATGTCCACCAGGACGTAGTAGGCGCCGTCCGGCCGGGTGTAGCGCAGGCCGGCCCGGTCCAGGTAGCCCAGGAAGGCGGTGCGCTTTTCCGCGTAGAGCGCCTGGAGGCCCTGGTAGTAGCTGTCAGGAAGCTCCAGCGCGGTCACCGCCGCCTCCTGCAGCGGGGCCGCGGCGCCCACCGTGAGGAAGTCGTGGACCTTGCGGGCTTCCCGGATGATCTCCGGCGCCGCGATCAGGTGGCCCAGGCGCCAGCCGGTGATGGAATAGGTCTTGGACAGGGAGCTGCAGGTGAGGGTCCGCTCGAACATGCCCGGCAGCGCGGCGAAGTGCACGTGCTGGCATGGGGCGTAGAGGATGTGCTCGTAGACCTCGTCGGTGATGACGAAGGTGTCGAACTCCTGGGCCAGTCCGGCGATGAACAGCAGCTCCTCGCGGGTGAAGACCTTGCCGGAGGGGTTGGAGGGGTTGCACAGGATCAGCGCCTTGGGCCGCTGCTCGAAGGCCCGGCGCAGCTCCGCGGGATCGAAGGCGAAATCCGGGGGACGCAGGGGCACAAAGATGGGCTCCGCCCCCGACAGGATGGCGTCGGCCACGTAGTTCTCGTAGAACGGCGAGAACACGATCACCCGGTCGCCCGGGTCGCAGGCCGTCATCATGGCCACCATCATGGCCTCGGTGCTGCCGCAGGTGACCACGATGTGCTGGTCGGGATCGATGGCCAGGCCGCTGAAGCGGCTCTGCTTCCGGGCCAGCGCGGCGCGGAAGTTGGCGGCCCCCCAGGTGACGGCATACTGGTGTGGCCCCTGCCGCGCGGCCCGTTCCGCGGCCTGCAGCAGGGCTTCCGGCGGGTCGAAATCGGGGAACCCCTGGGACAGGTTCACCGCCCCGCTGGCGTTGGCGACCCGGGTCATCCGGCGGATGACCGATTCGGTGAAGTGGTTGAGGCGGCCGCTGGTGTGAGGCATTGGAATCCGTTTTTTACGAAGATGGGTTGAAAAGTAAGAAAGCTGTCCGGGGTCATGGTAGCCCCGCCTCCGGGCCGGGGCAAGCTTTGCGGTCCCCTTAGGACGCGGCCACCAGGTCCCGGCAGTGGGCCACCAGCTCATCCGAGGTGAACGGCTTCTTGAGGGCGGGGATGCCCAGGTCGCGCAGCTCCCGGTCCTGGGACAGGCTGCCGCTGTCGCCGGTGATCACCAGCACCTTGGGCAGCAGCGCCGGGCGGAAGTCCCGGATCCAGCCCAGCAGGGCGAACCCGTCCAGGCCCGGCATGCGCAGATCGGTGATCACCAGGTCGAACGGCGCGCTTTCCAGCCGCTGGATCGCCTCCCGCCCGTCGTGCACCTGCTCCACCCGCCAGCCCAGGCGGTTCCGCAGCAGCTCGTGCACCAGGCTGGTGATGTACTCCTCGTCGTCGATCACCAGCACGTCCAGCCGCGGCCGGAGGTCCATGGTCTCCACCGGGGGCTCCGGCGCCAGGGCCTGCTCCAGGCTCGCCGGCGGCGGATCGGCCTCCCCGGCCCCCGGGGCCAGCGGGAGCTGCACGGTGAACAGGGTGCCTTCGCCGGGCACGCTGCTCACCGCGATCTCGCCCCGGTGCTGGCCGACGATGCCCAGGCAGACGCTGAGGCCGAGCCCGGTGCCCCGCTCCGCGGACTTGGTGGTGTAGAAGGGGTCGAAGATCCGGTTGAGCTTTTCCGGCGGGATGCCGTGGCCGGTGTCCTGCACCCGCAGCTCGGCCATGCCGTCGCGGACGGTCATCCGCACCGTCAGCTCCTTGCGGATGGTGTGTTCCATGGCGTCGACCGCGTTGATCAGGAGGTTGATCAGCACCTGCTTGATCTGTACGGCGTCGGCCAGGATCCGCACGCCGGATTCCGGCACCTGGAGCGAGAGCTGCACGGTGGAGGAACGCAGCCGGAACCGCATGATCGCGACCGCCTCGTCCAGGATCGCCCGCAGGTCCACCTTGCGCAGCTCCATGGTGGCCGGCCGGGACAGCTGGAGCAGTTGGCGGATGATCCGCACCGACTCCTGGGTGCTCTTGGTGATCCGCTGGCAGTAGGACAGCAGGGTGGGCTGGTCGCCTTCGGCCTCCAGCCGCATGGTCAGCAGTTCCGCGTAGCCCAGGACCGGGCTGAGGGTGTTGTTCAGTTCGTGGGCGATGCCGCCCGCCAGGGATTCGAACAGCGCGGTCTTGTCGCTGAGGGCCATCCGCCGCTGCACCGCGCGCTGCTCGGTGATGTCCTGGAGGATCGTGCAGATCTGGCCGGTTTCCCGCACCAGGGAGGTGTGGAACTTGAACAGGCGCTCGCCGCCGGCGGCCAGGCGAAGCTGGAACTCATCGGCCTGGTCGTCGGGCGCCAGCACCATGCCCGACTCGTGCAGCCGCAACCGCTCCAGGAAGGCCTCGCGGTGCTTGGGGGGCATCAGGTCGGCCAGGTTGGGCATGCCCTCGCCTTCGCCGGCGCCGAGCATGGTCTGCAGCTGCTCGTTGCGGGTGTCGATCCGGCCGTCGGGGTAGAGCAGGGCCACCGCCAGCGGGCTGTGCTGGAACAGGGTCTCGTAGCGGCCCTGGGACTGGCGGAGCTGGTGCAGGCTGCGGAACAGCTCCTGGTTGGTGGTGAGCAGCTCCTGGCGCTGGGTTCCGGCCAACTGGATCTGGTCGGCGAACAGGGCCGACTGGGCCCGGACCAGGGCCGGCACCGGGATGATGCCCAGGAAGCCCCCGTCCCCGTCCACCAGGGGGACGTCCTGGTAGAAGGTCTCCCCGGTCCGGCTCAGGGCCCGCTCCAGCAGCTCCAGCAGGGGCATGGCCGGGGACGCCACCAGGCAGTCGGGCAGCACGTGGCTCTGGATCAGGTGCTCGCTGTGCAGGGCGAACCCGTAGCGGGTGCCCAGCAGGAAGCCCAGGTGCGCCCGGGAGATCAGGCCGGTGTAGGTGCCGTGGTCCACCACGGCCACGAAGGTGTGGGGGTGGTTGCGAAAGCTGCGGAAGACCTGGTCGACGGTCAGGCTGGCAGGTACGGACTCGCGATGGTCCACCAGGGCCACCAGGTCGTCTCCGGTCTTGGTTTCCCAGGGACAGTTCAGTTCGGGCTCCCTCAGCGACAGCATCGCATTAGCATCCCTGGGGCCGGTTGGCGGGGCCAGACGGGAATGTAACATTTGTGTAACGATTCCCCCGGATGCTCGGAAGGTGAGGACAGGACTGGGTTTAGCGACCACGGTCGGCAAACCGCCCGCGGCTGGCCGGCTGCCGCGGCGAAGTATAATCAAGGGGTTGATAACCGGAGGGCACCATGGTGGATTACGGCAGCGCAACGTGCGGTTTTGATGTGGATGAAACCCAGGATGGCAAATTCCGGCTGATCGCCATAAAACCGAAGGCCGACTCCGCCATCCTGAAGCGGGGCACCATCACCCTGGAACTCAATTCCGGCTTCGAGCTGGATGACGCCAAGACCCTGGCGAAGATGCTCAACGACTGGATCACCCAGGTCCATTTCGAGCCGATCGATTGCTAGGCTGACTGTATGGTTTTTATATTTGCAATTACTGCAAAAAAAAGTTGCAAAATAAACACAGTCACGTTGCAATACTCCCCAGGCCGATGCTCGGCCCGATGAGGGGAGGGTATGTATGGTGAAGGCCGCGAAAAGCCCCAAGCCGAAACCGACCAAGCTCCACGTGGAGATTCCCCGCGCCAACTGGGAGCGGGTCGAGGCCTACCTGAAGGCCTACAACGAGGACGCCGGGCGGATGACGCCGAAGATCAAGCTCGCCCATGTGGTGAACATGGCGCTGGTGCAGTACCTCACCGGGCGGAGGGTGTGATGGCCACCAAGCACAAGGCGGGCAGCAAGAAGAAGGACCAGACCAAGCGGGTGGTCACCGAGATCGCCCCGGCGGTGCGGGTGATGCTGGACACCTACATGCAGGAGTACAACGAAGGGCCGGAGCGGGTCTCCTCCCCGCTGAAGTACACCGACGTGATCAACCAGGCGCTCGACGCCTTCCTGCCCAGCAAGCCCCAGCCCGATGAGGAGGCCGGCCCGGCGGAGTGACGCCCGGACCGCTGGACCCATGGACGTGAAGTTCTGCCCCCGCTGCGGCACCCTGGTGCAGCAGCTGCTCCGGTTCGGCGCCCTGCGTCCGGTCTGTCCGGCCTGCGGGTTCATCCAGTTCGCCAACCCCCGGGTGGCGGTGGCGATGTTCGTGGCGGAGCGGGACCGGGTGCTGCTGGTCAAGCGCAAGGTCGCGCCGGAGCGGGGCCGCTGGGCCCTGGCCGCCGGGTTCGTGGACTATGGCGAGCCGCCGGAGGCCGCGGCGGTCCGGGAGATGCGCGAGGAGACCGGGCTGGACGTGGTGGTGGAGCGGATGCTGGAGCTGAGCTTCAACGAGGCCGACAAGGTCATCGTCATCCTCTACCAGGCCCGGGCGGTGGGCGGGGTGCTGGCGGCCGCCGACGACGTGGAGGAGGCCCGCTGGTTCAGCGGGGCCGAGCTGCCCGAGCTGGCCTTCGAAAGCACCCGGCGCGCGGTGCGGGCCTGGCGGGAGGGGACGCTTCAGGGTTCGGACGGCTCGTCCCGGAACACCACCTCCAGGGATTCCTCCGGGTAGATGTAGGTGACCTTGCCTTCGGGCCGCAGGAAGTACAGGCGCCGGGCGTTGGCCGGGTTGGGCGAGGCCATGATGAGGGTGAAGCCAAGCTCCTGGGCGCACTGGCGGATGGTCTCCTGGTTCATGTCGTCCAGGGTGTCCACTTCGTCCACGAAGATCAGCAGCCGCACTTCGTTCCGGCTGCGGTAGAGGTCGCGCAGCAGGTGGGCCAGGAACACCACCTTGAGGGTGATGGCGGTGCCGGTGCTTTCGGCGTCCAGGGAGGCGTAGACCTCCTTTTCGCCGTCCTTGCTGACCTCCAGCTCCACCCGGAACAGGTCGAACAGCCGGAACACTTCGCCCTGGCGGATCCACTCGCCCATCTGGTCCCTGGCCTGCTCGGCCAGGCCCTGGTCGGCGAACAGGCCCTCCTCCTGGGTGAACTGCTTGAGCACGGTGGTGCGGGCCAGGTTCTCCACCAGGCGCAGCTGGATGCCGGACAGGTTGGACACCGAGAACCTGGCCATGGCCCGGTTGAGCCGGGCCACCCGGGCGCTGAGGGTGTCGTAGTCGCGCAGCAGGTTGGAGAAGGAGGTCTTGGCGATCACGGCGATGTGCTGCCAGGCGGCGTCCAGCTGGGCCTTCTGGTCGGGCAGTCCCTCGATCAGGTCGCGGATCTGCTGGATCCGGGTGTCCCGGTCGCCGGCGATCATGCCGTCCAGCTGGAGGTCCAGCTCCTCCATGCGCCGGGCCACGGACTGGTCCAGGCGCATGGATTCGGTCCATTCCTCGGCCATCCGGCCAAGAGCGTCCTTGAAGCCCAGGTCGGTGAGTTCCGGGGCGTCGGGGGTGAGCTCGTCCGGGGAGAGGTCCAGGCCCAGGGGCAGGGCCCGCTGCTCCAGGTCGCCCAGGATGGATTCGCGCAGCTCCTGGGCCTCCCGGGTCAGGGCGGCGGCCCGGTTGGCTTCCACCCGGGCCCGGGTGCGGCAGCTTTCGTGCTGGCTGAGGGCCTCTTCCCGGGCCTCGTCCAGGCGGGCGGAGCTGGCTTCCAGCTCGGCCAGCCGCGCGGCCAGGGCGGGCAGCTCGCCCACCTCCTCCTCCCAGGAGGCGATCTTCGACAGGGTGAGGCTCAGGGCGCGTTCCTGCTCCTCCAGGGCGGCCAGGGACTCCATGAGCTTTTCCCGGCCCCGGCTGTTGTCGGCCAGGTCCTCCAGGCGCTTGATCTCCCGCTCCAGGTGCTGGGCCTGGGTCTCGTAGTTCTCGATCTCGCGGGCGCGCACCGTGGGATCCTCCAGGGACAGCCCCGGGGCGGGCAGGGCCTCCAGGTTCACCCGCAGCCCGGCGCCCTCGAACACCCCGCCCTGGGCGGCCGCGGAAACCACCGACAGCATCCGGCCGAAGCTTCGGGGATCGGTGATCTCCAGGCCGCCGGGGCCTTCCGGCAGGGTGAGGATGGCCGGGTTCACCAGGCGCAGCAGCGGGCCCCGCTCCTCGTCGGGATACTCCTCCAGGATCTCCATCCAGGCCGGGCGCGCGCCGGGCTGGTCCAGGGCGCGCAGGCGGTCGATGGTGACCAGGCAGGTCTGGCGGTCGTGGCGGTGCCGCGCCACCCGCGCGCGCAGGGCGGCGCTGCCGTCCATGGCGCCCTGGAAGGCGGAGAGGTCCATGCGCACCTGGCCGGCCTCCTGGCGCAGGTCCAGCAGCCGGGCCTCCTGCATCTCCTTGGGCTCGGCCTGGAGCCGCTGTTCCAGCACCTGGGCGTCCTCCACCCGGCCCTTGGTGCGGCCCAGCTCCTGGACCTGGGCCTTGAACTCCTGGTCGAGGCCGCGCCGGGTCTGGTTCCACTGGCTTTCGGCCTCGCTGGCGGCTTCCGCCGCCTCCTGGGCCTCCTGGGCCCGGGCCTTGCGGTCGGCCAGCCGGGCCACGGCCTCCCGGTAGACCCGCCGGAGGGTCCGGGGCAGCTGTTCCTGCAGGGTCCGCAGCCGGTCGTAATCGCCGAACAGGTTCAGGCCGATCTTTTCGGCGGCGCGGATCTTCTCGTAGCGCAGGTTGCCGGCGTGGGCCGAGGCGTAGTCCTCCCCCACCACCGAGCCCAGGGCCACGGTGCCGCGGTTGCGCTCGTCGCCCGAGACCAGTTCCGGCTCCACCACGGAGATGAGCAGGTTCTTCAGGTCGTCGGGCCGGCTCTTGCGCAGGGTGAGCAACTGGCGGAACACCTCGATGAAGGTGTCGTAGCTGCCGCCGCCGGGCACCAGCTCCAGGCGGAACCCGCCGCGTTCCCCGCCGGAGCCGCGCAGGGCGGCGCGCAGCTGGGCCTGGCTCAGTTCCACGTAGCCGCGCGGCGCCAGCCGGGCCCGCACCGCGTCCCAGGTGCGGGGCTGGGAGGAGGCCGGGTCGATGAAGTCGTCCTTGTGATACGGGCCGTCGAAGCCGAACCGCTGCCAGTCGCATCCGGAGGCCGCGCCCAGGCCGTGGAAGCCCACCGTGCGGATGCCCCACTTGGTGTCGGCCTCCACCAGGATGCTGCTGCGCCCGCCGGGCTTGAAGTAGAACGGCTTGGTCTTGCCCTGGAAGTTGCTGGTGGGGAAGTGCATCAGCTTGATGTCGTCGATGTAGAGGAACTGCAGGGCGTTCAGCAGGCTGGACTTGCCGGCGTTGTTGCGGCCGGAGAGGTGGACGCTCTCCTCCAGGTCGATCTCGGCGTACGGGTAGACGCCGGAATCGATGAGCACCAGCTTGCGCGGACCGGGAATGGCGGCCATCAGCGGGCCTCCGCTTCGGCCAGGGCCCGGCCGGCCATGTTCAGGATGTCCAGCAGCCGGTAGGCGGCGGTGCGGAAGCGCCAGCTGCCGTCCTTGAGCGGCTCGGCCAGGCCGTAGCGCTTCATGGCGTCCAGCACCTTCAGCAGGGCCTCCTCACTGGTCACGTCCACTTCGGCCATGACCCGGGCGTACTTCTCGTGCTGCAGGTGGGGCAGCTTGTCCGGCTGGATGGGAACCCGGGTGAGGTCCAGGTCCAGGTTCACCCCCTGGTCGTCCAGGGTCTCCACCAGGATGGCGGTGAACAGGACCATGCGCTGGGCGGTGCGGGGGGCGGACTCGTCGTCCAGGTAGAAGAAGCCCCGGCCGTGGCAGACCAGGTTCAGGCCCAGGGCGGCGAACAGGCTCTGGTAGCGCTCCGGGTCGGCGGCCAGGGCCTCGTAGACCGGGCCGTCCTCCAGGCAGATGTGGCGGCCCTTGCGCAGGTCCGTGAAGATGGTTTCCAGCATCGGGAGTTCATGATATTCCACGGGCGCTCCCTTGGATTTCGTTGGAGGTGATGTCGGCCTCGGGGTGGCTCAGGGTCCGCCGCGGGCCGCCGCGCTCCAGCTCGGTGGTCTTCAGCAGGAAGTGGTAGGCCCGGAGGGTCTCCCGCAGGCTTGCCGCGGGGAACTCGGCGCGCAGCCAGGCCAGCAGGTCCCGGGCCTGGCCGCCCCGGGCCCGGAAATGGTGGCCCACCACCTTGTCCGAAAGCGGGATGCGGAACGGCCGGGGCGGCGGCACCAGCACCATGGCCTGGGCGGCGGGCCGGCGGTAGTAGGCCTGGGCCAGCCAGGAGGCGATGTTGGTGCCGAACGGCTTGCGGGTGCGGCCTTCGTCCCAGGGGTCCATGAGCCCGAACCAGCGGTCCCACAGGGCTTCCTCGGGGGCCCGGCCCTGGTTGAGGGCCTGGCGGTGGTACGCGGAGATCAGCTGGCTGGCGGCCAGGGCCACCTGGGCGTTGCGCTTGGCCTGCTCGTAGAGCGGCTGCACCTCGTGGGCGGCCTCCTGGTAGGCCCGGAACGCGTAGCTGCCCAGCCGGCGCAGGTAGAAGCGGGCCCACTGGAAGTCCTCGACCACCTTCTGCGGGGCGCTTTCCTCGGCCCGGTCCAGGGCCCGGCGCAGCTGCATGGAGGCCTCGTCGAAGGGCCCGTCCGGCAGGAAGATGGCCTGCATGGGCAGCACGTAGTTCTCCCACAGCTCGCGGATCCGGCCCCAGCGCAGCTTGGAGCTGAGCGGGGGGCTCTTGCGGTAGTCCTCGGTGGCCTGGTGGATGGCCTCCAGGTTGCCTTCAATGGCGTTGTGCAGCTCGTCCACCCGTTCCCGGATGTTCAGCACCAGGTCGGCCACCCGGGAGAAGGAGCGGATCCTCAGGCTGGCCTCCAGGCTTTGCCGGAGCCCCACCAGGTCCTGCACGGCCCCTTCGATGAGCCTGGCGTCCACCAGGTGCCGCCGCTGGGTGAGGCGGTCCACGAACGCCTTGAGGTAGCCCACCACCGCATAGCGGCCGTGCACCTCGTCGCTGTCCAGCAGGCCGGCCTGGACCAGGTCGGCGGGGGTCAGGCCCTTGTCCCGGGCGAACTGGCCGAGCAGCTCCTCCACGTCGCCCTGGCTGTGGGTGGTGAAGCGGCACAGGCCCTCCACCAGGTCGAAGTTCTCGGCGAGGAAGCGAAGGAAGGTTTTGGGGCTGGGAGAGGCCACGGGGTCCTTGAATGAACGGGAGCCTCCAGCATACCCGTTCAGGGGGCCTGGGGGCCCCGCGCCGGGCGGGCCGGAGGCTCCTGGCCGCCGTGGGCGAGAATGAGCTGGTGCAGCCAGGCGTCCTGGGCCAGGAGGTGCTTCTGGATCTGCATCACCTCCGACAGCAGGGCCTCGGCGTCCTGGTAGGTGTCGATGGCGCGGTTCTCCGAGGCGGTGCCCTCCACCTTCTGGCCGACCATGATGATGGAGAGCAGCACCAGCTGCAGGAAGGTCTGGGCGATCCAGGCGATGAGCGGGGCGGTGCCGGCCCTGAAGGCCTCCGGCAGGCTGATGAGGGCGAGTGCCGCGAACACGTAGGCGCACCACATGGTGCCCACGCTGTTGGTGATCTTGACCCCCAGCCAGGTGTTGAACCGGGCCGGGGCGCTGGGGGGCTGGTCCTGCTGGTGGGCCTTCTTGGGCGGCCGCTTGCGCCGGTACTCGATGTGCGGGTGCGGCACGTAGGTGAAGATCCCGCTGGCCAGGCCCTTGGACGGCCCGGCGGCGAGCGGGGCGCCGCAGGCCGAACAGAACGCCGAACCGGGAGCCGTTTCGGCAGCACATGCATGGCAAGTGGACATGCCCCCTCCTGTGGGTGGACCGCGGGTTGGATAGGCTTAGACGGTAACAGCAAGAAGGGCCCCCGCCAACCCCTTCGCTGCAATGATAACCTTTGTGTTTTCAATGATTTTGCGTTAAAAATAGTCTTGGGCGGCGGTCCGCCTGGAAGGAACCTGAATGCTCTACCTGGGCGAAATCGCGTCTTTCTTCACGGCCATTTGCTGGTCCACCAACGCGGTGCTGTTCGCCAAGGCGGGCCAGCGGGTGGGTTCCATGACCGTGAACATCCTGCGCATCACCGTGGCGCTGGTGGTGATGGTCCTCCTGCACCTGGTGCTGGTGGGCACCCTGTTCCCGGTCAACGCGGGGCCGGTGCGGCTGGCCTGGCTGGGGGTTTCCGGGCTGATCGGCTTCGCCCTGGGCGACGCCCTGCTGTTCGAGGCCTACGTGCTGCTGGGGTCCCGGCTCACAGTGCTGGTCTTCACCACCTGGCCGGTGTTCTCGGCGCTGATGGCCTGGGGCATGCTGGGCCAGTCCATGGGGCTGGCCAAGGTCTCCGCCATGGTGGTCACCCTGGGCGGCATCGCCCTGGTGGTGGCGGAGAAAGGCCGGTTCCAGACCCAGGCGCGGCCGCGGCACTTCACCCTGGGCCTGGTGCTGGCGGTGGGCGGCGCCGCCGGCCAGGCGGTGGGCTTCATCTTCAGCAAGTTCGGCATGACCGGCGACTTCAGCCCGATCAGCGCCAACCTGGTCCGGGTGTGCGCCGGCGCCCTGGCCCTGTGGGCCTGGCAGATCTTCCGGGGCGAGCTGGTGCCCAATCTGTGCAGGCTCAAGGACACCCACGCCACCCTGCTCATCGCCCTGGGCGCCCTGTCCGGTCCGGTGGTGGGCGTGGTGCTGAGCCTCTACGCCATCAACCACGCGCGCTACCTGGGCGTGGCCTCCACCATCATGTCGCTGTCGCCGGTGCTGATTCTTCCCTATTCGGTGTTCGTGGAGAAGGAACGGGTGGGCATCTGGGCGGTGGCCGGCACCGTGGTCTCCATCGGCGGCGCCGCGGCCATGTTCCTGATCTGATCCCCGGCCCGGGAACTTCCCAGGCGCATCGTCCAGCCGGGGGGGCCGCGCAGGTCCCGCGGGACGACAATGATCCTGCAGGGGAACCCATTGACCCGCTCATTCCAGCCATTCGAAGAATGACGCTGGACTCTGGAGCAAATTGGCCAATCCTTGCAGGAGGGCCTTGACGGCCCTCTCCCCTCTTTGAAGGTTTGCCAATGATCCGCTTCCGCATCCCACCAACCCTACTGGCCGGGGTAGCGGCGGCGGCCATGGCGCTCCAGGCCGGCACAGCCGCCAGCGTGTCCGCTCCGGCCATCGATGAAACGAGGCGGGTCACCCTGGCCAGCAGCCAGCATCCCGTGCTGGCCCGCCTGACCCCCACCGGCGCCGTGGACCCGGACCAGCCCATGGGCGAGATGATCCTGAGCCTGAAGATGGACGCGGACGCCAAGACCCGGCTGAAGCAGCTGCTGGCGCAGCAGCAGGACCGCACCTCCGCCAGCTACCACAAGTGGATCACCCCGGAAGGATTCCGCCAGCAGTTCGGCCCCTCCCAGGCGAGCCTGGATGCCGCCACCGCCTGGCTCACCTCCCAGGGCTTCACCGTCAACCGCACGGCCCGCAGCGGGATGTCCATCGTCTTCTCCGGCACCGCCTCCCAGGTGGGGGTGGCCTTCCGCACCGCCATGATGGAATACAAGGTCAACGGGTCGCTGCACCACGGCAACGCCACCGCCATCTCCATGCCGGCGGGGCTGGCGGAGATCGCCCACGGCGTGGTGTCCCTCAACGACATGCGCCGCAAGTCGCACCTGGGACCGCGCACCTCCCTGGCCAGCTACCGGGCCGCCCACCCCCAGGTGGCCGACGGCAACTACGGCAACGACGTGGGACCCGGCGACTTCGCCAAGATCTACAACCTGGACCCCCTGTTCGCGGCGGGGAACACCGGAACCGGGGTCACGGTCGCGGTGGTGGGCCGCACCGACATCCGCACCTCGGACTGGACGACGTTCAGAAACGATTTCAGCTCCTATGTCACTTCCGATGCCGGCGCGGGCAGCAACGTCTTCACCGGCTCGCTGAGCCTGGTCTATCCCGGCGCCGATCCCGGAACCACCAACGAGGACGACGAGTTCGAATCCGACGTGGACACCCAGTGGGCGGCCGGCACCGCCCCGGGCGCCACCATCAAACTGGTGGTGGGATACTCCTCCTACACCACCGACGGCACCGATCTGTCAGCCCAGTACATCGTGGACAACCAGCTGGCCTCCATCATGACGGAGAGCTACGGCGAGTGTGAAAGCGACCTGGGCACCAGCGGCAACGCTTTCTTCGAGAACCTCTGGTCCCAGGCGGCCGCCGAGGGCATCTCGGTGTTCGTCGCCGCCGGCGACTCCGGCGCGGCCGGATGCAGTGGCGGCAGCGATACGACGGGGTCCGGAAGGGCGGTGAGCGGCATCGCCTCGACGCCCTACAACACTGCCGTGGGCGGCACCATGCTGGATGTGAACGACTACGACAACACCACCTACTGGTCCCAATCCAGCTACAGCTTTCAGACCAGCGCCAAGCAGTATGTCCCCGAGTGGGCCTGGAACGAAAGCAGCGCATCCAGCGAGATCAGCGACGGCAGCGGGCTCTGGGCCGGCGGGGGCGGGAACTCCACCCTCTACCCCGCGCCCACCTACCAGAAGCTGGTGAACACTTTCTCCGGCACCTTCCGGGAAATCCCCGATGTGTCCTTCACGTCGGCGGGTGGGAACAACCCCCTCATCGTCGTCTGGCACGGCGACGCCTATCTGAGCGGCGGCACCTCCTTCGCTTCCCCCTGCATGGCCGGCATCACGGCGCTGATGGTCCAGAAGTACGGCTCGCAGGGCAACATCAATCCCGTCCTGTACACCCTGGCCCACGAGCAGTATGACCTGAGCACCGTCTCCGGGATCTTCCACGACGTGACCGTGGGCAACAACACCGTGAGCGGCGCCGTGGGCTACAACGCGGCCGCCGGCTACGACGAAGCCACCGGACTGGGCAGCCTGAATGCCTACCTGCTCTGGAACCACTGGCCCACCCTCGCCAACCCCGTCACGGTCACGGTCACGCCGCCCGGCACAACCACTGTCACCAGCGGTACGGTCCTCAGCTTCTACGGCACCGGCACCACCACCGCCGGCGCCGCCCTGACCTACGTCTGGGAATGGGGCGATGGGACCAAGACCTCCACCAGCAATGCGGCCACCGTCACCCACACCTATACCAACGCCGGCACCTCCAGCAAACAGTACGACGCGACCCTGGTGGTGTCCGACGGCACCTACGCCAATGCCCAGTCGGTGACCATCACGGTCACCCCGGTGGTGAGCGCCGCCATTACCATGCCGGTGACCAATGTGGGCGTCTATCCGGGCGTCAGCGTCACCTTTACCGGCAGCGGAACCACCAGCGACACCGGGGCCACCCTCACCTACGCCTGGGATTTCGGGGACGGATCCACCGCTACGGGGGCCAGCGTCACCCACGCGTTCGCGGACCATGCCAGCAGCTACCGTACGGTGACCCTCACCGTCACCGATTCCAGCCACGCCTCCGGCACAGCCTCGATCCAGGTCTATTCCGACACCTCGGTGCTGGACATCGATGACGGCGCCAGCGTCGATGTGCGCGACCTCCTGGTCCTCATGGGCACCTGGAGCACCACCCGGGCCACGGTGAGCAACTTCGAGGGCCTGGACCTCAACGCCGATCTCAACGCTGATGGCTATGTGAACGATACGGATGTTGATCTGTGGATCACAGGATTCGAGGCTCTGGAGTCGATGCAATGAAACACCTGTCACCAACCCTGCTGGCGGGAGCCGTCCTCCTGGTCTTGGCCGGCTGCGGCGGCCGCGCCACAACCTCCGGGGGGGGCAGTACCTCCGGGGGAGGCAGTAGCTCCAGCGCCGGCCTGTCCTACGCCAACCCCACCCTCTCCAGCAGCACCTTCGCCCTGGTGAAGGACTCCGCCAGCACCTCCTCGGCCCTGGTCCTGGACCTGGTGGGTCCGTACTCCAGCGGCAGCGCCATGCCGTCCGCCGGGGTGACCTTCGGCTTCAGCCTGGACACCTCCAAGGCCGTCTGGTCCACCCTGGCCAACGGCAACCTGTTCGCCGTCAGCACCAGCGCGGGCGATACCCTGATCAGGAAATGGACGGACACCTCCAGCGGCGCTTCGCTCCAGGGCATCGTCGCCTACCGTGGGGTGGCCACCACGGTCAGCGACCTCAGCTACTCCGGCAGCCAGGTGATCGCCAAGCTGACCCTGGTCCCGGTGAGCGGTGGCGGCCCCGGCACCGTCTCCCTCGCCGACTCCGGCCTGGGGACCTACATCGACGGCAACGGCGCCACCGCCGGTTTCAGCGTGGCGGTGGGCACCCTTACCCTCAAGGATTGACCCCCGCGCACGAGTCTCCGCTTCTCAAGCTTCGAAGCGGGCCTGCTCCTCAATGGCCACAACCGGCCTCTCAAGGATGGCGGCATCAAGCTACCGGGATGGGCCGGCGTTCGGGGGCAGCTCCGGAGTGATCAGGTCCACGGCGAACCCGCGCAGACGGGCCAGGGAGGGCGCCGTGAACATCTCCTGCAACCGGCGCGTGGGGATGAACACGAAGCGCTTGCCCTGCTGCTCCAGGGAGAGGTAGCCCAGGTCCACCAGCTTCATGAAGTCGCGCCGGGCAGTGGGATAGGCGATGCCGTGGTTGGTCTTGTGGTAGCGGAGGGTGAACTCGGCCTCGGGCTTGCGCAGCGCCCGGCCCAGGATGGCCCGCTGGCGATCGTTGAGGCCGTGATCCTTCTTGAGCATCTGGCGCAACTCCTGATCCCGGTTCTCCCACTCGTCCAGGTAGCGCTCGACGGTCCTCAGGGCGATCAGGCTCAACTGGGCGAGCAGGGTCTGGAGGCAGGTGAGGTCGCCGGAACTGCGCCGGCGCAGGTCCTCGAAGGTGTGCCGGTCGAAGGAGACCAGGGGCGGGATGATGCGGCCTTCGTCCCAGTCCAGCTTGACCTGCGAGGCCGGGAGCAGCCCCAGCACGGGCAGCCCGTGTTTCAGGGCGTAGAGATGGGAAACCAGCCGTCCCACCTGGTTGCTGACCTCTTTGAGCGGCCGGTAGAACCGGAACGTATCGGTGATGAGGAGCGCCCGCAGCACGTCGAGGTCATACTCGCTGCCGGTCTCGTGGTTGGCCCAGTCCGCCAGGGTGTCCAACTGACGGTCGGCGAAGCGCTCGACCAGGTTGTCGGGCCACTCGAACAGGCCCGTGCCGAGGGGCGCCTGGGCCTTGGCCAGGGCGGCGGTGTCCACGCCATCCAGCAGCCGATCCCGCAGGTGCCAGAACAGGTCCCGGGAGAACGGCACTTGCACCAGGTCTGACAAGTTGTCCATGGCACCGAAGGTGTTGACCACCAGGCGCTCGGTGGCGCTGCGCGGGGCCCGGTCCAGGCGAAGCAGGATGTCCGCGTCCTCCACCGAAATGGACAGGCCGTCCAGGCGGGTGGCGGCGATGGTTTCGGCGATCCGCACGTTCATGAGGAAGTGCTGGCCTCCGGTGGAGGTCATGGTGCGGTGCAGGCGCGAATCCGGGGCGCAGGCGCGCGCGACAATGTTCGCTATGTCCGTGAGTTCATGGGTGCGGTGATACCAGTATTGGCTGTCATTCAGGTCACGGACCGGGAACTGGATGCCTGTGAAATGGCTCATCCGGGTGAGGAGTTCCCAGGTGCGGAGGGGACTCAGGCCCCGAGGCATGTCATGGGACAGGAACTCTTCCCATGACATGCACTTCTGGGAAAAATGGCGGAGCAGCACCTGGAAGGCCGGGTCGTCGAAAAGGCCCAGGGAGCCCGGTCCCGCTGCCAGTGGTTCATCGCAGGTCATTTGGAATGCCTCCCCCCAGGGTTGGACCGCCTTCGCCGCCGCGGGCCATGGACGTTGAACCTGTCCGATTCGGTGAATGCGTAACATCCAGGTTGTCATTGATTCATCACAATTTGAATAAATTGCAAACTAGCTAAGGTCGAACCTGAACCGGTCCTTATCCACCTATACGGATCGATGATATCAAGGCTTTTACAGTGCCGCCAGTGAGATGGCTTATCAAACACTGAGGCAATGTTTTTATATGTTGCATTTAAAATAGTTGAGAAATACGTAGACGCAGGCACGGGGGATCCATTCAGCTTTCGATGTTGTTTTTTCGATTAATAATCGTTAAAATTAGTATTTAAATCCATACAGCTCGTATCTGATGTATACGAAATCTCCATGTTGACATGTTTTAATCGTGATTTTATTCTTGAATGAAATCAGAAAGCCCCATGGTCAGCCGGTAAGCCCAGCACACGGTGCGTGGGTTCGTTCCGGGAGTTCGAGTGTCTGTCTTGGCATTTTTCTGCCAAAGGAGAGGATCGTGCCTCAACAACTGCTAGATTTCACCAGCCAGGTGGTCATCGTCACGGGCGGCGGGTCGGGCATCGGCCAGGCCACGGCCATGGCCTTCGCCCGCCAGGGCGCCAAGGTGGTCGTCGCCTGCCGGAGCAACGCCGACGAGACCCTGCGCCGCATCAAGGAGGCGCGGGGCGAAGCGATCTTCGTCCGGACCGACGTCAGCGTCGCGGCGGATGTCCGCAAGCTGGTCAAGACCACAGTGGACACCTTTGGCCGCCTGGACGTCGCCTTCAACAACGCCGGCGTGAAGGCGACCACGGCCGCCCTGATCGACCAGACCGAAGAGGATTTCGACCGGGACATCGCCGTCGACCTCAAGGGCGTCTTCCTTTGCCTGAAATACGAGATCCCGGAGATGCTCAAGGCCGGCCGCGGCTCGATCATCAACTGCGGTTCGGTGGTGAGCTTCGTGGCCGACCCCGGCATGGCCCCGTACGTGGCGGCCAAGCACGGTGTCGCCGGGCTCACCAAGGCGGCCGCCCTGGAATACGCCAGGCAGAACATCCGGATCAACCTGATCGGCCCCGCCTTCACCGAGACCACCATGACCAAGCCGTGGCTGGCCGACCCGAAGATGACCGAACTGGTCAAGTCGTTCAACGCGGCCAACCGGATCGCATCGCCGGAGGAGATCGCAGGCATCGTGCTGTTCCTGGCCTCCCCGATGGCCTCCTTCATGACCGGGGCCTGCATTCCGGTGGACGCCGGCCAGACTGCCCATTGAGCGGGCCCCGTCCGCCGGCGCCGATGGGGGCTGGCGGACGGGTTTTTCGAGGGATGAACCAGATGAAGATCATTGTCGTATTCAAGTGGTTGCGGGACCCCCAGGATGCCCGGGTCGGTTCCGACGGGTCGCTCGACTGGGGAGGCGCCAAGATGTCGCCCAATGACGACGATCCCGCCGCCATCACGGTGGCCAAGGGCCTCGCCGCCGGTGGCGAGGTCGTCGGCCTGACCGTGGGTGACGGCGACCTGGCCTGGGCCGCCGCCCGCGGTGCCTCCAGCACCGTCGTGGTGACCGATGCCCGGACCGGGGCGGACAGCGCCGTCACCGGAGCGATCCTGGCGGCCGGAGTGGAGCGGATCGGCGGCGCGGACCTGGTCCTGATCGGCGATTCCGCCTGGGACTATGGCGTGGTGGCCGCGCTGGCCGGGCGGCTGGGCTGGCCCGCGCTCGCCAATGTCGTATCGGCCGTCGCCGAGGGGGGCCGGTGGCGGGTGACCCGCCGGATCGGAACCGCGACCCAGGTGGTCGAAGTGGCCGGGCCGGCCGTGCTGGCGGTGGCCGCCAGCCGGGCCGAACAGCAGGTGCCCGGGATGAAGGAAGTGCTCGCGGCCCGCCGGAAGCCCATGACCCGGCTCACCCTCGCCGACCTCGGCGCCGCCCCCGCGGCTGGGGTGGTTTCCCGGGGCACCCGGCTCCCGGACGTGACGGCGGCGAAGCTGTTCGACGGCGCCGATCCCGCCGCGGCGGCCGCCCAGGTGGTGGCCGCGCTGCGCACGGACGGCGTGCTGTGAGGGCGCCCGCAACCCGGCCATGGCACTGGACCATGGCAACAGGAGGAACTCAGTGAACGCAGACTGCTGGATCATCTTGACCGAAAAGGGGCGCGCCGGCGGCATGCTGACGGCGGCCCGCAAGCTGGGCGGGAGCGTCACGGCGGCCGTGGTCGGGCCGCGCAGCCTGGCTGACGCGGTGGCCGCCGCCGGCCCCGACCGGGTGCTCTGGTTCGCCGCGGCCGGAGACGTTCCGGCCGAGGCCTTGGCCGGCCCGGTGGCCGAGGCGGTGAAGGCGGCGGCACCCCGGGTGGTGCTTTCCTCGGACGCGCCTTCAGGGCGAGTCCTGCTGGGCGCCGCTGCCGCCGCCATCGGCGCCGCCGTGGTCAGCCCGGTGCGCGGTCTGGCCCTGGACGCCGACCTCGTTCTGGCCAGCCGGCCCGCTGCCGATGGGCGGGTCATGGAGACCCTGGCGGCCTCCGGCGCCGTGGCCTGCATCTTTGACGGGGACGATATCCCGGTGGCGGCGCCCACGCCGGCACCGGTGCAGGAAGCCCCGGCGGGCGCCCCGAACCCCGCCCTGCGCGTGCTGGAAACCCAGGCGGCCAGCGCCGACAGCGCCGGGCTGCTGACCGCCGCGCGGGTGGTGAGCGCCGGCCTGGGCATCCGCGCCAAGGACGACCTGAAGCTGGTGGAGGACCTGGCCGCAGCGGCCGGGGCCGAACTGGCCTGCTCCCTGCCGGTGTGCGACGACATGCGCTGGTTCGGCTCGACCCGCGTGGTGGGGTCCTCGCACAACCAGATCGCCCCCGACTTCTACATCGCCGTGGGCATTTCCGGCCAGCCCCAGCACATGTCCGGGGTGCGCGACGCCAAGGTGGTGGTCGCCATCAACAACGACCCCGAGGCGCGGATCTTCAAGCACTGCGACTACGGCATCCTCGGCGACCTCTACAAGATCGTCCCGGCGCTCACGGCTGCGTTCCGGCAGGCCTGAGCCCGCTTCCCACCCGAAACCATCATCCAACCCTACGGAGAGAATCCCATGGCAGAGAACAATCCCATCATCGACGCCGAGTATGATCTGGTCGTCATCGGCAGCGGCGGTTCCGGCAAGTCGGCGGCGCTCACCGCCGCCCAGGGCGGGCTCAGGGTGGCCGTGCTGGAGAAGATGAAGGAAACCGGCGGCACGTCCATCTATGCCGAGGGCACCGCCGCCTTCGAGTCGAGCGAGCAGAAGGCGCGCAAGGCGCCCAAGGCGGCGGGCCAGCACTTCCCCACCCGGGAGGAGGGCTTCCGGCGCTACAGCGACTACAGTCACCACCGGGCCAACCCCGACGTGGTCCGGATGCAGGTGAACAACACCGCCGAGACCATCGACATCATGAAATCCCTGGGCATCGAATACACCGACGTGGACATCTACGCCTATGACCAGCCCAACGAGCTGTACACCTTCCACCGGCCGGAAGGCCTCGGCGCCCGGTGCCAGGAGCTGCTGCTGCGGGCCTGCATCAACGCCGGGGTGGACATCTTCACCGCCACCCCGGCCAAGCAGATCATCAAGAAGAACGGCGCGGTGGCCGGGGTCATGGCCACCGATTCGGACGGCAACGACATGCTCATCGCCTGCAAGGCGGTCATCCTGGCCACCGGCGGATTCGGCAACAACCCCGACCTGGTGCGGAAATACTCCTGGATGGCCCGCAACGCCGACTTCATGTACCGGTGCGTTCCCACCGAGAACACCGGCGACGGGCTGAACATGGCCCTGGAAGTGGGCGCCGACACCGAGAGCATCGGCGCCATCATGCTGGTGCCCTGTGCCCGCAACAAGACCCTGGGCTCCCACGTGGGCGGCGCCGGTGCCCAGCCGGTGCTGTGGGTGAACAAGTTCGCCCAGCGTTTCGTGGGCGAGGAGATCGCGCTGAGTTTCGCCAACGCCGGCTACAACTTCGGCAAGCAGGTGGAAGGCAAGGTCTGCGCCATCCTCGACGCCGAGATGGTGCGGCACCTGATGGAAGAGGGCTCGGACATCGGCCAGGGCGACTTCATCCCCTACCACATGAAGCTGAACCGCCTGCAGGCCGAGCTGGATCAGGACGTGGCCGATGGCCTCGCCTGGAAGGGCGACACCATCGAGGGCCTGGCCAAAGCCATGGGCTTCGATCCGGCGGTGTTCGGCAAGACCGTGGCCGACTACAACGGGTACTGCGACAAGGGCCACGACCCGGTGTTCTTCAAGCCCGCCAAATACCTCCGCGCGGTGTGCAAGGCCCCGTTCTATGCCATCGACATGGTGCCGAGCCTGCTGGTCTCCGACGGCGGCATCCGGGTCAACGGCGACCTCCAGGTCACCGACCCGGACTACAAGCCCATCCCGGGCCTGTACGCGGTCGGCAACGACGCCAGCGGCCTCTATGGCGACACCTACAACCTGGACGTGCCCGGCACCGCCAACGGTTTCGCCCACGCCTCGGGCCGGGTGGCCGCCCGGCACGTGCTCGAGACCCTCAAGGACAAGTAGCGCCTCCCACCCTGCCGCCCGCGCCTGACAATTTAATTAAGGAGATTTCCGACCATGACCGGAGAAGGTGAAGCATCCGAAGTCGATTTCGACGTCATCGTCGTCGGGGCCGGCGTGGCTGGGTGCGTCACGGCCCACCAACTGGCCGGCAAGGGGCGTTCCGTGCTGCTCGCCGAGCGCGGCCCCAAGCCTGGCAGCAAGAACCTGTCGGGCGGGGTGTTCTACTGCCGGGTGATGGAACAGGTCCTGCCCGGCTTCGTGGAGCGGGCGCCCATCGAGCGCCGGATCACCCGAAACTGCCTGAGCTTCCTGTCGCCCACCGCGTTCGTGAACCTGGACTACGGCGACCGGCGGCTGGCCCAGCCGGTGACCGCGGTGACCGTGCTCCGGTCCAAGCTGGACGAATGGTTGGCCGGCCAATGCGAAGAGGCCGGGGTCACCCTGATGCCTGGGGTGAAGGTGGATACCCTGGTGCGCCAGGGCGACCGGGTGACGGGGATCCGGGCCGGGGACGACGAACTCCGCTGCCACGTGGTGGTGGCGGCCGACGGGGTGAATTCGTTCCTGTGCCAGGATGCCGGGATCCGGGCCAAGGAGCCCCCCAGGCATCTGGCCGTGGGGGTGAAGTCGGTGATCCGGCTGCCCCGCCAGGTGCTCGAGGAGCGTTTCCACCTGACCGGGGACGAAGGGGCCGCCTATGCGGTGGTGGGCGACTGCACCAACGGCATCGGCGGCGGCGGGTTCCTCTATACCAACCTGGATTCGGTGTCCGTGGGGGTGGTGCTGCGCCTGGACGACCTGGAGGCCCAGGGGGGAACCTCCTCGGACCTGCACGACCGGTTCCTGAACCACCCCGCGCTCGAGCCGCTCCTCCGGGGCGGCGAACTGCTGGAATACGGCTGCCACCTGGTGGTCGAAGGCGGCCAGGCGATGGTCCACGACTTGACCCGCCCAGGCCTGGTGGTGGTGGGCGACGCCGCCGGATTCACCCTGAACACCGGGTTCACGGTGCGGGGCATGGATCTGGCGGCGGGGTCGGGGATCGCCGCGGCCAAGGCCATCGATGCCGCCCTGGCCGCGGGCGACGTTTCCCAGGCCAGCCTGGATCAGTACCGAACCGAACTGGACCGGACCTTCGTCGGGCTGGACCTGGCCACCTACGCCAAGGCCCCCGGGTTCCTGGAAAATCCGCGCATGTACGGGGACTATGGACGGCTTTTCAGCGACCTGCTGCACGGCATCTACAACCTGGACACCAGCCCGCGCCGGCACCTGGTGCCCACCGCCCTGGCCGCATTCCGGCAGTCGCCCCTCAAGGCCATGGGGATCGCCAAGGACCTGCTGGCCGCAGCGAGGGCATTATGATCACAGATTCATTCGGAACCATCACCGAGCGGTTGGACCGGAACCGTTATGAAACGGATGAGGAGCAATCCCACATCGAAGTCGACCAGGTGGCCGCCAGGGCCACCGGCGCCGGCCCGCTCCTGGTCCGCGTCTGTGCCGCCCACGTGTATTCCATGCAGCCCGACGGCAGCGTCGGGGTGGTGTATGCCGCCTGCCTGGAATGTGGCACCTGCCGCGCGCTGGCTCCCGCCGGCGTGCTCACCTGGCACTACCCCCGCAGCGGCATGGGGGTGACCTACCGGGAGGGCTAGCCCCCCCGGACCGGGACCCGGGTCCCGCCCTTTGCCTCCAAGCGAGCCACGGCTCCACAACCTTGCTCCCATCGCCTTGTCAGCCACCGCCAGCACCGGTGGATGCGCAGTGCCTCTGTACCCGAACTGTCGTCCCAAACCGCCCCGGCGCTGCCGTCGGCGGAAGCCCAAGACCTCTCCGCCAAGGAGAATTTCTCAAATTTCGGAAAGGGAGGAAACGATATGGAAGACACGAAACGCGGTTTCTGGAGATACGAGAATGGGATGGTCATCATTCTCTGTCTCGCCTTCGGCTTCGTCATGTTCGACAGGTTCGCGCTGTCCTACTTGATGCCGTTCGTGGCAAAGGATTTGAAATTATCCAATACCCAGATCGGGCTCATCATGTCGGCCTTCGCTTTCGCCTGGGCCCTGTCTGGACTTTTCAGCAGTTTCCTTTCGGACATGAGGGGCGGCAAGAAGAAGTTCCTGGCTTTCTCCATCCTGTTGTTCTCCCTCCTCTCCTTTACCACCGGCCTGGCCGGCGGCTTCGTCAGCCTGATCATCATCCGCGTGATCATGGGGGCGTTCGAGGGCCCTGTCCTGCCCCTCGCCCAGTCCTTCATGCTGGCCGGATCCACCCCGTCCCGGCGGGGCTTCAACATGGGCGTCATGCAGACCTCGGCCGTCGGGGTCATCTCGAGCATGGTCGGTCCTGTCCTGCTGGTGGCGATGGCCACCGCCCTGACCTGGAGAAAGACCTTCTACCTGACCATCATCCCCGGCTTGATCGTGCTGTTCCTGGCCGCCAAGTTCTTGAAAGAGCCCAAGCTGGCGCCGACCGAAGCCGAGCAGAAGCCCAAAGAAAAAGTCAAGCTGTCGGACGTTTTCAGGAACCGGAACATCATCGTCTCCCTGGTTTTTGGCCCCTTCATCCTGTGCTGGTATGTGGGACTGCTCTCCTTTGCGCCCCTGTACCTCACCACGGTGAAAGGCCTGACCCCCGGCGCCATGAGCGTCATCATGTCCGCCCTGGGCGTTGGCGCGGTTGTCTGGGGCATCATCGTCCCCATGCTGTCCGATCACATCGGGCGCAAACCCATCATTGTCGTCTTCACCCTGCTGAGCATCTGCGCTCCCCTGGGGCTGATCCTGGTTCCGGCCGGCAATACCGCGCTGATGGCCTTGTGCGCCTTCGTGGGCTGGTGCGGAGCGGGTGTCTATCCCCTGTTCATGTCCACGGTCCCGGGTGAATCCGTCAACCCGAAGTTCGTGGCGACGGCCATCTCCAGCATCCAGGGCTTCGGCGAGATCATCGGCGCCGTGGTGGGCATGATGGTCGCCGGGGTCATGGCCGATGCCTA
>JARLGP010000132.1 GCA_031292735.1 Holophaga sp.
CGACTCGCCCCCGTGGGAACCGGCCAGCGTGGCGCCCAGCACGCTGCCGCCGCTGCCGCCCCCCCCGCCGCCGAAATCCGAGGCGCCGCCGCCGCCCAGGGGGCCGACGCTGAAGCCACCGCCGCCACCGAAGCTGCCCTCGCCTCCGAACTCGTCGGGCTGCCAGTCAGCCAATGGGATGCTTAGCAGCCCGCCCCGGGCGGCGCCGCCGCCCCCGCCGCCGGAGCCTTCCAGGGCGGGCCCGCCGCCCTGGTTGCTGCCGTCCAGGTAGCCGTCGCCGCCCACCCCGCCCAGCAGCCCCCCGTCGGCCCCATGGCCGCCGGAAGCCGGGCTGTCCCCGCCAAACCCGCCACCACCGCCGTTCTCCCCGTCCGAGCCAGGAAAGCTGCTGCCCCCCACCGCCCGGTTGCCCTGGAAGGTCATCCGCACCAGGCTCAGGCTGCCCCCGTTCATGAACAGCGCGCCGCCCATGCCCGCCCCGCCGCCGCCGCCGCCGAGCCCGTCTCCGCCCTTGCCCAGGCCGTTGGCCAGGGTGAAGTTGTCCAGCACCAGGGTGCCGCCGTCCAGGAACAAGGGCCGGCAGGCGCCGCCCCCGTCCACCGTGAGGGCACTGCCGTACGGGCCCAGGATGGTCACCCGCCCGGTGACCGCCGGCAGCGGGCTCAGCAGGGTGATGGCCTGGGGCCCCGGGCCAAGGGCGAACTCGATGCCGTTGCTGCCGGGAAAGCCGTTGGCCTGGGTGAGGATGTCGCGCAGGGTTCCGGGCCCGCTGTCGGCGCTGCTGGTCACCACCCAGGAAGCCTCCACCGGTGCCAGGTCGAACGGGGCCGTTTCCAGGGTGGTGCTGCCGTCGGTGACCAGCACCCGGTAGCTGCCCGCATCGGCGGGGGCCACCGGCACCAGCACCAGGGTCGCCGAGGTGGCTCCGGGAATGACCTGGTCGTTCTTGAACCATTGAAAGGTGGGCGTGCCGCCCCCATGGGTGGTCACCTGCAGCACCTCCCGGCTGCCGGAGGCCGGAATGGCCGTGGCCGGCGGGATGAACGTGACCTCCAGCGGAGCGGGGCTCGAGCCGCAGGCCAGAGCAAGCCCCAGGGCCGCGCCGCACGCCCCGGCCCACAGGGAGAATCGGAACCTGGTCGGCGGGTTGGGCATGAGACCTTCCAATCCGTTGAGGACGAAAGCAAGACGATCGGTGCACACGAACCTGATGGTATTTATTAAAATACGATTTCAGGGCAAGCTGGCAAGGACACCTACCTTCCATGAATGTCATTTTTAACAATTATTTGTTGAAGTTATCAATTCAAACAAATACGATTGGTTCATTGACTTGTCATCCCTTTTTCCCTACGTTGTATCGACCAATCTGCTTCCATGGCCATGGCCCAGGCTTCCCTGACTTGGTTATCTTCCAAAAAATCAGTCCACAGGAGTTTGAATATGAAGGTCCTCAGATACCTCGGCTTCGCCATGGCGCTGGCCTCTTTTTCCCAGGCTTGTTTCGCCGTTGAAGACAAGTCGGATGAATTGTGGAGAAACTTCTATATCAAGCTGCTCACCGTCATCCGCGGGGGCGACACAAAGGAAGTCACGAAAGACAATCAGAAACCTGATGTGAAAATCGTATTGCAGGTCCCTGGAATTCCATTGGCCGAGATGGACAAAGAATCCCAGGAGGACAAGAACTACATCTATTCTCTACTTGATGAAACATTACAATACAATCCTGTTTATACCAAAGGCAAGCGCACCTTTTCTAACGTTTATAAAGACATCTTGGAGTATCACCAATCGGATCCCGGACCGACCCTGGACAAGGCGGACAAGGCTCTGCTGGACAAAGCACAAAACGACACGAATCCAGAAAAGTCTAAAAAAATGCAGGCCTACCTGAAATACGAGAAGGAGTACAACGACCTTCAGATGGAAATAGCCGAAGCGCGTCTGGAGAAGAACAACGCCAAAGTGTCTTCCCTGAACAGCAAATCGAATAATGCCAGGCGGGCATGGGAGTCCCAGGGATTCAAGAACCTCATTCTCGACGCGTTCAATACGATCCGGGAAAAAAGCGTCAACAGCCCAGGCGTCTGGTGGACCAACCTCGACACCAGCTTCAACGACGCCAATATAGGGAAGGACGAATCGGGGTCTCCGGTCTACGGCATCACCACCTACCCCCCCTACAATCTGTGGGCCAGCGACACCGGTTGGTTGAATTTCACATACAAGGTTTCGGAAAAGGCCACCTCCAGCACTGTCAGGGAAAGTGACCGGTCGTTTGGCGCCAAGATGAAAATCAGTTTCTACAAGGCCAAAATGTCCCGCAATTCAGAAATGAAATCGATGAAATCGCTGGCAAGCGACAATACGCTTGTAATCTCCATGCAAATAAAGAAAGTGGTCATCAGCCGGCGCTGGTTCGACTGGCACGTGTTCGTGAGCAACAAGTGGACCTGGAGCAAGGGGATGGATTCGACCGGCAGGAACAAGGTGATCTCGGACGGCAAGGGCGGAGGTGAACTGCCCCTTTATACCGACACCATCATCATCGTGCGCAAGGTCAAGTTCAAATCGAAATCCATTGCCTCAATGAAGGAACAGATTATGAAGGAAGTCAAGATGGAAGCCAGTGCCAGCTACGGCCCCTTTTCCATGGAGGGCAGCAGCCGGGACAAGTCGGAGGACGAAGCGACCGACGACAAGGAATCAGCGGGAAGCATCTCCATCGAGGAGCCCCAGATCATCGGTTATACCTGCACGGTGGTGCCCAAGTGCCCGGTGAAGACCGTCAAGTGACATGGCCATCGCAAAGGCAGGTTCAGCATGCTTCCATTCCGGGGCCTGGGGTTCCTCCTTTGCGGGCTCTGCCTGGCCGGCCAGGTCCTTCAAGGCGAGCCTTTGCTTGATTTCATGTATACCAAGTTCGCCGCTTCCTTCACCCGGGGCAGCGGCCCAGGCACCGAGTTCCTCGTGCTGGCCGTGCCGGGTGTTCCGCTGGTTCCGGCCGACTTGAAAAATCCCGCCTACATCAGCACGATGCTCGACCAGGTGCCCTTGCCTTCCCGATCCTATCGTCCCAGCGGCTATCTGTATTCCTCAGTCTATGGCAAGGTCCTGACCCGCGCCGCGGTCACCCGCTACCAGGTGGCGGCCGACCGGAACCTGGCCTTGAAGGCCAAGCGCATGATGTTCGACCGGTCGCGGCCCGGCCAAGTCACCCGGGACTATGCCGCCTACCTGAAATACGAGGCCGAATACGCTGCCGCCCTGGACGCCCGGACCATCGCCCAGGCGGAAAGCCGGGGCACCCGGAAACCGGTTTCCCCCAGCCTGGACCAGGCCGTCCAGACCGCCCGGAAGACCTGGGAACAACGCGGCTCCAAAGTGAAAATCGACAATGCCCTGAAGGCGCTCCGGAAGACCTACGACAGCAACGCCCCGGTGTTGTTCGAGGAGTTGCGCAGCGCCTTCGAGAACGCCCAGGAGCCCTCCGGCGAGGACGGGGAGCCTTGGCTGCCGGTGCTGGCCAACCCGCCGGTGGAGGAATGGCTTTCCCCCAAGGGCTGGCATCCCTGGGCCTTCCATCAGTCGGATTGCCGGCCCGGAGCCCCCGGAGCGGCGGGACCGCTGCCTCCGGGCCGAATCCAGGGAGACGGCCCGGTCCCCGCCGACTGGACGCCCTCCATGACCCTCACGGTGGAGGTCAAACGGGTGAACATCCTCCGCCCCTGGATGGATACCGCCATCTTCAGCGTCCACACCTGGCGGATGCTGGACTCCGCCGGATTCAGCGTGGTTTCCACCGGCAACCCCGCGGATCCGGACCCCGGCCCCATGCCCATCCTGATCACCGGGATCCTGTTGGCCCGACGGCTCACCTTGACCGGTGCCGGCCCTTCGGCCAAGGGAACCCAAAAGCGCCCCGCCCGGTTGGGGCCGTTTTCCCTGGCCGGAGCCAAACCGCCCTCCGGGGGGGGAACCGTCATCACGGTGCCCGATCCCCAGATCATCGCCTTCTTCTGCCAGATCGTGCCCAAGTCTCCCACCCCTAACCCGAAGTTCTTCAGGTGACGCCGAGGGTTGCCATCATGCTGCTGCCACGCTGCCTCTCCATCCTGCTCACCGCCGCGCCCTTGCTCGTTGCCGCGGAGCCCCCGGCCAAGGCCCCGGCCGAACACGAGGCCCAGGCTCCCGTCGAGCACGAGCCGGTCCAGGCCCCGCCGGACGAAGTTCCGCGCCCCAGACTCCCGCCGGAACCGGCCATTATTCCAGGGGAACCGCTCTATTCCCTGGAGGTCTACCACCAGGACGCCGAGGATGTCATCTGGGCCTTCGCCAAGCGGGCCAAGATCCAGGTGACCCTGCTGGACCGGTCGCCCGTCCTGATCAGCGTCTACTTCGCCAACCTCCCCATGGAGGAGGCCCTCAAGGAGATCCTGCGGGCGGCCGACCTGGACTTCGTGAAGACCGGGCGGGGCTACGTGGTGGGCCTGGCCGTCGACCTGAAGCTGCGCTTCCCCGACCCCGAGGACAAGGTCATCGACGCCACCTACCGCTGCCGGCGGATCGGCGCGGACACCCTGGTGAAGGCCATCGAGAAGGTGTTCGGCGAAACTTCGGAATTCCGGGCATCCATCGGTCCGGAATTCCTCACCCCGATCGTGGAGGATGCCAGCACCGTGGGCGGCGAAGATTCCAAGGAGGCCAAGGTGCTGAAGATCGCCAGCCCGGAATACCGCACCCATGACGTGGTGTTCTCCGGCCCGCCGGACATGGTGCGCCGGGCCTTGAGCCTGGCCCACAAGTTCGACCGGCCGCGCAAGCAGGTGCGGGTGAACATCCGGGTGGTGCAGATGACCACCAACGCCTCCAGGGACCTGGGCGTGGCCTGGATGCAAAGCCTGAACCTGACGGCCAACGAAATGCCCACCGCCAGCCTGTCCGGCGAGGAAGGTTCCACCACGACCTCCTCGACCCCCCAGGGGGCCGGCCTCACCATCGGCAAGTTCACCCACTCCGTCATCAGCCTGAACGCGACCCTGAACGCCATGGAACAGGCGGGCGAGTCCAAGACCCTGGCCAATCCCACCCTGCTGGTGCTGGACGGCGAAAAAAGCTTCATCCTCAGCGGCACCAAGTACGTGCTCCCCGAAATCTCCATCAAGGACACCACCGGCCAGGCCTCCTACACCACCAAGACGGTGAACCTGGGCTTGTACCTGCAGGTGGGGGTGCAGGTGGGACTGGACGACGACATGGTGCTGACCATCTATCCCCAGGTTTCCACCCTGGCCAGCTTCACCACCATCAACACCATCCAGTACCCGGTGATCACCACCGTGGAAGAGCAGGCCACGGTCCGCGCGGTGAAAGGCGACGTGATCGTCCTGGGCGGGCTCAAGAAGGAGGTGAGCAACGACAGCAAGAGCGGAGTTCCGTTCCTGGAAAAGCTGCCCCTGATCGGCAAGCTGTTTTCCAACGACTACAAGCAGAAGTCCACCGAAGAGCTGATGTTCGTGCTCACCCCGGAGATCGTCGAGGACAAGGAGGTGCCGCTGGACATGAAACTGTCCATGGACCCTGCGCCGGATAAGCCGGCGTCGTGACCGGGTATACTTTCCCGATTCGGGAGAACGCCATGATCCGTACCCTTTCCGCCCTGCCTTTCACCGCCCAGCAGGACATCCGCGGCGGTTCGGGATCGGCCCAGCGCGTGGAATACCTGGGCCCGGACGAAATGGCCGGGGTGCGCGGCGCGGGCCGGACCATCCTGGCGCCGGGATCCAGCGTCGGCGAGCACAGCCATCCGGACACCGAGGAGATCTACCTCGTCCTGGAGGGGCGTGGCCGCGGCGTGCTGGACGGGGAGTCGTTCCCGGTGGGCCCCGGCGACCTGTTCCTCTGCAAGGCCGGACACAGCCACGGCATCATCAACGATTCCGCGGCGCCCATGACCTATTTCGGGCTGCTCGTCGAGGCCGTTGTTAAAGGATAACCATCCCCGTTTCGTGCGGCCCGGCCTAAAGAATGGTCCAGCCCGGATCCGGGGCGAACCGGGTGCCGTGCAGGGTCTCCAGGGACTTCAGCTGGCCTTCCTGGCGGGTGATGCCCTCCTCGCGGTTGTAGCAGAGCGGACCGCCCCGGAACGGGGCGAAGCCGGTGCCGAAGATCACCCCGGCGTCCAGCAGGTCCTCGTCCTGGGTCACCCGCTCGCGCAGGCAGGCCACGGCTTCGTTCAACAGGCGCAGCATCAGCCGCTGCTCCAGGGCGCCGCCGGGCTCGGGGGCCTTGGCCTGCCCCGGGGGCAGCTGGGGCCGGCCGTTGCGGAACCGGTAGAAGCCCTGCCCGGTCTTCCGGCCCAGGTGCCCGGCGGCCACCATCTGCTCCAGCTGCTGGGGCACGGCGGCGCCCAGGATGCGGGCCACGGACATGCAGATGTCCAGGCCCACGGTGTCGGCCAGCAGCACCGGGCCCATGGGCATGCCGAAGCCCACCGCCGCCCGGTCGATCTCGGCCGGGCTCACCCCTTCGCCCACCAGGGTGAGGGCCTCCATGAGGTAGGGCATCAGGACGCGGTTCACCAGGAATCCGGGCGAACTCTTCACCGGCAGCGGCAGCCGCTTGAGCGCCCCCACGAAGGCCATGGCCCGGTCCACCGCGCCCGGATCGCTGCCGGCCATGGTCACCACCTCCACCAGCAGCATCTTCGGCACCGGGTTGAAGAAGTGCAGCCCCACGAACCGCTCCGGGCGCGCCAGCCCCTCCGCCAGCTTTTCCAGGGGGATGCTGGAGGTGTTGCTGGCCAGGATGGCGTCCGGCCTCATGCGCGGCTCCAGGTCGCGGTACAGGGCCCGCTTGGCGAGCACATCCTCGAAGATGGCTTCCAGCACCAGATCGGCCCGGGCCGCCCCGCCGCCGGCGGGATCGGGCACCAGCCGGTCCATGGCGGCCTGGACCAGGCGGGGATCCTTGAGCTTCCTGCGGAACAGCTCCCCGGCCCGCTTGACCACCTTCGCCAGCCGCCCGGCGTCCAGGTCCTGCACGGTCACCAGCATGCCCTGGAGGGCGCACCAGGCGGCGATGTCGCCGCCCATGGCGCCCCCGCCCACCACGTGCACGTAGCGCGGCGCGGCGACGTCCGGACGGACCAGCCCCTTGAGCTTCTCCTGGAGCTGGAACACCCGCACCAGGTGGCGGGCGGTGGCGCCGGTGACCAGCTGGGCCACGGAGGCGGCTTCGGCCTGGTACATGGCGCCGGGAGTGCGGCTGGCGGCCCAAAGATCCACCAGGGCGAACGGCGCGGGGTAGTGCGCGGGGTTGGCGCGCCGGGCCAGCTTGCGCCGCAGGAGCCAGGCCAGGGCCGGCTTCAGCGGCCAGAACCCGGGCAGGCGCCGGAGCAGGGACGGCCGGCGGGCCGGCCTGGGCCGGAGGATCGCGGCCACCGCGGCGGCGGCCAGGTGCCGCTGGGGCACCACCGCGTCCACCAGGCCCAGCTTGCGCGCGGCGCGGGCGGAGAGGGAACGGCCGGTGAGCATCAGGTCCATGGCCGCCACGGGCCCCAGCAGGGCGGTGAGGCGCACGGTGCCGCCGAAGCCGGGATGGATGCCCAACTGGACTTCGGGCAGCCCCAGCCGGGTTTCCCCGGCATCGGAGGCCACCCGGTAGCGGCAGGCCAGGGCCAGTTCCAGCCCGCCCCCCAGGCAGAACCCGTGGATGAGGGCCACGGTGGGCACCGGCAGCAGCTCCAGCTGCCGGAAGATCCCCTGCACCCGCTGGACATGGGCCAAGGCCATGGCCGAGCTGGTGAGGGCGGCGAATTCCGTGACATCGGCCCCGGCGATGAAGCCGGCCTTGCCGGAGCGGAGCACCAGGCCCCGGGCCGGCCGGCGGGCGATGGCCGGCAGCAGCCGCTCCAGCTCGTCCAGCACCTCCACCGACAGGGCGTTGACCCCGCTCTCGGCGCGGTCCAGGGTGAGCCAGAGGATCCCGGCCTCGTCCTGCTCCAGCCACCAATGGCGAACCTTCTCCAGCAGCTCAAGCATGGCCTTGATCCTCCAGTCCATCCAGCGAACGGATCAGCATGGCCCCGCCCTGGCCGCCGCCGATGCACAGGCTGGCCATGCCGGTGCGGGCGCCGGTGCGCCGGAGCACATGCAGCAGGTGCAGGACGATGCGGGCGCCGCTGCTGCCCACCGGATGGCCCAGGGCCACGGCGCCGCCGTCGACGTTCAGGCGCTCGGGGGGGATGGCCGGGAACGGGCGCTCCAGGCCCAGCTCCTCCCGGCAGTAGGCCTCGCTCTGCCAGGCCTCGGCGCAGGCCAGCACCTGGGCGGCGAAGGCCTCGTTGATCTCCCAGTAGTCCACATCGGCGGTGCTCATGCCCCG
>JARLGP010000133.1 GCA_031292735.1 Holophaga sp.
CGCTCCGCCGCCGCCTGCACCGTGCGCCTGGACAAGGAACCGATCATCGAATACATGAACTCGAACGTCGTGCTCATGAAGTGGCTGATCGCCAACGACTACGAGGACCGGCACACCCTGGAGCGGCGCATCGCCGCCATGACCCAGTGGCTGGCCAAGCCCGAGCTGCTCACCGCCGACCCCGACGCCGAGTATGCCGCGGTGATCGAGATCGACCTGGCCGAGATCCGCGAGCCCATCCTGGCCTGCCCCAACGATCCCGACGACGTGAAGCTGCTGTCCGAGGTGGCCGGGGACAAGATCGACGAGGTCTTCATCGGTTCCTGCATGACCAACATCGGCCATTTCCGCGCCGCCAGCCGCCTGCTGGAGGGCAAGAACGACCTGCCCACCCGCCTGTGGATCGCGCCGCCCACCAAGATGGACCAGATGGTGCTCACCGCCGAAGGCCACTACGGCATCCTGGGCCGCACCGGGGCGCGCATGGAGATGGCCGGCTGTTCCCTGTGCATGGGCAACCAGGCCCAGATCCGCAAGGGCGCCACCGCCATTTCCACCTCCACCCGCAACTTCCCCAACCGGCTGGGCATCGACACCCGGGTCTACCTGGGCTCCGCCGAGCTGGCCGCCGTGTGCGCCCTGCTGGGGCGGATCCCCACCGTGGCCGAGTACCTGGAGATGACCGCCAAGCTTGGCATCAAGCCCGGGGAGGTCTACCGCTACATGAACTTCGACCAGATCCCGTCGTTCCGGGAAGTGGCCGACGCGGTGGCCTTGCCGGCCGTCAGCTGACCGGCCCGTTTTCCCGGGCCTTGCGATAGGCCATGGCCGCAGCCTGTTTCGCCGCCTTCCGGAGGGAAGGCGGTCGGGACCGGCTGATGCGGCCACCGCGCTTGCCGGCGTGCATGAGTTTCTGGATGTTTTCGGAAATGACCTTCCTGGAGTTGCCTCGCTTGAGCGGCATGGGGAGCCTCCGGCCCGTGAACCATCCAGGTGCGGCAAAGGCTACTGGGGGTTCCCGTCGGCAAGAATGGAATTCGCCTTCCTGGAAGGAGAATTGGGTCCAGAGTTCTCCTTTTTAAAAGGTGAATGCGGTGTTCATCAAACGGCTGGCCTGCTTTTATCTTTTTTTATCCCCGTCCATCCTCGTTCATCCCCGTCGCAAAAAAGCCAAGGATGCTGTCGAGGCGCCCATTAACCGTCGCCACGGCACATGTTTCGTTCTTTTCGACGGGGATCAAAAGGATAAAAGCAGGCCTATGGCTCACCCTCCGAATCCTGGCCGAGCACCTGGCTCCCGCCTGACCCGGAAAAAATGTTACAATGCGCCATACAGGTGCATACCTTTGGCCCGAATTTAAATCATTGTAGGTGTTCGATCTAAGCCATCGGATCCTTGACCATCAGCCTAGCTCGCGGAGTCCGAAACCATGCCGGTCGTTGCCTTGCTGCTTGCCTCCATGGGGTGCTGGACCGGCGCCGGAGTGCTGGGCCTGCGGGCCACGGACGACCGCGTAGCCATCGCCCTGGGCCTGCTGGGCTCCCTGCTGGCCACGGCCGGGGCGCTGACGGTGCTGCTGGGGTGGCCCGCCGCCGCCGTCTCGTTCCGCTTCTGGGGCGTGTCCGCGGCGCTGGAGGTGGATGCCCTGTCCGCCGCCTTCCTGCTGCCGCTGCACCTGGTGGCCGGGCTGGGGCTGATCTACGGCAGGACCTACTGGCCGCTGGACGCCGCCAAGGGCACCGGCCGCTGGGTGCGCGGCGGCTTCGCCCTGCTGGTGGTGGCCATGAACCTGGTGTTCATCGCCCGCCAGGGGGTGCTGTTCCTCATGGCCTGGGAGCTGATGGCCATGAGCGCCATGCTGCTGATGGCCACCGAGCACGAGCGGCCCGAAGTGCTGCGCGGCACCTGGGTCTACCTGGCCTGCACCCACGTGGGCACCATGCTGCTCACCGCCATGGTGATCCTCCTGGCCCAGCGGCTGGGCGGCTACCGCTGGTACGCCAGCGACCCGTTCCCCCGCCCGGCCCTGGACGCGATCATCCTGGTGCTGGCCCTGCTGGGCTTCGGCTTCAAGGCGGGGCTGGTGCCGCTGCACTTCTGGCTGCCGGCGGCCCATGCCGGATCGCCCAGCCACGTCTCGGCCATCCTTTCCGCGGTGATGCTCAAGGCCGGGGTCTACGGCTTCCTGCGCATTTCCGGGCTGCTGCCCCCGGTGCCCCACCTGGGCGGCGCGGTGCTGGCCCTGGGCGCCCTCACCGCCCTGGGCGGGGTCGGCTGCGCCCTGGCCCAGCGCGACTACAAGCGGCTGCTGGCCTATTCCAGCGTGGAGAACATCGGCATCATCTTCATGGGCGTGGGCCTGGGCCTCACCGGACGCGCCCTCGACAACCCGTGGATCACCGCCCTGGGCTTCGGCGGCGCCCTGCTGCACGTGTGGAACCACGCCGCCTTCAAGAGCCTGCTGTTCTTCGGGGCGGGCAGCGTGCTGCACGCCACCGGCACCCGGGACATGGAGCGCCTGGGCGGCCTGGCCCAGCGCATGCCGCGCACCGCCCTGGCGCTGTTCCCGGCCGTGCTGGCGGTATCGGCGCTGCCGCCGTTCAACGGCTTCATCGGCGAATGGCTGCTGTACCGGGGCCTGTTCGCCGCCATCCTCGGCGGCGGCGCCTGGACCGAAGGCCTGGCCCTCACCGCCCTGGCCGTCACCGGCGGCCTGGCCGGGGTCGCCTTCGCCAAGTTCTTCGGCTTCGTGTTCCTGGGCGTGGCGCGCAGCCCCGAGGCCGAGCAGGCCCATGACCCCGGCCCGGCCATGTGGGGCCCCATGGCCCTGCTGGCCGGGCTGTGCCTGGCCCTCTCCCTGGGCAGCGTGCTGCTGCTGCCGCTGCTGGACCGGGTGCTGGCCGTGCTGGCGCCGGACAACCGGCCCCTGCTGGCGCTGGGCCTGGGCCGCGACCTGACCCTGCTGTCCGGGATGGCCGCGCTGCTGCTGGTGCTGGGCGCCGCCGCCCTGCTCTGGCTGCGCCGCCTCGCCCCCGCCGAGCGCCATCCCGGCACCTGGGACTGCGGCTACGCCCGGCCCACCGCCCGGATGCAGTACAGCGCCAGTTCCTTCGCCGACGGCTGGGGCGAATTCGTGCCCGGCCTCCGGAGCCGGGTGCGCCGGATCCGGGCGCTGTTCCCCAAGGCCATCACCTTCCAGGCGGAGTTCCAGGACCCGGTGGGCGAAGGCGTGGTGGCGCCCCGTACCGGGCTGCTGGCCAGGCGCATGCTCCGCTACCGGGGCCTGCAGCAGGGCTTCCTGCCCATGTACCTGCTCTACATCCTCATCACCCTGGTGAGCGTGTTCCTGTGGCTGATCATCCGCCCATGGCTGCTGGGATGATCCTCCTCGCGCTCTGCGCGCTCCTGGCGGCGGCCTCCGGGGTTCCGGGGCTGTGGCTGCGGGCCGGGGGCGGCAGGACGGCCTGCTGGATGCTGGGTCTGGCCGCGCTGGCGGGCCTGGCCGCGGCCGGGCTGGTGCTGGGCGGAGCCCCCATGGCCAGCCAGGCCCTGCCGCACACCCCCCTGGGCACCCCGGGCTTCCTGCGCCTGGACGCCCTGGGCGCCTGGTTCCTGCCGCCGGTGCTGGTGCTCGCCTGCTGCGGCTCGGTCTACGCCCTGGGCACCTGGGGCGACCCGCGCGAGGGCTCGCGCCGCCTGCGCCTGCTGTTCGGCGTCACCACCGCGGCCATGGTCGTGCTGGTGGCCGCCGCCCAGGCCCTGACCTTCCTGCTGGCCTGGGAGGTCATGGCGGTCACCGCCTTCTTCATGGTGACGGCCGAGGACCGGGACCCCGCCACCCGGCGCGCCGGCTGGGTCTACCTGGTGGCCACCCACTCCGGCACCTTGTGCCTGTTCGCCGGCTTTGGACTTCTGGCCGCCGGCTCCGGGTTCCTGTGGCTGCCCCAGGCGGCGGGCTTCGCCGCCAGCCAGCGCGGCACGGCCGTCTTCCTGCTCCTGCTGCTGGGCTTCGGCCTGAAGGCGGGCCTCTTCCCGCTGCACTTCTGGCTGCCGGGGGCCCACGCCGCCTCCCCCAGCCACGTCTCCTCGTTCATGTCGGGCATCCTCATCAAGATGGGCATCCTCGGACTGCTGCGCTGGCTGTGCCTGGTGCCGGATCCGCCGGTGTGGTGGGGCGCGCTGCTGGTGGCCCTGGGGGCCTCCTCGGGCCTCCTGGGGGTGGCCTTCGCCCTGGCCCAGCACGACCTCAAGCGGCTGCTGGCCTACCATTCCATCGAGAACATCGGCATCATCCTGCTCGGCCTGGGCCTGGGCACCCTGGGCAAAAGCACCGGGCATCCGGCGCTGCAGCTGCTGGGCTACGCCGGCGCCCTGCTGCACGTGCTCAACCACAGCCTGTTCAAGGGGCTGCTGTTCCTGGGCGCCGGCTCGGTGCTGCACGCCACCGGCAGCCGGGATCTGGAGCGCATGGGCGGCCTGGCCAAGGCCATGCCGTTCACCGCCGGCGCCTTCCTGGCCGGCTCCTGGGCCATCTGCGGGCTGCCGCCGCTCAACGGTTTCGTGAGCGAATGGCTGATCTACCTGGCGGCATTTCACGGGCTGGCCTTCACCCGCTCCGTATGGTCCGTGCTCAGCCTGGCCGCCCTGGCCATGATCGGGGCCCTGGCCGCGGCCTGCTTCGCCAAAGTGTACGGCGTGGTGTTCCAGGGCCGGGCCCGCTCCCCGGAAGCCGCCCGGGCGGCGGAAGTGTCCCCGGCCATGCGCGCGCCCATGGGC
>JARLGP010000019.1 GCA_031292735.1 Holophaga sp.
CCGCGGCCGGGCCTACGTGGAGACCCATTTCGACTCCCGCCTCCTGGCCGACCGGTTCGCCGCGGCGCTGCAGGCGGTGGTGCTCCAGCCCGGGAGGGCCCATGCAAGCTGAACTGCTGTGCTGCCAAGACCCCCGCTGGGGCGAATTCCTGGGCGCCGGCCGCCACGACTTCTACCACCTGCCTGCCTACGTGGACCTCTGCGCCCGGCGCGATGGCGGCGAGCCGGTCGCCTTCTGGGCGGCCGAAGGCGGCGCGGCCATGCTGATCCCCATGGTGCTGCGCCCGCTGCCGCCGGAGCTGGAGCCCGATCCCGGCTGGCGCGACGCGGCGACCCCGTACGGCTACCCCTGTCCGCTGCTGCGCGGCGACCCGGACGAGGCCGCGGTGGCGGCCATGCTCCAGGCCTTCCGGGACACCGGCGCGGCCGCCGGCATCGTCACCGCCTTCCTGCGGCTGCACCCGCTGCTGCCCCTGCTGCCCACCGCCGAAGCCCCGTTCCAGGCGTTCGGCGCCCTGGTCCAGCATGGCGAGACGGTCTACCTGGACCTCAACCAGGGCCGGGAGGAGCTGGACCGGCAGACCCGGGTCAACCACCTGGCCGACGTGCGCCGGCTGGAACGGGAAGGCTACCGGGTGCTGCTGGATGGCTGGGACCGGCTGGACGACTTCGTGGCCATCTACCAGCAGACCATGCGCTACCGGTCGGCCGACGCCTTCTACTGCTTCGAGCCCGGCTACTTCGTGGACCTGCGCCGGTGCCTGGGCGAGCGGCTGCACCTGAGCCTCGTCCAGGACCCGGACGGCGCGGCGGCGGCGGCCGGGCTGTTCACCTGGACCGACGGCCTGGTGCAGTTCCACCTGAGCGGCACCAGCGAAGCGCACCGCCGGGCCGGGCCGGCCAAGCTGATGCTCATCCACATGCGCGACTGGGCCCGGGAGCGGGGCGCCCGGTACCTGCACCTGGGCGGCGGGGTGGGCTGCCGCCAGGATTCCCTGGCCTTCTTCAAGCAGGGCTTCTCCAAGCTGCGGGCCCCGTTCAGCACCCTGCGCATGGTGCTGCATCCGGAGCGCTACCAGGCCCTGCTGGGCCGGCGGGGCCGGTCCGGCAGCAGCGATTTCTTTCCCGGCTACCGCCAGCCATGACCCCAGAACGGAGCATACCCATGACCATCCCCCTGACCCTCCTGCGCACGGCGGCCGGATCGCCGCCCACGGTGACCCAGTACAAGGCCTTCCAGGCCCTGGGCTGCCGGATCGTGGCGGCCGACTGCGACCCCGCCTCGGTGGGCTTCCACTTCGCCGACGCCGCCTACGTGGTGCCCAAGGTGGGGGCGCCCGGCTACCTGGAACAGATGCTGGACGTGTGCCGGCGGGAGGCGGTGGACCTGTTCCTGCCGGCCCTGGACGAGGAGCTGGCCATCTGCGGCGAGCACCGGGACCGGTTCGAGGAGCTGGGCACCCGGCTCATGCTGTCCGGCCCCCTGGCCCTGGCCGTGTGCGCCGACAAGCTGGCCATGTTCGAGTGCTTCCAGGCCCTGGACATCCCCACCGCGCGCACCGTGCCCGCGCGGGCCTACGAGGAGGGGAGCTTCGCCCGCTTCCCGCTGATCATCAAGCCCCGCGCCGGCCGGGGCGGCACCGGCGTGCACCTGGCCCGGAACCACGCCGAGGCGGCCTTCTTCGCCCAGTACGTGGAGCGGGCGGTGGTGCAGGAGTGCCTGCAGGGGGTGGAATACACCATCGACGTGCTGGCCGACCTGCACAGCGAACTGCGCATCCTGTCGCCCCGGCAGCGCCTGGCCACCGAATCCGGGGTCTCTTCCAAGGGGCTCACCCACTGGCGGGAGGAGCTGCTGGAACCGGTGCGCACCCTGGTCCGGGAACTGTCCATGGTGGGGCCGCTCAACTTCCAGTGCTTCGTCGGCCCGGACGGGGAGGTCGCCTTCACCGAGATCAACGCGCGCATGGCGGGCACCGCCATCCTCAGCCAGGCCGCCGGGGTGCCGCTGTTCCAGGGCATCCTGGACCTGGCCCGGGGCCGGGAGCCCGAATCCTGGCTCAAGCCCTGCGCCCCCTTGCTCATGGTGCGCTACTGGGACGAGGTGTTCCACCAGCCGGGCCTGCCGCTGGGAAAGGAGGCCTGAGCCATGGCCACCTCCTTCGCCGACCTGAGCGCGGTGGGCTTCGACCTGGACTACACCCTCTGGGACCAGGACAGCTTTGCCCGGTCCTTCTTCGACGCCATCGCCGGGGAACTCGGCCGGCGCCTGGGCTGCGGCCGAAGCCTGGTGGCCCGCACCTGCCAGGACGCCCTGGACCGGCTCACCCTGGCCCATCCGAACCTGTTCGACCAGGTGCTGCACCGGCTGGGCGCCTGGGAGCCCCGGCTGGTGGGCGAGCTGGTGGAGCGCTACCACCAGCACCGGCCGCCGGCCCAGCTCTACCCGGGCGCCCTGCCGACCCTGAGCCAGCTGCGCGAGGCCGGGTTCCGGCTGTTCCTGGTCACCGACGGCCACCTGGCCACCCAGCGCCACAAGGTGGCGGCCCTGGGCCTGGGCCCGTGGTTCGACCAGCTGGTGTTCACCGGCGGACTGCCCGAGCACCAGCGCAAGCCCAGCCCGTTCCCGTTCCAGTTGGCCTGCGCCCGGCTGGGGGTGGCGCCCGGCCGCTGCACCTACGTGGGCGACAACGCCGCCTGCGATTTCCAGGGGCCCCGGCGGCTGGGCATGTTCACCATCGGGGTGTCCACCGGTCCCTTCGCCGGGATGCCGGCGGAACCCGGGCTGGAGCCCCACCTGCGGATCGGCCGGCTGGAGGAGCTGGCCGGGCTGCTCAGCGCGGCCGACGCGGTGCGGGGGGTGGTTTGAACCCCGGCGGGAAGCGGGCCTTCGACCTGCTGCTGGGCGGCGCCGTGCTGCTGGTGGCGAGCCCGCTGCTGGCCGGGGTGGCCCTGGCCGTCCGGCTGGACACCCCGGGCCCCGCCTGGTTCCGCCAGCTGCGCCTGGGGCTGGGCGGCCGTCCTTTCTCCATCTTCAAGTTCCGGACCATGCGCCACGGCAGCACCCGCCTGGGCAGCGGATTGGAAACCAGCCGGGACGACGCCCGCATCACCCGGGTCGGCCGGGTCCTGCGCAACCTGCGCCTGGACGAGCTGCCCCAGCTGCTCAACGTGCTCAAGGGGGAGATGAGCCTGGTGGGGCCGAGGCCCCTGCTGCCCGAGTTCCTGCCCTACTACTCCAGCCTGGACCGGCGCCGGCTGGAGGCCCTCCCGGGCATGACCGGCTGGCAGCAGGTGAACGGCGCCGCCCGGCACAGCTGGCGGGAGCGGGTGGCCCTGGACGTCTGGTACGTGGACCACCAGAGCCTGGCCCTGGATCTGCGCATCCTTTGGCGCACCGTGGGGGTGCTGCTGCGGGCCGACACCGTCTACGCCCCGGACGGTTCCCAGAAGAGCGGGCTGCCCGACGCCTACCTGGCCGCCCAGGAAGCGCGCCACACGCCCCGGGAGCGGCCATGAAACCCATCACCCGCCTGGTGCTCGCGCCCCATCCCGACGACGAAGTGCTGGGTGCCGGGGGCGCCATGGCCCGGTGGGCCGAGGCCGGGCACTCGGTGCAGGTGGCGGTGGTCACCCGCGGCCGGCCCCCGCTCTATGCGGCCGAAGCGGAGACCCGGTGCCGGGAGGAGGCCCAGGCCGCCCACCGCCGGCTGGGGGTGGCCGCCAGCTGGTTCCTGGACCTGCCCGCCGCGGAGCTGGACGGGCTGGCCCACCGGGAGCTCAACCGGGCCCTGGACGACCTGCTCGACACCTGCGCGCCGGACGAGCTGTACCTGCCCTTCCCGGGCGACCTGCACCTGGACCACCAGCTGGTGTTCCATTCCGCCCTGGTGGCGGCGCGGCCGGGCCGGGACCGGTCGCCCCGGCGGATCTACGCCTACGAGACGCTGTCGGAGACCAACTGGAACGCCCCGTTCCTCACCCCCGGCTTCGTCCCCAACCATTTCGTGGACATCACCGGCACCTTGGAAGCGAAGCTGGAGGCCATGGCCCTCTACCGCTCCCAGGTGCGGCCGGCGCCCCACGAACGGTCCCTTTCGGCGCTCCGGGCCCTGGCGACCCTGAGGGGCGCCACCGTGGGGCTCGGCGCCGCCGAAGCCTTCATTGCCATCCGCACCGTGGCCTGACCAGGAGGTTCCCATGTCCAACCCTTCCGCTTCCACCTTCCAGCACGCCCCCGCCCCCTGGGTGGTGGCCGAGGAACGCCGGGCCCGGGTCCGGCCCCCGCGCACCCGGCCCCTGGAAATGGCCTCGGCGGACCTGGACGAGACCGACATCCAGGCGGTGCTGGGGGTCCTGCGCAGCGGCCGGCTGGCCCTGGGCCCCAAGACCGCCGCCTTCGAGCGC
This sequence comes from Holophaga sp., assembly GCA_031292735.1. The sequence goes on from JARLGP010000019.1 coordinate 4,408, forward strand.
GCCCTGGCCGACTATGTCGGGGTGAAGCACGCGGTGGCGGTGGGGTCCGGCACCGCCGCCCTGCACCTGATCGTGAAGTCCCTGGGCATCGGCCCCGGCGACCAGGTGCTGGTGCCCTCCTTCACCTTCGCCGCCAGCGTCAACGCTTTCCTCTACGAAGGCGCCGACCCGGTGTTCGTGGAGCCGGAAGCGGAAACCTACAACCTGGACATCCAGGACCTGGAACAGCGGATCACCGGGCGGACCAAGGCGATCATGGCGGTGGACGTGTTCGGCCACCCCGCCGACTGGGACGGGCTGGAGCGGGTGGCCGCCCGCCACGGCCTGATGCTCATCGACGACTGCTGCGAAGCCATCGGCGCCGCCTACAAGGGCCGCCGGCTGGGCTCCTTCGGCGCCGCCGGGGCCTTCGCCTTCTACCCCAACAAGCAGATGACCACCGGCGAAGGCGGCATGGTGGTCACCAACGACGACCGGATCGCCGAGCTCTGCCGCAGCTGCGCCAACCAGGGCCGGGGCGCCATGGGCCCCTGGCTGCAGCACGACCGGCTTGGCCACAACTACCGGCTGGACGAGATGTCCGCGGCCCTGGGCCTGTCCCAACTGGCCCGGCTGGACCGGTTCCTGGCCCGGCGCGCCCGGGTGGCCCAGTGCTACGGCGAGCGGCTGGCGGCCATGGCCGGCGTCCGCGCGCCCCGGGTGCGGCCCGAGGTGCGCATGAGCTGGTTCGTCTACGTGGTGACCCTGGACGAAGGCTATGACCGGGACCGCACCCTGGCCGGCATGGAGCGGGAAGGGGTGCCCTGCCGCGGCTATTTCGCCCCGGTCCACACCCAGCCCTACATCCGCGAACGGTTCGGCGACCTGCGCGGAACCCTGCCGCGCACCGAGGCCATCGCCCGCCGGACCCTGGCGCTGCCCTTCCACAACGACCTGGACGAGGGCGAGATCGAGCACATCCTGGCGGTGCTGCGGCGGAACCTGCGAGGGTAGGCGGCTGGAACAATTATTATAAATAAATAGTTATTAAGGCACCGGCCGGGCAGCAAACCATGGATGTGGGGCTGCCCGGCCAATGGCGTCATGGAACGGTTGAATGGAGGGTTGGGAGTCGGTCTGCCCGCTCAAATGCTGAAAAATCGGGTTGAAATGCATTTCTCGGATTCCATTTCCTGACCTTGAGGTCAATAATTCAGATGTCCCAACAATAATTTTTTATAAAGGAGCATCATGCGCTCACCCTATTGCCTCTACCCCCCAAGAAGCAGGAACGGGCTTTTGCCAGGGATTGCGTCCGCCTCGCTTCCCGTGGCCGCGTTGGTGCTGACGCTGGCGTGCGGTGGCGGAGGTGGCGGCAGCAACACTCCGGCACAAGGCGTGTCCTTGGCGCTGGTCAGTCCGGCCCGGATCCAGGCTTCGGTTCCGGAAGGAAGCCAAATTCCGGATCAGACCATCGAGGTGCAGGCCTCAGGCAACCTGAACAGTTTGGCCGGGCAAACGATCTATGTCGAAGTCGTGGACCCCAATAATCTCTTCGTGCACACCAACCTCGCTGTCCGCCAGGGCGCACCTGGAATCTTCTATGCGACCCTGCCGGGACAGCCTCTGACTTCCATTCACGAATACACGGGCAACATCCAGATCGTGGTCTCCACCAGTTCTTCCTTTGCCACCCAGCTCGGAAATTCACCCCTGTCCGTTTCCTACGATGTGACGGTGACGCCCTCCCAGACGATCACGGGCAGCAGCCTCATCACCCACCTGCCCCTCGTCTCGGGCACCATCAACCCGGCGGCGGCGGTCCCCAACAAGCTTCCCCTCATCAACGCCATCCAGGCCGACGGAACCAAGCTGACCGGCAGCTACAACCAGGTGACGGGCGACTACACGATCCCCTTTGCCCCAGTCGGGTTCTTCTGGCTGCAAGCCAACGACTCCTTCATCTGGACTAACAGCAGTTCGGTGGATCTCGGCTGGAAACGCGGCGGACGCAATGTCGCCCTTGACACGCTGGCCTCCACCATCACTTTCAATGCCACCACCATGGAATCATGGATTTCGGGCGACTACCTTCTGGCCTACGACTACAACAGCCACTTTTCTTTGAGCTGGTCGAACGTCCCCGACGGATCTCAATCCGCAAGCACGGACTTTTCCTGGTTGGGTAGCCCCCTGATCGACACCACTCAGGGCGATGTCCCCCAGGTCACCCAGTACGTGACCTCCCTCGGCGGAACGAACAACACGGAGCACACTTCCACCCCGACCATGGGCGGTGCCATCACCGGGGTCACCCTGACCGATGGCAGCACGCAGACCCTGCCGGTAGCGGTTTCGGCCCTGACACCCAACGATCCGGTCACCGTGAACTTCAAACGGTCCCATTTCGCCGCCTACCGCACGGATTACAACACCCATGCCAGCTTGTCTTCAGGCCCGTTCATCGAGTTTGATTCGATCCCCGGAGCCTTGGCCTACGGCGACTCGGGGCCATGGCTGGAAGGGCTCTACTGGGAGGATAGCGACAGCACCAAGATCTCGGACCCGGCGGTCCAGGCACTGTCAACCACCCCCCTGGCGACCGGATTCGAACGAATCTACTACGCCGGGGAAAGCCACCACATGAGCCTCATGGCGCCAGGGGCCACCACGGCCTATACCCGGACAGTCAAAGGCCTTCGAACCTACACCCTCACGCCCACGACCACGGACAGCGCCACGGCCATCGATGTGATGGTGAGCCCGGTAATCAATCCCACGATCAACGGGAATTCCCTTTTCACCCCGCAGCAGGGCGTCGGCCTTACCCCGACCCTTTCCTGGACCGCGCCTGCCAGGGGCGTTCCCACAGCCTACCTGGTGACCCCGTTCCAGTTGAGCAACGTTGGTGGCATTACCTACAGCAACCAGCTCGCTGCGAGGCTGTTCCTGCCCGGCACCATGACCTCGGTGACCCTGCCCGCAGACATCCTGCAAGCCGGGAATGCATACTACTTCCTCATCACCGCCTTCAAAGACGACAACTTCCATCCGATGACGGCGCCCTGGGCCAACCATATGTTCCCCTACGGGATGTCGGAATCCGTCTCGTGCGTGGTGACCCCGTGATCAAGGCTCTTCCGACAGTGGTTCATAACTTTGGTGCGCACGATCCAGTATGATTCTTGATGCCTGGAGGCCGGTTCCAGGCCCAGGCCTGGATCGGCTCCATGGGCTCCGGATCGAGGTCGAGGAGGCGATGGATCCCCCTCGACCTTCCGTCCGGAAGGCCGCCGCGGCGGGGCCTGTGCGGTTGAATCGACCGGCAAAGCGGGGGTATAACTGAACCCTGAACTCCGGTTCGCTTCCCCGTTGGGCTGGGACCGAGGCGAGATGAGTCCAATACTCCATTTTTAGAGTAAATTTACTTAATTTTAAGGATTCGAATAGGCTTGAGGTCTGCGACATTAAGGTTCCATTCTAAAGAATTCATCCTTATGACCCAGGTGCTCCTTTGCCGAATCCCAAGCTTGGCCCCACTGATGAACCTGGAGGGCCCTCGGTCTTGGGTGGTGGTGGTTCACATTCCGATTTCTAATTATTAATATTATGCGATGATTTCTGTCCTCATCGCCGACGATCAGAGAATGTTTTGCCAGGGGCTTGTTCGATTGTTCTCCGACGATCGGCGGTTCCGCCCGGTGCACGTGGCTGGCAACGGTCTGGAAGCCCTGGCCGGCATCGTCCGGTTCCGGCCCGACGTGGCCGTGCTGGCCCTGACCATGCAGGGGTTGAGCGGATTCGAGGTCACCACCCGGGTCATCGCGGACCAACTGCCCACCCGCTGCATCATCCTGGCGCTGCGTGGGGAGCATGCCTGCATCCCGAAGCTGCTGGCGGAGGGCGCCCGAGGCTGCTTGTTCAAGGACGCGGCCTTCGAGGAACTTGCGGACCTGGCCCAGCGGGTGGCGGCAGACCGGCCCGACGCCGCGGAAGCCGGCCGGGCGCCGGGGTTGAAGCCCGGCCACGCCTTCGAATTGAGCAAGCGGGAACTGGAAGTCTTGCGCCTGGTCGCCCGTGGCCTCACCAGCAAGCAGATCGCCCGGGCCATGTTCATCAGCCCCTACACCGTGGATTCGCATCGCCAGCGCATCATGCAGAAACTGTCCATCAGCAACGGCCCGGGTCTGGTCCGGTATGCCCTCTGCCACGGCATCACCTGACGCCGGCCATTTCTTGCCGGAATTACTTAATTTTAAGGATTCCAATTGGTGCAATCCCTGGCAAGTTGATAGTTACATTGTTTGAAATGAGGGGGCACGCTAGGCAATTCAAAGACCATAACCGTGATTTGCAGTTCGTTTGGTTATATGGCAAAGGAATCAAATAGTATGGCTAAGGTTCACACCGGGCCAGGTCCCGAGCCCAATTATAATATCGATTCATCAAAGCTGGATCCGCTCCCGGATGTTGCCTGGGCGCCGGACTGGATGAAGGATGCGCATCAAGTCCAGAAAATGACCATGCTTGGCGCCCTCGCCGGCGGCATCGCCCATGACTTCAACAACATTCTCACCGCCATCCAACACACCACGGAGCGCATCCAACCGGCGCTCGCCCAGGGCCATCCGATCCAGCCCCTGCTGGAAACCATCCAAAGCGCCATCCATCGCGGGGCGCAATTGAACCGGCAGATACTCACCTTCAGCAGGAGGGAGGCCACGGCGCGGGTGCGGTTCGACATGAGCATCCTGGTCAAGGAAGCCGTGCAGCTGCTGCATGCTGCCTTGCCTGATAACGTTAAAATCAATGATGAAATTGAAGCTTCAATCTGGATTCTGGGCGACCCCAACCAGATCCACCAGGTTTTCATGAATCTGGCCATCAATGCCCACCATGCCATGGCCCCCCAGGGGGGCTTGCTTGGCATCAGCATTCATCCGGTGTGTCTGGAAAACCCGCAGCAGGAGCTGTCGGCCGGGCGCTACGCCGTGCTCGAAGTGAACGATACCGGGTGCGGCATGAAACCCGAGGTTCTGCGGGAGATTTTCGCGCCCTTCTTTACCACCAAGGCGAACCCGGAGGCGACCGGGCTGGGGCTGGCCATCACCAAGGAAATCATCCATAAACATGGCGGCACCATCCAGGTGGCCAGCGAACCCGGGAAGGGCAGCGCGTTCCGGGTCCTGTTGCCCATGGTGAGCTCCGAAGGGCAGGCCTGGGCGCTCGAGGACGGGCCGTGAACCGGCGCCGGTCCGAGCCCACGGCCCGGGACCAGCGCCCCGTTCTTCCTGCCAACGACCATTCGGGCGCTCCGCCCAGGGGAATGCCATGTTCAAGATCGAACCGCCCAGCCCCGGTGGTGAGTCGGCCTACAGTCCCTCACGGAAAACCCATTGGAGAGCATGTCATGGCGGAATTGATCCAGTTCAGCAAGCGGCAGACCCAGGCCCTGGCCGCCACCCCGGTGGAGCAGCGGGAACAGTACCTGGCCTTCACCCTGGGTGACGAGACCTTCGCCATGGACATCCGGTCCATCCGGGAAGTGATCCAGTTCGGCGGCATCACCGCGGTGCCCTTGATGCCCCCGTTCATCCGCGGGGTCATCAACCTGAGGGGTTCGGTGGTTCCGGTGATCGACCTTCTGGTGCGCTTCGGCCGGCCGGCGACCGTGGAGGCTCCGCGCACCTGCGTGGTGATCCTGGAACTGTCCCAGGGCGACGTCACCGCCGAATTGGGCGTCATGGTGGACAACGTCAACGAGGTCCTGTCCATCGGCGCCAGCGAGATCGAACCCGCGCCCGCCTTCGGCAGCGATATCCGCTCGGAATTCATTGCCGGCGTGGCCAAGGTGGGAGACCGCTTCGTCATTCTCCTGGACGTGGACCGTGTCCTGTCCACGGAAGAACTGGCCGCCCTGGTCGGCTAGCGGCGGCTGTCCCGCATCCCCCCATTCCAACTCAGCCCGCACTTTCTGGAGGTTCCCGTGAACTGGTTCAAATCGCTTCGCCTCGCGGCGCAGCTCAACGTCTCCTTCGTCCTGGTGGCCATCATTACGGTGGTGGTCGGCCTGTTCGGCATCCAGGGCTCGCTCAAGATCCACAATCTAATGGATGACTCCTACAGCAACAACACCATGAGCATCCTTTACACCGCCAACGCAAACCAGGCCCTGGCCGATCTCCAGCGCAACTTCAACACCTACCTCCTGGCTCCGGACACGGCGGAGCGCCGCGCCACCGCCGAAAGCATCGCCAAGTACCGGGCCGCGGTCACCGACTGGTCGGCCAAGGAGCGGAACACCCAGATGAGCGAGGTGGAGGCGGGCCGCTGGAGGGAGTTCGACAAGGAGTGGGATCCCTACATGAGTTCCAGCAGGCGGAGCATGGAACTGGCGGACGCGGGCAAGAACGCGGACGCGCAGAAGTGGCTGTACAGCGACACCCGCGCCAAGTACCACGATGTGGCCAATACCCTTGGCACCATCGTCGAGGACAACCGGAAAGGGGCGGAGGAGGCCAACAAGACCGGCATGGCCGCCTATGAAAAGATCCGCAACACCACCTTGGGGATCATCGTCGCCGGGTTCGTGGTGTCCATCCTGCTCGGCTTCCTGGTCACCCGGGTCATCAAGGTCACGGTCGGCGGCGAGCCCAGGGAGGCCGCCCGGATCGCCGGGCTGGTGGCCGGCGGGGACCTGTCCATGGACGTGCAGCTGGCCCCCGGCGACAGCACCAGCATGATGGCCTCCATCAAGGGCATGGTGACCAAGCTGGCCGAGATCATCGGCCAGACCCGGACCGCGTCCAGCAACCTGGTGGCGGCCTCCCAGCAGGTCAGCGCCACCGCCCAGACCCTGAGCCAGGGCGCCTCCGAGCAGTCCGCCAGCGTCGAGGAGACCAGCGCCTCCATGGAGCAGATGAGCAGCTCCATCGCCCAGAACAACGAAAACGCCAAGGTCACCGGCGACATCGCCACCCGCACCGCCAAGGAGACCGTGGACGGCGGCCAGGCGGTGCATGAAACGGTCACCGCCATGAAACAGATCGCCCAGAAGATTTCCATCGTCGACGACATCGCCTACCAGACCAACCTGCTGGCCCTGAACGCGGCCATCGAAGCGGGCCGGGCCGGGGAGCACGGCAAGGGCTTCGCCGTGGTGGCCGCGGAAGTGCGCAAGCTGGCCGAGCGCAGCCAGGTGGCCGCGGAAGAGATCAGCCGGCTGGCCACCAGCAGCGTGGACCTGGCGGAAAAGGCCGGAACCCTGCTGGGCGAGATCGTCCCCTCCATCCAGAAGACCGCCGACCTGGTCCAGGAAATCTCCGCCGCCTCCGCCGAACAGAATTCCGGGGTGGGCCAGATCAACGGCGCCATCAACCAGATCAGCCAGGCCGTGCAGCAGAGCGCCGCCGCCTCCGAAGAGCTGGCTTCCACCTCCGAAGAGATGAACTCCCAGGCCGAGGAGCTCCAGACCATGATGGCGTTCTTCACCCTGTCCCGCGGCCGGGAGCAGGAAGGCGCGGCACGGGCCCAGACGCCCTCGCTGCCCGCCATGAGCGTGCGGAGGGCGCCGGACAAGGGAACGCGGCCCGGGGACTTCGTCAAATTCTAGCGTCCGGCCGCGGGCCCTCCTTCCGGCCCGCCGCCTTCCCGGATGCATTCCGTGTGGAACCGCGAGGCCTCCAGCTCGGTGGCCGGGAACGACGGAGCGAGGCCCGCCTTTAGTTTCAGCCGGCGGAGGAACTCCGCGGGGTCCGGCAGGCTGGCCCAGACCGAGGGCAGGAAGACGGCATGGCGCTGGCCGGTCTGGATGATGAGGCCGTCCTTGCCCGGCACCAGTTGGGCCAGCAGGTCCGCTTCGGAGCCGAAGGCGATGGCCTGCGGGAGGCTGAGCAGCGACAGGTCGATGGCGAGGTCGTCGAATTCCCCCAGGGCGACCGGCGGGAAGCGGGGATCCCGGAAGGCCGCCTCGAAGGCCAGGACCGCCACGTCTTCGGCCAGGGGCAGGCAGGCCCTGGTGCGGCCGATGCAGCCGCGCAGCCGGTCCTGGAGGGTGAGGGTGACGAAGACCGCGCGTTCCACCGTCAGGGCCGCGGGCAGCGCGGCCAGGTCCGGCGGAAGCGGACGGTCATGGGTCAGCCCGTGGCGGATGGAGGCCCGGGCGATGCCCAGCAGGGTCTCCCGCTGGGTGGGGGTGAGGGCGCCGGGGCGCTCAAGCGAAGGCGAAGGCGCCATAACCCACCACCCGGTCGCGATCGCCGGCCGTGTCCCCGGAATTTCGCACATCCAGCGCCCAGGCGCCCAGCCCGTGGCCCCGGGCGGCCAGCAGCAGGCCGCGCACCGGCAGGGCGCCGCAGGCCGCTTCCATGCCGATGGCCTCCGGGCGCAGGGCCACGATGGCGGCGGCGGTGGCCTGGTCGATCCGCTGGGCCGCGCCATAGTCCTGGTAGTGGCTCAGGTCGGAGCTGACCACGATGGCGGTTTCCGGCCCGCCCCACATCCGCTCCAGCACGGCCGCCACCTCCGCCGGATCCGCTTCGCCCACCACCAGGGGCACCAGTTGGAAGTCGTCCAGGGCCTCCTGCAGGAAGGGCAGCTGCACCTCCAGGCTGTGCTCCTGGGCATGGGCGGGGTCGAAGCGGCGCACGCAGTCCAGGCCCAGGGCCTGTTCCACGCCCTGCGCGTCCACCGGCACGGTGCCCAGCGGGGTGGCGAACCCCGTGGCGCTGCTCGCCGCCAGGCCGCGGAAGGCGACCCGGTGGGAAGGCCCCAGCAGCACCACCCGGCGGATCCGGGCGCGGCCCAGGCCCAGGCAGGCATGGCCGCGGGCCGCCACGGCGCCGGAATAGACGTAGCCGGCATGGGGCGCGATGATCGCCTTGGGCGGCGCGCCGGCGGCGGGCGCCTCGCGCAGCAGCCCCTGCACCAGCTCCCGCAGCCGCACGGGATCGGCCGGGTAGAACAGGCCCGCCACCACGGGCTGACGCAACAAGGGCATGACCACCTCCGGGGCCGAGCGGACAGGCGCCTATTAAACATCCGGGTGGCGGAATATGATGTCAATAGCCAAATAAGGACCTTTTTCTGGGGATTGTTCCATGACTGCGACCCAATCTCAGCATGCCACCCGGTTCTGGCGCCGGCTGGATCCGGAGCGGGTGGAGTGCGGCGTGTGTCCGCGCCGCTGCCGGTTGCGGGAAGGCGAGCGCGGGTTCTGCTTCCTGCGCGGCAACGTGGGCGGCGCGGTGGTGCTGCACGGCTACGGCCGGTCCACCGGGTTCCAGGTGGATCCCATCGAAAAGAAGCCGCTGTTCCATTTCCTGCCCGGCACGGCGGCGCTCTCGTTCGGCACGGTGGGCTGCAACCTGGGCTGCCGGTTCTGCCAGAACTGGGACATCAGCCAATCCAGGGATCAGGACTCGCTCATGGTTGCCGCCAGGCCCGAAGCCATCGCCCGCCGGGCCAAGGAACTGGGCTGCGCCAGCGTCGCCTTCACCTACAACGACCCGGTCACCTGCCACGAATATTGCGTGGATACCGCCATCGCCTGCCGGGAACTGGGCCTGCATCCGGTGGCGGTGTCCGCCGGCTACCAGAACGCCGAGCCCCGGGCGGAGTTCTACGCCCACATGGACGCCGCCAACCTCGATCTCAAGGCCTTTTCCGAATCCTTCTACCGGCGCCTGTGCGGCGCCCAGCTGCAGCCGGTGCTGGAGACCCTGCAGTACATCCGCCAGGAGACCCGCACCTGGCTGGAACTCACCACCCTGCTCATTCCCGGCGAGAACGACTCCCCCGGGGAGCTGGAGCGGCTCAGCCAGTGGATCGCCGGCACCCTGGGCGCCGAGGTGCCCCTGCATTTCTCGGCCTTCCATCCCGCCTGGAAGCTGCTGGACGTTCCGCCGACCCCCCTGGCCACCCTGCTGGAGGCGCGCCGGATCGCCATGGCCAACGGGCTACGCTACGTCTACGTGGGCAACCTGGGCTCCCCGGAAGGGGAAAACACATACTGCCACCAGTGCGGCCAGCTGCTCATCGGCCGCGACCGCTACGCCCTGACCGGCTGGAACCTGGCCGAGCAGGGCGCCTGTGCCCGGTGCGGCGCCCTTTGTCCCGGGGTGCTGGGCCCCTGAATGAGCGTCAAGGGTGACCTGACCCGGTCTTCGGGCTTTCCGGCGCCGGCTTAAACCTGGAACGCGACCACCTGTTTCGCGAGGGTTTCGGCCACCGTGGAGAGGTTCGCGGCGGTGCGCGAGATCTCCTCGGTGCTGGCGGCCAGTTGGGTGGTGGCCGAGGCGGTCTGGATCGCCTCCTGGACCCCCTGTTCCACCCGCTGGGCGGCTTCCGTCCCGGAGCGGGTCTGCTCCGCGGTGCTCTGGACCAGGTGCAGCACCATCTGGCCGAAGGCGTCCAGGTTCTCCCGGATGGTGCCCAGGGCGTGGACCGTGCCCACCACCGTCGTGCCGCCCTGGGCGACGGCGCGCTGGGCATCGGCGAGCAGGGTGTCGATCTCCTTGGCCGCATGGGCGGAACGCTCGGCGAGCTTGCGCACCTCCTCCGCCACCACCGCGAAGCCCTTGCCCGAGGCGCCGGCCTTGGCCGCCTCGATGGCGGCGTTCAGGCTCAGCAGGTTGGTCTGGTTGGCGATTTCCCGGATCACCGTGACCGCCCGGGAGATCTTCTCGGCGGTGAGGGTGATGCCTTCCATGGCCTTGGAGGTGTCGCTCCCCGCCTCCTGGCCCCGCGCGGTGGCCTGCTGGGTCTCCTCCAGCCGGCCCTTGGAGTTCTGCCCGCTGGACGCCACTGCGGCGATGCTGGTGGTGAGCTGCTTTATGGCCCCGGAAGTGCGCTCGGCGCCGTCCTTCTGCACCTGGGTGCTGTGGGCGATGGCATCGGTGGTGCGGGCCATCTCCTGGGCGCCGGCGGAGAGTTCATGGGACCCGCTGGCCACCTGGGAAACCGCCTCCTGGATGCTGCGGATCATGGTGCGCAGGCTGCCCTGCATGCCGGACAGATCGGCCAGGATGCTGCCCGCGGGCGCGGCCTGGATCTCCTGGCGCAGGTCGCCGGCGGCGATGGCCCGGGTCATGGCCGCCACGTAGCCGGGCTCGCCGCCCAACTGGCGCTTGATGCCGGCGGACAGGTAGACGGTGAGCGCGGTGGTGATGCCGAGGATGGCGAGCCCGGCGATCCCTATGGCGAGGACGCTGGTGAAGAACCTTGCCCGGATGTCGTCCAGGAAGAAGCCGGTGCCGATGGTCCAGCCCCACGGCTCGAAGCGTGCGATGCCATTGAGCTTGGGCGTCAACTGATCGGGCCTGGCATCGGGCCTGGGCGTCGGGATCTCCACGAAGGCGATGGGGCGCTGCTGGGCAAGCGCATCCCGGTAGACCTGGACCGTGGTGCGCCCATCGGCCACCTTGGGGCCGAAATCCCGCTTGCCCACGCGTTCGGTCCGCGGGTGGGACATGATCACGTCGTCATCATTGCGGGCGAAGAGATACACGGTCCCGTTCTGCAGTCCGGCGAGGGCCTGCACCGCCTGGGCCTGGGCCTCGTCCCGGGTCAATTTCCCGGCCTGTTCCAGCTTCTGGTAGCGGCCCATCATGTTGAGCGACATCTTGAGCAGGTTCTCGATCTCCGCGTGGCGATCGGCCATCATGCTGGAGTGCAGGCCCTGCAAGGCCAAGC
>JARLGP010000134.1 GCA_031292735.1 Holophaga sp.
GCCGGGGAGGACCCCTCGCCGCTGGCCAAGGTGCGCGGGTTCACGGTGACCCACATGTTCGAGGGCCCGGTGCGGGTCATCACCGCCCCCCGCGGGGCCAAGCTGCCGCCGCAGCCGCTCTACCCCTGGGGCCGCTGGCTGCTGGACGGCGCCGCCTACAACCTGGGGCCCGGGGAGGTTCCGGCCGGCCGGGACGGCCCGCTGCGCTGGCAGGTGCTGGCGGTGGACGCCTCCGGGCGCATGAAGGTGCGGGTGACCCTGGCCGGCGCCAAGAAACGCTAGAATGAATCCTGGGGAATCGGTACTCCCCCGAACCGAAAGGGACCATGGACCAGCTCGGCACCGTCCTCCAGAAAGACCGCCTGGCCCGGGAGGACCTGGTCCTGCTGCTGGGCCTGCGCGACCCGGTGGACACCGCCCGCCTGCGGGCCCGGGCCCTGGAGGTGATGCGGGCACAGGTGGGCACGGCCGTCTACTACCGGGGCATCATCGAGCTCTCCAACGTCTGCGCCTGCGACTGCAACTACTGCGGGATCCGGGCCGGCAACGGCAACCTGGAGCGGTTCACCCTCAGCGAGCCGGAGGTCATGGACGCCGCCGCCTGGTGCGCCCGGGCGGGCTACGGCTCCCTGGTGCTGCAGGCCGGGGAGCGCGCCGACCGGGCCTTCAGGGACCTCATCAGCCACCTGGTGCGGCGCATCCGGGCCGAGTCGGTGCTGCCCGACCTGCCCCGGGGCCTGGGCATCACCCTGTCCCTGGGCGAGCAGCCCCTGGAGACCTACCGGGCCTGGCACCAGGCCGGCGCCCACCGCTACCTCCTGCGCATCGAGACCACCGACCCGGAGCTGTTCGGCCGGATCCACCCGCCGGCCCAGACCCTGGCCGCCCGCAAGCAGGCCCTGGCGGACCTGGCCGCGGCCGGGTTCCTGGTGGGCACCGGGGTCATGATCGGCATCCCCGGCCAGACCCTGGAGATGCTGGCGGACGACATCACGTTCTTCCGGGACCACCCCATCGACATGATCGGCATGGGCCCCTGGCTGCCGCACCTGGACACCCCCATGGGCGGCTGGGCGCAGCCGCTGGCGCCGGAGGACCAGCTGCAGCTGAGCCTCAACATGATCGCCACGGTCCGGCTGGCCTGCCCCGATCTGAACATCGCCTCCACCACCGCCCTGCAGGCCATGGTCCCGGACGGCCGCGAGCGCGGCCTCAGCTACGGCGCCAACGTGACCATGCCCAACCTCACGCCGGTGCACGCCCGGGGCAACTACAAGCTCTACGAAGGGAAACCCTGCACCGACGAGGCCCGGGAGGAATGCCGCGGCTGCCTGATGGGGCGGGTGGAATCGGTGGGACGCACGGTGGCCTTGAACCAGTGGGGCGACCCCCCCGCCTACGCCCGCCGGGTGGGTGAAGGCGGAGGCAGCTGGTAGCCATGTGACGGCCATCAAATTCCGCGTTTTTGGAGATTCGGACCCCCCGGTCGGTAACTTCAGCGTAAACTACTAAATCCATTGTCAACTCGGGTTCTGGAAGAGGGTGTGGTAAGAAACGTTTTGAATATTTCCACCCCCGCCCTTTCAATAATTTAAGATACCCTGATCTCTTAGACGAACTAAGACAAGACGGCGGCCCATGGATCCAGTTCTCTACACCTATCACATACCAAGGCATGAGCCTGAGGTTGTGGCGCGCAACGTGGTGCGCCAGCATCTGGCCGACCATCTTCTGCTCTGGCGGCGGATTTCCGATGCCTCCGAACTGGTGTTCCTGGCCACCTGCCAGCGGGTGATCTGGATGTTCTGGGGCGGGGACGGCACCACCCTCGGGTTCGGTCCCGAGATCGACTGCTTCCAGGGCGAAGCGGCCTGGCGGCACCTGCTGGAGGTGGCCACCGGGCTCAACAGCGCCAACCTGGGCGACCGGGAGGTGGTGGGGCAGATGCGCCAGGCCCTGGCCACGGCCCGGGAGACCCGCACCGCCGGCCAGGAAGCCACCGCCGCGCTGGAGGACATCCTGCGCGAGGCCCAGCGCCTGCGCACCCGGATCGGCCTGGATGACGGCTCGGCCAGCGTGGCCACCGCCGCGCTGCGGCACCTGGAGAACACCCTCGTCCCCGGCGCCCGGGTGGCGGTGGTGGGCGTCGGCCCCATGAGCCGCTACCTGGCCCAGCGCCTGCCGGAGCGCGGGTTCCAGCTCACCATGTCGAACCGCACCCTGGCCAAGGTGGAAGCCTTCGGCCTGCCCATGGTGCCCCTGGCCCAGCTGCAGATGAACCCCCAGGGGTTCGACGCGGTGGTGTCGGCCACCGCCAGCAACGAACCGCTGTTCACCTTCGACAACTGGTCGCGGCTGAAGTGCCATCCGGTGAAGCTGGTAGACCTGGCCCTGCCGTACGATTCCGAGCCCGAACTGGACACGCTCCCCTGGGTATCCCGGGTGGACCTCTCCTACTTCCTGGCGGAGACCGAGAACACCAAGCTCAAGCGGCACGACGCCGCCCAGCTGGCCGAGCCGTACATCCTCGGCGCGGTGGAACGGCTGCGCAAGCGGGCCGACGCGCGCATCCAGAAATTCGCCATGCGCACCGCCCAGGAACGGCTCACCGACGCCTGGGAAGCCATGGAGGCGGAAGCCACCGCTCCGGGCAGCGCCCTGGCGGACCTGGAACCGGCCCAGCTGGAAGCTCTGGAATCCCTGCTGAAGCGGGGCCGCACCCTGGCGTTCCGGGCCCTCAACCTCCAGCGCGAACCCGCCCTGGACTCGCATTCGTAAAGTGTGCCCATGAAAATCGTTCTAGGAACCCGGGGATCCCTGCTCGCGGTGCAGCAATCAGAGGCCCTGGTGGCCTTCCTGCAAGCCGCCGGGCACGCCATCGAATGGAAGCGCTTCACCACCCACGGCGACACGTGGCTGGCCGGGCCTCTGGGCAAGGAGACCGGCGCCGGCTTCTTCACCCGGGAGCTGGAGGAATCGCTGCTGGCCAAGGATGTGGACCTGCTCATCCATTCCTTCAAGGACGTCTCCCTGGAGCGGCCTGAGGGCATCGTCACCGCCTGCGTGCCCCAGCGGGAGGATCCCGCCGACCTGCTGCTCATGCGCCCGGGCGCGCCCGCGCACCCGGTGATCGGCACCAGCTCCGAGCGCCGGCTGCGCTTCCTGGAGCAGGCCATGCCCGAGGCCACCTTCACCTGGATCCGCGGCAACGTGCCCACCCGGGTGCAGCGGGTCAGGGACGGCGAACTGCGCGGCGAGCCCCTGCACGGGACCATCCTGGCCGCGGCCGGGGTGCGCCGCCTGGGCCTGGACCTTTCCGGCCTGGAGGTGCGTCCCTTCGCCGCCCAGGAACTGCTGCCGGCTCCGGCCCAGGGCGCCCTGCTGGCGGAAGCCCGCGCCGGCGACCAGGCGCTGCTGCAAGCCCTGGCCGGGTTCCACCATCCCCTCACCCTGCGCCTGGTCACGCTGGAACGGGGCGTGCTGGCCGGCGTCGGCGGCGGTTGCCAGCAGCCGCTGGGCGCCCTGGCCGAGCAACTGCCGGACGGCCAGATCCGCCTGCGCGCGGGCTTCGCCGTGGGCGGGCAGCTGCGCTGGGCCGAAGCCCAGGGCACGGACGACGCGGCCCTGGTGGCCCAGGTGCTGCGGGGCCTGGGACTGTGAACCGGCTGGGCCTGGCCCGCGCCCTGGATGATGCGCTTTGCGGGACGGTCCGGACCGCCGGCTGGGAGCCGGTGCCGCTGTTCCTCACGGCCATGGAGGCCACCTCGGCCCCGCCGCCGGTGGCCGATCCCGACGCCGTCATCGTCCTGAGCCCCGCCGCCGCCCGGCTGGCCCTGCTGCCGCCGGGCGCGCCCTGCCTGGCCCAGGGCGAAGCCACCGCCCGCGCCCTGGCTTCCGCCCATGCGCAGGCCGGCCGGACCGTGAAGGTGAGCGCCACGCCCAAGGCCGAAGGCCTGTTCGACCTGCTGCGCGACCAGTTCCCCCGGGGCGGCACCTTCCTGCTGGCCCGGGCCGAACGCAGCCGCCAGCACCTGGAGCAGGCCGCCGCGGGTACGCCCTGGCGCCTGCTGCCCTGGATCACCCACCGGGAAGCGCCGGTCCTGCCGCCGCCGGCCATGCCCGACCTGGAGGCGGTGCTGGCCCTCAGCCCGCTGCAGGCGGAACTGCTGGGGCCCCGTTCCGGCCGGATGCTGCGTTTCGCCTGGGGCGAGCGGACCCAACGGTCTTTCCTCCAGGCAGGGTATCCTGTAGCTGGCTGGTGCGAGCCTGAGGCCTCCGCGCTGCAGCGGCTCCTTTTCTCCCAGTTGAACTCGTGAGGTTCCCATGCTGATCCGATCCCGCCGTCTCCGGGCCACTGCCGCCATCCGCGATCTGGTGGCCGAGACCGATCTGTCGCCCCGCAACCTGATCCAGGGCCATTTCATCCAGCCCCAGGAGGGATCCACCGAGATCACCAGCCTGCCCGGCATCGCCCGCAACGGCATCCAGGCCACCCTCAAGCAGGTGGAGGCCGACCTGAAGCTGGGCATCCGCACGGCGCTGCTGTTCGGCGTGCCCGACCCTTCGGACAAGTCCCCGGACGCCGCCGCCGCCTTCGACGCCGCCGGCCTGGTGCCCAGGACGGTCAAGGCCCTCAAGCAGGCCTTCGGCGCGGACCTGGTGGTGATGACCGACGTGTGCCTGTGCGCCTACACCGACACCGGCCACTGCGGAGTCAACCACGGCGCCGAGATCGTCAACGACCCCAGCATCGCCATCCTGGCCAGGATGGCCGTGGCGCACGCCGAAGCGGGCGCCGACATCGTCGCCCCCTCGGACATGATGGACGGCCGGATCCGCGCCATGCGCGAGGCCCTGGAAGGCGCGGGGCTCGCCAACGTCGGCATCCTCAGCTACGCCATCAAGCATGCCGGCGCCTACTACGGGCCGTTCCGGGAAGCCGCCGACTCCTCGCCCAAGTTCGGCGACCGGCGCAGCTACCAGATGGATCCGCGCAACGCCCGGGAGGGCCTGCGGGACGCGCTGCTGGACCTGGAGGAGGGGGCCGACGCGCTCATGGTGAAGCCGGCCCTGCCCAACCTGGACCTCATCTGGCGCCTGCGGGAGCAGACCCTGTGCCCCATCGCCGCCTACCACACCTCCTCCGAATACAGCACGGTCAAGGCCGCGGCCCGGCTGGGCTGGGTGGACGAAGCCAACCTGTTCCGGGAGCACCTGCTCGCCATCCGCCGCGCCGGCGCGGACTGGATCGTCACCTACGCGGCTCGCGAAGCCCTGCAAAAGCACTGGATCTGATATGGAAAACGCCAATGACACCCTGTTCCAGGAAGCCCTGACCCATTTCCCCGGCGGGGTATCCAGCCCGGTCCGCGCCTTCCGCGCCGTGGGCGGCACCCCCAAGTTCTTCCGCAAGGCCTGGGGCGCCCGTTTCGAGGACGAGGAAGGCCGCCGCTACGTGGACCTTTGCATGTCCTGGGGTCCGCTGATCCTGGGCCACGCCGTGCCCGAAGTGCTGGCCGCCGCCCGGGAGGCCATGGAAGAGGGCCTCACCTTCGGCGCCCCGTCGCGCCGGGAGATCACCCTGGCCCGGCGCATCAAGACCATGGTCCCGTTCGTGGAGAAGATGCGCTTCGTGTCGTCCGGCACCGAGGCGGTGATGTCGGCCCTGCGCGCCGCCCGCGGCTTCACTGGGCGCGACCGGGTGCTCAAGTTCGAAGGCTGCTACCACGGCCATTCCGACGGCATGCTGGTGAAGGCCGGATCGGGCCTGGCCACCTTCGGCGAGCCCTCCAGCGCCGGCGTGCCGCGCGCCTTCGCCGACCTCACCACGGTGATCTCGCTGGACGATCCCGAGGCCCTGGAGCAGGTGTTCGCCAAGCAGGGCGACGAACTGGCCGCGGCCATCATCGAGCCGATCCCCGCCAACAACGGCCTGCTGGTGCAGGAACCGGCCTTTCTCAACCGCCTGCGGGAACTGTGCACCCAGCACGGCACCGTGCTCATCTTCGACGAGGTGATCAGCGGGTTCCGGGTCGCCCCGGGCGGCGCGGCCGAACTGCTCGGCATCACCCCCGACCTGGTCACCTACGGCAAGATCATTGGCGGCGGCATGCCCGTGGGGCTCTACGGGGGCCGTCATGACATCATGGCCGTCATCTCACCGGACGGCCCTGTCTACCAGGCCGTCACCTTGAGCGGCAACCCCGTGGCCATGGCCGCGGGCCTGGCCACCCTGGAAAAGCTCACCCCCAACCTGTACCGGGACCTGGACCGCAAGGCCGCCCGCTGGGCCCAGGCCTTCGAGAAGCTGCCGGGCCTGCACGCGCCCCGGGTGGGCAGCCTGATCTGGCCCCTCTTCCAGCCCGGCGTTAAGCGCGCCGACCGGGTCCAGGCCGGCGCCATCGCCCAGTTCAACCGCATGCACGGCCTCCTGCTGACCCAGGGCATCTACCTGCCGCCCTCCGGCTACGAGGTGGCCTTCCTGTCCGCCGCCCACGGCGACGAGGAGCTGGCCCACTTCGAGCGGGCCGTGGGCGTCATCGGCCCGCAGCTGGCCTTGTCCTGATCCCCCCCACCGGAAGGCCCCCCATGACCGCTCCCCTCCTTCGCGCCCTCCAGGGCGAGCTGCTGCCCACGCCGCCGGTGTGGTTCATGCGCCAAGCCGGCCGGTTCCTGCCCGAGTACCGGGCCATCCGGGCCAAGGCCACCTTCGAACAGGTCCTGTACGACCCCGATCTGGCCGCCGAAGTGACCCTGCAGCCGGTGCGCCGCTTCCCCCAGCTGGACGGCGCCATCATCTTCTCGGACATCCTGGTGATCCTGGAGGCCCTGGGCTGCGGGGTGGTCATCCCCGAAGGCGGCCCGCGGCTGACCCGGACCCTGGACCAGCTGGATCCAGCCGGGCCGTTGGACGAACGGGTGTTCGAGCCGGTGCAGGCCGCGCTGCGCAAGGTGCGCGCCGCCCTGCCGGCGCATCAGGCCCTGCTGGGCTTCGCCGGCGCGCCCTGGACCCTGTTCGCCTACGGCCTGGAGGTCCATGGCAGCCGCGCCTGGGCCCGGGCCAAGTCCTTCCTGCACCAGGATCCGGTGCGGGCCCAGCAGTGGCTGGACCGGCTGGCCGACATCTGGGCC
>JARLGP010000020.1 GCA_031292735.1 Holophaga sp.
CATACCAACGCGCGCACCCGCAAGGGCAAGCGCAAGACCGTCGCCGGCAAGAAGAAGTAAAGGTTGAGGAACTGATATGGCAAAGACTCAGTCAAAGACCGCCGGCAAGAAGGTGGTTAAGAAAAAAGAAAAACGTAACGTACCCCACGGCGTGGCGCATATTCAGGCCTCGTTCAACAACACCATTATTTCCATCTCCGACCCCCTGGGGAACATGCTCTCCTGGGCCTCCAGCGGCAACCAGAACTTCCGCGGCACCCGCAAGGGCACGCCGTTCGCCGCGCAGATCGCGGCCGGAGTCGCCGCCGAAGCCGCCAAGGAACAGGGCATCCGCTCCGTGGATGTCCGTGTGAAAGGGCCCGGCGCGGGCCGTGAGAGCGCCATTCGCGCCCTCAACGCCGCCGGTATTTCCGTGACCAGCATTCGCGACGTCACCCCCATTCCCCATAATGGTTGCCGCCCCCCCAAGCGGCGCCGGGTTTAAGAGAGGAGGAGAACCATGGCTCGATACAGTGATGCCGTATGCCGCCTCTGCCGTCGCGAGGGGATGAAGCTCTACCTGAAGGGCGAACGCTGCTTCAAGGAAAAGTGCTCCTTCGAGACCCGCAAAGGCAAGATTCCTGGACAGCACGGTGCTGCCAAGGCCACGAACCCCACAGGCTACGCCCTTCTGCTCCGCGAGACGCAGAAGGTCAAGCGCATCTACGGTGTGCTTGAGAAGCAGTTCAGCCTCTACTTCAAGCACGCCGAAAGCAAGAAGGGCGTGACGGGCCACAACCTGCTTTCCTTCCTGGAAAGCCGGCTGGACAACGTGGTGTTCCGGCTCGGGTTCTGCCCCAGCCGCGCCGCCGCCCGGCAGATGGTGATGCACGGCCACATCCTGGTCAACGGCAAGCGGGTCGATGTGCCCAGCTTCCAGACCAAGGCCGGCCAGAGCATCGAAATCTCCGCCAAGGCCCAGCAGAACGATTTCGTGAAGTCCTCCTTGGAAACCGCGGCTGGCCGCGGGATTCCCCAGTGGCTCAGTCTTGACGCCGGCGCCTTCAAGGGAGCGGTGATCGCGGTTCCCTCGCGGGAAGATGTGCCTCTTGACATCAATGAGCAGCTGATCGTCGAACTCTACAGCAAGTAAGGGGACAGGAATGCTGAACATCAGCGATTTCCAGCGTCCGCGTTTCGCGGAAGTCACGGCGGGCTCGAAAACGGGCTCCTATGGCGAATTCGTCGCCTATCCATTCGAGCGCGGTTTTGCCACGACCTGCGGTCATGCCTTGCGTCGGGTGCTGCTGAGCAGCATCGAAGGCGCGGCCATCACCAATGTCCGGATCAAGGGTGTACAGCACGAATTCACCGCCATGCCTGGGGTCTGGGAGGACGTCACCCACATCCTCCTGAACCTCAAGGAAGTGCCGCTCAAGCTCCACTCCAGCCAGCCCCAGATCGTCACGATCAGCCACAAGGGCGAAGGCGTGGTCACCTCCGGCTCCATCCGTTGCAACCAGAACGTGGAGGTGACGGACCCCAACGTCCACATCGCCACCCTGGGTGAGGACGGCGAGCTGGAAATGGAAATCCAGGTAAGCATGGGCCGCGGGTTCGTCACCGCGGACCGCAACCTGGACGAGCGGCTCGGGCTTGGATTCATTCCTCTTGATTCCAACCACAGCCCCATCACCCGGGTCAACTACATCGTCGAACCGGCCCGGGTCGGGCACAGCACCGACTACGAAAAGCTCACCCTGCAGGTCTGGACCAACGGCACCGTGGATCCCAAGGATGCCGTCAGCGATTCCGCCCTCATCCTGCGCGAGCACTTCCTCATCTTCGCCCGTCAGGACGAGGATGCGGTTGAAGCCGAACCCGGCGTCGCCATCCTCACCACCGAGGGCGTCAACGGCATGCTCAGCAAGTCCGTTGAAGAACTGGAACTGTCCGTCAGGGCCAACAACTGCCTGCGCAATGCCAACATTACGACCATCGGCGAGCTGGTTCAGCGCACCGAAGCGGAACTGATGAAGACCAAGAACTTCGGCAAGAAATCCCTGCAGGAGATCAAGGACGAGCTCGCCCGCATCGGCCTTTCCCTCGGCATGCGCATCGAACAAGAAGTTTAAGGAGCCATCCCATGCGTCACAATGTCACGGGCAAGCGCCTGGGCCGTAACAGCAACCAGCGCAAAGCCCTCATGAAGGGCCTGGCCATCTCGATCATCACCCACGAGCGGCTGCAAACGACCCTCGTCAAGGCCAAGGAACTCCGCCAGTTCGTGGAGCCCTTCATCACCCTCGGCCGCAACGACACGGTGGCGAACCGCCGTCTCGCCATGGCCCGCCTCGGCAGCAAGTCAACCGTGGCGAAGCTGTTCGATCCCGCCTTCCGCGCCCGTTTCGACGGCCGCCCTGGCGGCTACACCCGCATCCTCAAGACGGACTACCGTCTGGGCGACGCGGCCGACATGGCGATCATCGAGTTCGTGGACTACGTTCTTCCCGAACCCAAGGAAGCTGAACCCGCCGAATAGCCCGCAGGGGTATATTATCGGACAAAGCCATAAGGGGCGCCGCGTTCGCGGCGTCCCTTATGGCTTTGGTTTGGCCGCTCACCACCCGGAATGGTATGCCCGGCAAAGGCGAAGCGGGGATTGCCGGAATCATTCGGATACCTATACTGCCAAGGGAAACTAGCCCGGTTTCAAATGGTGGAGATTTGGCAGAATGACTCGAGCCGTTGTCGAATACAAGGCCCTGCATCTCCATGATCTTTCTCCGGCCCTACTGTTTTACATGGTTCTTGGGTTCTGGCTGCCCCTGGATTGGATCCTGCATTCCGCATTGCTTTCCGGTGTCACGCCACTCGGCAAGTGCTATGCCATCGCATCCTCCGTGGTGTTCAACTATGGTGTGGCCGCCCTGGTCCTGGCCGCTGGGGTCTATCTGGTTGCGGGGTGTCTGCGGGTGTTCGGGGCCTCTTTCAACCGGGTTGTTCACTTGGGAATCGGGCTTCTATCTTGGCTTGTGGTCGCCTTGGTTTGTGCCAACCTCCTGAGACACCTCTTGTTCTTCATCCCCAAGGCACAATTCCTGACTCCTCGTCTCCTGGCCGGCGTCTTCCTGGTGGCGGGCTTGTACGCTGCCCTGCGGGGGTATGACCTTCGGCGGGTGCAGCAGGTCCCCCAAGGGCTGACCTGGGTCCTGATCCCTGCTGCCTTGCTCTTGACGGCCGGAGCGGGCCTGGGCCTCGGCATTCACGACCCCATCCGCCCCGGCAACTCCGTCGCCCCATTGCCGGACATCCTGCTCATCACGGTGGATGCTCTTTCCGCCAGGAACCTGACGATGTATGGCTCCTCGCGGCCGACGTCTCCCAACCTCCAGGCCTTCGCCAGCGGCGCCACCACCTTTGACAAGTTCTACGCGAATTCCAACTGGACCCGGCCCGGCATCGCCAGCCTGCTCAACGGATCGCGGCCATGGACCCATGGGGGGGATGTGGCCGTTCCGCGGCCCGAGGTGGTCCGTTCGCTGAACGTCATACGGCAACTGGCTCTGGCCGGCTACCAGGTGAGCCAGGTGGACCAGCGCGGCTTTGTGGGCCCCGCCGCCCAGAACCTCCTTGATGTGATTCCGCACAACCTGGGAGACGAATTCAAGCAAATGGGCCTGACTGAAATCGTGCAGCGGCGCTTCCCGTTTTCGGTGAACGGATTCGGGCTGGGACCGGTCAAGTTGTACAACTATCTGTTGGGCAAGGAGGCTTCCGACACCAAGTCACAGGCTCCGTTCAACGAGACGATTCGGCAACTCGGACTGCCGGCCAACCGTCCCCGCTTCCTTTGGCTCCACAGTTTCACGGTCCACAGCCCCTATGCCTCTCCGGCCCCGTTCCTCGGGTCCTTCGAACCTTCGCCGCTGGCCAGGGACGGCATAAGCAGCAATCCGCCGAGTGGATTCGGAGCGGATACCGACCCGGGCTTTCCCGCCATCTATGAAGGCCGTTACGATGAGGCGATTCGATACCTGGATGATAGCCTCGGTAGGATCTTTGGCTGGCTCAAGGCCCAGGGCCGGTACGACCAAACCCTCATCGTGTTCACCGCCGATCACGGGGAGAGCTTCCATCACGGATATGGCAAGCACGGAGGTCCGCTCCTGACGGAGGACCTGATCCGGATTCCGTGCCTGATCAAGCAGCCCTTCCAACGGAAGGCTGAAAGGAACCTCCGGCTTTGCGAGCAGGCCGATCTGGCCCCAACCCTGCTTCAGATGGTGGGGCTCCCCGTGCCGCTGGAGATGGAAGGGAGATCCATGCTGGTAAAACCGGATGGCCTCCCTATTTTCTCCATGAACCATGATTATTCCGGAGGCCCGCGGAGCTTCGTCGTGGCAGTCCGGATTGGAACATGGAAATATGTTGAGCATTTCTGGTCCTGGGGCGAATCCTGGCCAAAGCGCGAACTCTATGACCTTGAACACGACCCCGGGGAAACCCATAATATCGTGTCTACTCAGCCCGAGCGCGCCAATAAATTGCAAGGCATGATCCTTAAGGAACTCAACAAGCGGGGCATGCAAACGGAAGGATAGAGAGGGAAAATCCTGGAACCCTAAATTTCAAAAGGAGAAGGAATGTATGTAGACCCGGGCTCCGGCAGCATGCTGATTCAGGTAATCCTGGCAACGGCCTTTGGATCCATAATGTTGTTTTACAAGAAAATAATAGTTATTTTGAACTCTATAAAAAACTTGTTCAAGTGACAAATTCAATGGCCAGGCAACCCTCGTTTCGAGACCCGGCGGGGAACGTCTACCTTCTGACCGAACAGGTCATACGCCATGTGCATCCGGAGGCGGAGGACGCTTTTATGCGCTTCGCCAATACCAACGAATTTGCCCGGTTCTATGCGGATGGAAGGTTGATCACGCATGCACCTTTGGCCGAAGGATGCGCTGAGGTGGTCGGCTTGCTTGGGGATGCCGCGCCAAGTGGGGGAAGGTGGCTGCAGCATCCCCGGATCCCTTTCATTTCCTATCCCGCGGAGTGGACCTTCGGGATGCTCAAGGCCGCGGCCGCGCTGACCCTGGAACTGGCCGAGGCGGCTTTGGCGGGCGACCTGGAACTGAAGGACGCCACCCCTCGGAACGTCCTGTTCAAGGGCGGAGTTCCCGTTTTCGTGGACATCCTCTCTTTCCGGGCGTTTCCCGGCAAGCCGGTATGGGATGCATACCACCAATGCCTTCGTACCTTCATCCTGCCTCTCCTGTTCGCGCGGGATTTCGGGTTGCGCTTGGACCGGGTGTTCCTTTGCGATCGGGAAGGGCTTTCCATCGAAGAATCCTACCGGTTGCTCGGCCCCCTGAAACGGTTGCGCAGCCCCTACCGGAACCTGGTTGCCATGCCCAGGTGGCTGAGCCGGTCTTCGCTGTCGCTGCCGGTGCCGGCCCTGGATTCCGGGACGGCGAAGAGCTTGTCCTTGAGGCGGATCAGGGGCCTTCGCCGGATCGTGGATGGATGCGCAAGGCCCGAGCCGAAATCCACCTGGACCGACTATGACAAAATAAGGAATTACGAGCGTGCCTCCCTGGACGAAAAAAGGAAATTCACGGATAAAGCCCTGGATGAATTGCCGTCCGGGGCCTGGGTGCTTGACCTAGGGGCCAATACAGGCGAGTTTTCCCTGGCGGCGAACCAGAAGGGTCTACAGGTGGTGGCCGTGGATTCCGACGAAGCATGCATGGATCGGCTCTATTCGGAGGTTGGCCGGGAGCAGTTGAACATCCTGCCGCTGGTCGTCAACCTGGGCCGTCCAACCCCGGCCAGCGGCTGGGGACTGAAGGAGGAAGAATCATTCCTGGAGCGGGCTGCGGGCCGATTCGACCTGGTTCTGGCCCTGGCACTGGTGCATCACCTGCGCTTCGCCGAAGGTGCCCCGCTGGCCATGCAGGTCAAACTGTTCTGGAGCCTGACGCGGAAATGGGTGCTCCTGGAGTGGGTGGACCCCAAGGACACGATGGTGCAAAGCCTGATCAACCGGTTTGGATTCGTGCCGGAAGACTATACCCTCGAAAACCTGGAACGTTCCCTGTCGGGGTACTTCCTTCTGCGCTCACGGGTGGCCCTGGAGGGGGGCACACGATGCCTGTTGCTGTTGGAAAAAACCCTGCAAGCAGGCGCCACCGGGGTGGCCGACGGGTGAGCTGGGTGGGCTGATTCCTGGATCCGCGAGCACTTGGGCGAGTGTATCATTCAGCCAGTGCCGGGGCTTCCGGGAAAGGATACCTGCTTGGACAACGACTACAACAGCTTCCGGATCACCATGTCCGCCCGGGCGGCCGGGCAAGTATCTACGGCCCGGGGCCAGGGCGCCGTGGCGTCGGCCTCCAGCCAGGCCTCGGAACTGGCCACGGCGGTGCTTCGGGATGGCGGCAACGCCTTCGATGCGGCCTTCGCCCTGGCCTTCTCCCTGTGCATCTACCACCCCCAGGCCGGCAACCTCGGCGGGGGCGGCTACCTGCTGTTCAAGGAGCGGGGGGCCGGGCCCAAGGTGTTCAGCTACCGCGAGGAGGCGCCCTCCGGCGCCCGGCAGGAGGACTTCCTGCTGCCGGACGGCACTCCGGACCCCGACAAGACCGCCTTCGGCCCGGCCTCGGTGTGCGTGCCCGGCACGGTGAAGGCCTTCTTCGCCCTGCAGAAGCGCTACGGGAAACTGCAGGCCAAGGACCTGCTCCTGGAGATTGCCCGGCGGGCCGAGGCCGGGGCCAGCCTCACCCAGTACGAAGCGGACTGCCTGAACCGGCTGGCGCCCCGCCTGGCGGTCTCCCCCGAAGCCCGGCGCATCTACGTTCGCCCGGAGCCGTTCCAGGCCGGGGACATCCTGCCCAACGCCGCCCTGGCCGGCACCCTGGCGACCCTGGCCCGGGAAGGGGAAGGGGCCTTCTACCATGGCCGGATCGCCGACCAGATCATCGCCGACCTGAGCGCCAACGGCGGCTTCATGGCCGCCCGGGACCTGGCCGGCTACCAGTTCAGGGAACTGGAGCCCATCGCCATCGAGGTGCAGGGAAAGACCGTCTGGACCGTGCCGCCCGAAGCCGGCGGCGCCATGCTCCTGGAGATGCTCAACATCCTCGACCGGCCCGGGTTCCACGCCTGCCCCCTGGGCAGCCCGGCCTACTACCACCACTTGGCCCAGGCGGCCAAGATGGCCTTCATCGACCGCCTGGACTACATGGGCGACGTGCCCCTGGGCGACAACCCCACCTACCGGGACCTGCTCAGCCGGGACTACGGCGAGCGGCTGTTCGCCATGATCGACTCGGCCCGGGACACCCCCACCGGGGACCTGGCCGGGCGGATCCGCGCCGGACGCCGGGCCGAGCCCCACGATGCCGGCAAGAACACCACCCACTTCGCGGTGATCGACGCGGAAGGCAACGCGGTTTCCAATTCCTACACCATGAACCTGCGCTACGGCTCCAAGTGGGCGGTGGCCGGCGCCGGCTTCCTGCTGAACGGCAGCGTGGACTCCTTCGCCTTCATCGAGGGCAAGGAGAACTACTACGGCGTCCTGGGCAACCGGCCCAACCTGTTCGCTCCCGGCAAGCGTCCGGCCAGCAACATGGCGCCGGTGCTGGTCACCGGCCCGGACGGGGTGGAAGCGGTGCTGGGCACCCCGGGCGGGCCGACCATCCCCACCAGCCTGGCCAACATCCTCATGGCCACCCTGGTGCACGGCCAGGATCCCGCCCAGGCGGTGGCCGCCGGACGCCTGCACCACCAGGGCTGGCCGGACGCCCTGGCCTACGAACCGGGCTTCGACCGGCCTGAACTGCTCGCGGCCCTGGCCGGCATGGGCTACGCCACCAAGGACAAGCACGA
>JARLGP010000135.1 GCA_031292735.1 Holophaga sp.
AACCCCCGGCGCCCGCTGGAGGCCTGCGGCACCAGCGGCATGAAGGTGGTGATGAACGGCGGGCTGCACATCTCCGCCCTGGACGGCTGGTGGGCCGAGGCCTACGACGGCGAGAACGGCTTCGCCATCGGCAACGGCGAGGTGCACGCCAACGACGAGCTGCAGGACCAGCGCGACGCCGACGCCCTGTTCCGGCTGCTGGAGGAGCAGGTCATCCCGCTCTACTACCGGCAGGACGCCAACGGGGTGCCCCGCGGCTGGGTGCACGCCATCAAGCGCTCCATGCGCACCCTGGCCTGGCGCTTCAACGCCGATCGCATGGTCATGGACTACGTCCGCCACTGCTACCTGCCTGCGGCCATGGCCTCCTCATGCCAGATGCCCACGCCGTGACCCCCAGAAAAAAACGTTATTGATTAAGTTTATAAGAATAGTTACATTGGGCCCAGAGGTGACTCCATGCCCAGACCCAATCGCGTCAACCACGCCTATGAGCTCATCGGCCACACCCCGGTGGTCAAGCTCAACCGGATCGTTCCTGAGGGGGCGGCCACGATCTACGTGAAGCTGGAAAGCGCCAATCCCGGCGGCAGCGTCAAGGACCGCATCGCCCTGAGCATCATCGAGGATGCCGAGGCCTCCGGCAAGCTGAAGCCGGGGCAGGTGATCCTGGAGGCCACCAGCGGCAACACCGGCATCGGCCTGGCCTTCGTGGCCGCGGCCAAGGGCTACGGCATCGCCCTGGTGATGCCCGACACCATGACCCTGGAGCGGCGGTCCCTGCTCAAGGCCTACGGCGCCGAACTGATCCTCACCCCGGGTTCGGCCGGCATGAAGGGCGCCGTGGAGAAGGCCGAGGAACTGGCCAAGACCGATCCCAAGTACTTCCTCGCCCGGCAGTTCGACAATCCCGCCAACCCGGCCATCCACCGCCGCACCACCGCCCTGGAAGTGCTGGAGCAGGTGCCGGAACTGGACGCCTTCGTGGCCGGCGTCGGCACCGGCGGCACCGTCACCGGCGTGGGCGAGGTGCTCCTGGCCAAGAAGCCCGGCATCGTGGTGGTGGCGGTGGAGCCCGAAACCTCCCCGCTGCTCACCAAGGGCACCGCCGGCCCCAACAAGATCCAGGGCATCGGCGCCAACTTCATCCCCTCCGTGCTCAACCGGGAAGCCTACACCCGGGTGGAGGACGTCTCCTACGAGGACGCCCTGGCCGTGGCCCGGCTGCTCACCCGCAAGGAGGGCCTGTTCTCCGGCATCTCCACCGGCGCCATCGTCCACGCCGCCATCAAGCTGGCGGTGGAGCTGGGCAAGGGCAAGACCGTGGTGGCGGTGCTGTGCGACACCGGCGAACGCTACCTGAGCCATCCCCTCTATGCCGAGATCGATGGCCCAGGCGTATAGGCTTCCTACAGCGTCTTGATGTCCAGGACGAAGCGGTAGCGCACGTCCCCCTTGAGCATCCGGGCGTAGGCCTCGTTCACGTCGCCCACCGGGATCAGCTCGATGTCCGAGACCACGTTGTGCTCGGCGCAGAAATCGAGCATCTCCTGGGTCTCCTTGATGCCCCCGATGAGCGAGCCGCTGAGGGTCTTGCGGCCGAAGATGAGGGAGCCGGCGGCGATGGGCGTGGGGGCCGGGGGGACGCCCAGCAGCACCATCGCCCCCTCCAGCCGGACCATGCCCAGGTACTGGTTGTAGTCGTGGGGGGCGGAGATGGTGTCGATGATGAGGTCGAACCGGCCGGCCAGCTGCTTGAAGGTGGCCGGGTCGGAGGTGAGGCCGAACCCGGCGGCGCCCAGCCGCCGGGCATCCGCCTCCTTGGCGCGGGAGGTGCTGAGCATGGTCACCTCGGCGCCCATGGCCGCGGCCAGCTTCACCGCCAGGTGCCCCAGGCCGCCCAGGCCCACCACTCCCACCCGGTCGCCGGGCTTGGTGTGCCAGTGGCGCAGCGGGGAATAGGTGGTGATGCCGGCGCACAGCAGCGGCGCCGAGGCGGCCAGGTCGAGCTTGGGGGAAAGGTGCAGGGCGAAGCCCTGGTTCACCACGATGCGGGTGGAGTAGCCGCCCTGGGTGCGGGTGACCCGGTCCATCTCGGTGCCGTTGTAGGTGAACGCGGCGCCCTTTTCACAGAACTGCTCCAGGTCCCGGGCGCAGCTGGGGCAGGTCCGGCAGGAATCGACCATGCAGCCGACCCCCGCCAGGTCGCCGGGCTTGAAGCCCTTGACCTGGGCCCCCACCCGGGCCACCCGGCCCACGATCTCGTGCCCGGGGACCATGGGGAAGAGCGAGCCGCCCCACTCGTCCCGCACCTGGTGGATGTCCGAATGGCAGACGCCGCAGAAGGCGATCTCGATGAGCACGTCCCTGGGGCCCACCTCGCGGCGGTCCAGTTCGAAGGGCCCCAGCGGCTGGGCGGCGGCGGGGGCGGCGTAGGCTTTGGTGTGGATCATGTGGCCTCCAACGGGGCTCGGGCCCGTTTGCGGACAGACTACACCCGCATCCGCCCAGAGGGCCATGAAGTCCAGAAGGACTTGATTTTGAACTACAAAAGTATTATTTTGAACGCGAGGTGCCCCATGCTGCCGACCCTCAAGCCGGTGACCGACATCAAGCGCCACGCCGTGGAGATCATCGACCAGCTGCGGCAGGACCGGGTGCCGGTGCTCATCACCGAGCGGGGCCGGGAAGCGGCCGTCCTGCTGGATGTGGGGACCTACAACGGCATGCTCCGGCGCCTGGAGATCCTGGAGGCCATCGCCGCAGGCGAACGGGCGTTCCTGGAAGGACGGGCCAGTTCCCACGAAGACGTGCAGGCCCGCATGGCCAAGCGATGGGCGTGAAGCCCCTGGCCATCCAGTGGGCGGCGCCGGCCGAGGATGCCCTGGACCGGATCCTGGGCTTCATCGAGGCGGAGAACCCCGCGGCGGCGCGCAAGCTGTGGGCCCGGGTCATGCGCGCGGTGGCCAATGCCGCCCTCCATCCGGAGATGGCCCCGCACTTCCCGGGGCTGGGGCGGACCTACCGGGAGATCCTGGCGGTGCGCCCCTTCAGGGTGGTCTACCGGGTCGAGGCCGGGGCGCTCCGGGTCATCGCGGTGTTGCGCCAGGAGCAGGACTTCGACCCGCAGCGGTTCCTGGCGGACTGAATCAGATCCGGGCGCCCCGGCTCCGCAGGACCGCCCGTGCCCGCTCCACCGCCGCCTCCGAAGGCGGCTCCAGGCCCTCCAGGGCGTAGTCCAGCCCCAGCTCCCGGTGCTTGCCCACCCCCAGCCGGTGGTAGGGCATGAGTTCCATGGGCGGGTGGCCCAGCCGCGCGGCGAAGTCCGCCGTGGCTTCCAGGTTCTCCGGATCGTCGTTGCGGCCGGGGATCAGCGGCACCCGCAGGACCATCGGAATGCCCAGGCCGGCCATGCGCAGCGCGTTCTCCAGGATCAGCCCGTTGGGCACGCCGGTGAGCCGGGCGTGGACCGCGCTGTCCATGTGCTTCAGGTCCAGGTAGACCAGGTCCATCAAGGCCAGCGCCGCGGCGTTGGCGGCCCAGGGGAAGTGGCCGCAGGTCTCCAGCGCCAGGTGGACGCCGGCTCCGTGCAGGCGCTGGGCCAGGTGGAGCAGCAGCCCGGGCTGGGCCGTGGCCTCGCCCCCGGAGAAGGTGACGCCGCCGCCGGACTGGCGGTAGAACACCCGGTCCCGCTCCACCTGCGCCAGGATGGCCTCCGCCGCCATGGGCCGGGCCCCGGACTGCCAGGCCTCCGGGTTGCAGCACCAGGCGCAGCGCAGGGGGCAGCCCTGGAAGAACAGGGTGCTGCGGATGCCCGGGCCGTCGTCGGTGGACCAGCGCTGGATCTCGAACAGCAGCCCCTCGCTCATAGGTGGGCGTAGGAGGTGCGGGCGATGATGGCGTCCTGCACTTCCCGGGACAGGGTCACGAACCGGGCGCTGTAGCCGGCCACCCGCACCAGCAGGTCCTGGTGCTGCTCCGGGTGCTCCTGGGCGGCCCGCAGGGTCTCCGGGGAGATGACGTTGAACTGCACGTGGAAGGCCCCCAGCTCGAAGTAGCCGCGGATCAGCGCGGCCAGGTTGGCCAGGTCCCGGTCGGTCCTGAGGGCGTCGGGGGAGAGCTTGAGGTTGAGCAGGGTGCCGCCGGAGTGGGACTCGTGGCTGATCCGTGCGGCGGAGCGCATGAGCGCGGTGGGGCTGGTGCAGTCGGTGCCGGCGTGGGCGGCGCAGCCTTCGGTGAGGGGGCTGAAGGCCCGGCGCCCGTCCGGGGTGGCGCCGACCACGGCGCCGGCCGGGATGTAGTTGGAGATGCCCATGAACGCGCTGTTGAAGGGCCGTCCGAACCAGTCGTTGCGGCTGCGCACTTCCCGCTGGTAGGCGTCGCTGATCTCCAGCGCCAGGCGGTCCACCCGGTCCAGGTCGTTGCCGTACTTGGGGCAGGCCAGGGCCTCCTGGCGCAGCGCCTCGAAGCCCTCCCAGTCCCGGGCCAGGGCCTGGCACAGGGTGGCCAGGCTGGCGCTGCCGCGCTCGAACACCAGCACCCGCACCGCCTCCAGGGCGTTGGCGGCGTCGGCCAGGCCGATGCCGGTGAGCACCGCGCCCACGTTGAGGGCGGCCCCGCCCCGGGACAGGTCCCGGCCGTTCTCCATGCAGCCTTCCACCATCAGGGACAGGAAGGGCCGGGGGGCCTGCTCGGAGTGCACCTGCTGGGCCACCAGGGTGGCGATGCTGGCCTGCTGGACCAGGTAGGCCAGCTGCCGCAGGAAGGCGTCCTTGAGCTGCCCGAAGGTGAACCCGGCCGGGTCGCCGGTGGCCAAACCCAGGCGCTCGCCCTTGCGGTTGCGCCCGTCGTTCAGGGCGAACTCCAGGGCCGAGCCCAGGTTGATGTTGGCCGCGGCGGTCCACTCGTTGGCCTTGCGGCAGTGGGGCACCACGCAGCCGCCGTTGTTCCAGTCCCGGGCCGCCGCCAGGGGTACGCCGGCGGCCATGAGCATGGCGGTGCCGGCGCGGTCGCTGTGGATGGCCGGGAAGCCCATGCCTTCCCGGGCCAGGCGGCAGACTTCCAGCAGGAACGGCTCGGGGCTGTCCGGGTGGATGCGCACGCTCAGGTTGGGCTGGTGGGTGCGGGCGTGGGAGGCGGCCCGCAGGCACAGGTAGCTCACCGGGTTGGTGGCGTCGGAGCCGTCCGGGCGGCGGCCCCCCAGGGTGAGGTTCTGGAAGGCGCTGTAGCCGGCGAAGAAGCGCGCGGTGTTGCTGGAAACCGCCCAGACCCACTCGGACAGCTTGATCCACAGG
>JARLGP010000136.1 GCA_031292735.1 Holophaga sp.
AGGGTCTCCGGCACCTTCAGCCAGACCTGGCCGCACAGCAGCACCCCCGCCAGATCGGAAGAGCCGATGCCGGTGGCGAAGGCGCCCACCGCGCCGTACGAGGTGCTGTGCGAATCGGCCCCCACGATCAGCAGGCCCGGCCGGGCCGCTCCGGATTCCAGGATCAGCTGGTGGCCGATGCCCGCCCCTTCGTCGTAGCTGCGGATCCGGTGCCGCGCCGCGTAGTCCCGGGCCCGGGCCTGCAGGGCCTGGGCCTTGGCGCCCGAGGCGGCTCCGTAGTGGTCCATGGCGAACACCATGCGCTGGGGGAACCTGGGTGCGGCCCCGGGGCGCATGTTTTCCAGGTAGTCCAGGGCCATGGGGATCGACCCGTCGGTGCCCATGGCCAGGTCCGGCACGCAGATGGCCAGCTCCCCGGCGCGCACCGGCCGGCCTGCGGCCCGGGACAGAATCTTCTCAGACAGGGTTTGGGCGCCCACGGCTCGCTCCTTCTAGGGAACCGCCAGCCACTGGGCGGCCGGCCAATCTCCCCGGAGCACAGTATCACGTATTTCCTCCGTGATCACCGACGCCACGCAGCGCACCGATTGCGGGATGTGGCTGGCATTGGGCATGGCCAGCAGGATCTTGCGCACCACCTCGGGCGCCGTCAGCGGGGCCGCCGACAGCAGCCCGCGGGCCACGTCGTCGGCCACCGTGACGATCGGCAGGATGGTCAGGCCCTGTCCGCCCAGCACCAGGCAGCGCTGCACGTGCACCGAATTGGTCTCGGCGGCGATGGTCAGGTGCACCCCCTCCAGGGTGCAGGCGTGTTCCACCAGGAGCCGGAAGCCCTTGAAGGTGCTGGGCAGGATCAGCGGCTTGCCGCCCAGTTCGCTCACCGGCACCGGGTGGTCGGCCCGCAGCCCCGCCGAGGGCAGCCCGATCAGCCACAGCTTCTCCTCCAGCAGCGGCTCCGCCTGGATCCGCGGCGAGGGCTTGTACTCGGACATGAGCGCCATGTCCACGTCGCCGGCCTCCACCCGGTCCTGCATCAGGTCGGAGTAGCCGCCGGTGGAGAAGCGCAGCTTGATCCCGGGATAGCGGGCGGATACGGCGGCCATCACCGGGCTGGTGAGCAGGTTGACCAGGCTGGGCACCATGCCCACCGTGACCTTGCCCGCCACTTCCCCGGGCACCGGGGCGATCTCGGCCCGGGCCCGCTCCAGGTTGTGCAGGGCGCGGCGCGCGTACTCCACCAGGATCCGCCCGGATTCGGTCAGCTCCATCCGGTTGCGGCCCCGCTCGAACAGCGGCGTGCCCACGTCCTCCTCCAGCAGCCGCAGCTGGCGCGACACCGCGGGCTGCACGATGTGCAGCAGCTCGGCGGCCCGGGTGACGCTGCCGGTGTCGGCGATGGTGAGCAGGGCCCGGAGCTGTTTGAAGTCCATTCGCTGCGCCTCCACCGGGCCATGCCGAAACGTGATGGGGCCAGTCCAATTTTCTATTATCCAAGCAGTCTCATCACATTTCAAGATGGCTACAGCAACGTCAACATACCCAAGGTGGATCGACCCCGAACGCGGAGTTGATCAGTGATTCCTTGTATCTACAGATGTTGCGACTAAAGGAAAGGAACACCATGGCAACCCAAACCACCAGCACGGCCAAGTTGATCCCCGCGGGGTTGATGGAGGAGGTCCGCAGCAAGTTCGCCCACGTGGAGGCCTGTCCGTTCAGCGGGAAGCGGATCTTCCTGGATTCCGCCTCCGGTTCGTTGCGGCTGAAGGCCGTCATGACCGCGGCGGAGCGCGAACTGCTGCTGCCCGACCAGTTCAGCCGGCTCACCCTGGGCGCCAAGCACTGCCGGGAAGTGCGCCAGCAGGGCGAGGAGGACGTGCGCACCTTCCTGGGCGCCAAGTCCGGCGTGATCGTTCCCAGCAAGACTTCCACCGACGGGCTGTTCCGGCTGATCCACCACGCGGTGGCGCATTTCCCGGGCACCAACGTGGTCGCCAGCATGCTGGACCACCCCTGCACCTATGACGGCACCCGCCTCGCCGCCGAAACCTTCGGCAAGGAATGGCGCGTGGCCCCGCTGAACCCGGCCACCGGCTTCATCGACCCCTCGGCCATCCTCAGCCTGGTCGACCGCAACACCTCGGTGCTGGCCTTCATCCACGGCTCCAACATCACCGGCGCCCTGATGGACGCCGAAGGCATCGTCCGCGAGGCCCGGAAGATCAAGGAGGACCTCTGCGTCATCGTGGACGGCGTCCAGTATTCCCCC
Organism: Holophaga sp.; assembly: GCA_031292735.1. The sequence goes on from JARLGP010000136.1 coordinate 2,270, forward strand.
CACGCCCCCATCGACGTGGAAGCCATCAAGGCTGACGCCTACCTGTTCGGCGGCTACAAGACGTACACCCGCCGCGGCATCTCCTTCGCCCACCTGTCGGAGCGGTTCTCCACCATCCCCCACGACATGGTGTCCGGCAAGGCGGCCAACGAGTGGGCCGTGGGCAGCCAGGACCAGTTCGACTACGCCTCCTGGTCCATCGTCGCCGACTACCTCTGCTGGTTCGGCGCGCACTTCACCCCGTCCACCGACCGCCGGGCGTGCATCGTCGCCGCCATGGAGGCCATGGAAGCCCACGAGGAGGCCCTGCTGCAGCAGCTGCTGTGCGGCAGCGACGGCCAAAAGGGGCTCCTGCAGATGGACCACGTCAACGTCTACGGCATGCCCAAGGACCTGTCCCGGCGCTGCTGCCTGGTGCCGTTCAGCATCAAGGGCGTGGACACCGCCGACACGGTGATCAGCTACATGGACAAGGGAATCTTCGTGAACAACCGCAAATCGGTCATGTCCAAGCACATGCTGGACGGGCTTGGGGCGAAGGGCGGCATCGTCCGGCTTTCGGCCGCCCACTACACGACTCCGGGAGAAATCGACACGTTCCTGAAAGTCACGGAAACCATGAAAGGCTAGATCCCGACAATCAGCTAGGTTCAATAGGAGTAGCAGATGGTAGCCAACCGAAAAAAAGGCTTCGGGCTAACCAAACAGATTTTCGTCGCCCTGGTCCTGGGCATCGCCTTCGGGTTCCTCTTCCCGAAATACGCCGTGCACCTGAAGGTGCTCGGTGACATCTTCCTGCGGATGATCCGGATGATCGTGGTGCCGCTGATCTTCAGCGCCCTGATCGTCGGCATCGCCGGCACCGGGGACTACAAGCAGCTCGGCCGGTTGAGCCTGAAGACATTCATCTGGTTCGAGGCGGCCACCACCGTAGCCATGGTTCTGGGCCTGGTGGCGGCCAACCTGTTCAAGCCCGGATCGGGCGTTTCCATCGCCAACCTCGCCGATGTGAGCGCCATCAGCGCCGCCGCGCACAAACCGGTGGACCTGATGCAGATCCTCGTGGACATCGTGCCGATCAACGTCTTCGACGCCATGTCCAAGGAAAGCCTGCTGCAGATCATCTTCTTCTCCGGCTTCTTCGGGGTGGCCACCGCCGCCGCCGGCAAGGTGGGCGAGCCCATCGTGCGCTTCGCCGACAGTGTGCTGCAGGTGATGTTCCGCACCACCTCCTACGTGATGAAGCTGGCCCCGATCTGCGTGTTCGGCACCATCGCCTTCACCGTCGGCAAGTTCGGCATGGTCATGCTGATTCCGCTGGTCAAGCTGATCTTCTGCCTCTACTTCACCCTGATCGTCTTCGTCGCCCTGCTGCTGATCGGCGCTTCGTTCATCTGCAAGGTGAACTTCCTGCACCTGCTGCGGGCCATCAAGGATCCCCTGCTGCTGGCCTTCTCCACGGCCTCCAGCGAGACCGCGCTGCCCTCCCTGCTGGAGCGGCTGCAGGAGTTCGGGGTGCCCAAGCACATCGTCACCTTCGTGCTGCCCACGGGCTATTCGTTCAACCTGGACGGGGGCGTCATCTACGCCTCCATGGCGGTGCTGTTCGTATCCCAGGCCTACGGCATCCATCTGGGCGCCACCCAGCAGATCATGATCATCCTCACCTTGATGGTGATGACCAAGGGCATGGCCGCGGTACCGGGCAATGCCATGGTCATGCTGGCCGCCACCAGCGCCGCCTTCGGGCTGCCGGTGGAGGGCGTGGCCCTGGTGCTGGGCATCGACCGCATCCTCGACATGGGCCGCACCGCCACCAACGTGGTGGGCAACTCGGTGGCCACGGTCGCCGTGGCCCGGTGGGAGAACGCGCTGCCGGACGACATGCTGAAGGTGGCCTACGCCAAGAGCTACGGCGGGCTGGTGCCGGAAGCGGTGGAACAGCCCACCACCTGAAGCTATTGGGTTTTCACCGGATCGGCGGGCCTCCTGGGCAGGCGCATGGGATGCTCCGCCATCCGCCGCAACACCTCCGCGACCCCCCGTTCCAGCTGGGGGTCGCGGCCTGCCAGGAGCGCCCTGGGGTCGGCGTCCACTTCGATATCGGGGTGGACGCCTTCGCCTTCGATGATCCAGTCTCCGCTGCGGCTGGCGCTGCCCTGCACCGGAACCCCGACGAAGCCGCCGTCCTTGAGCGGGCCCGCGCTGGAGAAGCCCACCACCCCCCCCCAGGTGCGCTTGCCGATCAGCGGCCCCAGGCCCGAAGCGCGGAAGTGGTAGGCGAAGATCTCCCCGTCGGAGGCGGTGGTCTCGCTGACCACGCAGACCATGGGGCCATGGAACACGCTGTCGGGGTAGGTGACCGGCAGCTCGCCCACGGGGCCGAAACTGGTGCCCAGGAGCTTGCGCCCCAGGCGGTCGAGGATCAGCTCGGAGACGTTGCCGCCGCTGTTGGCCCGCACATCCACCACCAGGCCCTCCTTGCGGATCTGCGGGTAGTACCACTTGACGAACTCGGAGAGGCCCCAGGCATCCATGTCCGGCAGGTGCAGGTAGCCCACCCGGCCGCCGGAGAGCTGGTCCACCCGCTCCCGGGAGCGCAGCACGAAGTCCAGGTAGCGCAGCGCCACCTCGCTGTCGATGGGCGTGTAGGTCACCTGGCGGGCGCCGCTGAAGCTGGGCGTGCTGTTGAGGGTGAAGGTGACCGGGCTGGTCTTGTGCCGGAGCAGCCGGTACGGGCTGTCGCTGCCGTTCAGCTCGGTGCCGTCGATGGCCATCAGGTAGTCGCCTTCCCGGGCGTCCACCCCCACTTCGGTGAGCGGGGAGCGGTAGCGCGGCTCCTCGTTGTGGCCGCGGTAGATGCGGGTGATCCGGTAGCGCTGGGAGGCCTCGTCTAGCTCCAGCTGCGCCCCGGGCAGGCCCATCTGGGGCCGGGCCGGCTGGAAGAAGTCGCCGCCGCCCAAGAAGGCGTGGCCCACGTTCAATTCGCCCACCAGCTCGGACAGCACGTAGGTGAGGTCGGAACGGTGGGTGACCGATTTCAGCAGGGGCCGGTACTGGTCCCCCAGCGCCTTCCAGTCGTAGCCGTGCATGTTCCCGGCGTAGAAGAAGTCCCGGTAGCGGCGCCAGACCTCCTCGAAGATCTCGGCCCATTCCTCGCTGGGCACGCTGTCCACCTTCAGCTCGCGGATGGACAGCGGCTGCCTGGTGGAGCCGGGCCGGGCGTCCATGAGGTTGTATTCGCTCTGCTGCTGCACCAGCACCCGGCTCCCGTCGGCGCTCACTTCCCAGCCCTGGATGTCCTCGGCCAGGGCGCTTTCGTGTCGCTTCTTGAGCCCGAAGATGCACAGGGTCTGCTTGGCCGGGGAATCGCTGCCGAAGGGCTGCGGCGCGGTCCGGCCGAACAGGAGGTGGTCCTTCACCGCCACCAGCCGGCTGAGGTTGCCCGCCGCCACCGGCACCCGCGCGGCCCGCTGCTCCAGGCCGGCCCAGTCGATGCGCACCGGCAGCTGCGCCGCCGGGGCCACGGCCGGGGCCTGGCCCTCCTCGTCGCTTTCCGGCGGGAACGGGTGGGGCACATCCTTGCGCAGGGCCAGGGCGAAGATGCCGGTGTTGTCGGTCACCGCGAATTCGAACCCCGCGGTGGACAGCTGGGTGGCGTAGTCCCGCCGGGACAGGAAGTAGAGGTAGCGCCCCAGCGGGTCCCAGGCCGGCGCCAGCACCTGGAACAGGTCGCTGGTGACCCGCCGCAGCTGGCGGTCGGCCAGGCTGTAGATGTTCAGGGAATCGGTGCCGTTGGGGTTGCTCAGGGTGAGCGCCAGGAACTGGCCGTCCGGGGACCAGGCCAGGTACACCCCGGCGTCGTTGATGTCCTTGGCCACCTGGACCAGATCCCGGCCCGCCAGCCCCAGCACGTAGACCCGGCCATGGTTGTCGACCATGGCCAGGTGCTTGCCGTCGGGAGCCCAGGCCAGGTTCAGGAGGTAGCGGTTCAGGCTGGTGGTGAGCTGTTCCGGCCGGCCCTTGCCGTCCTGGTCCACCAGGTACACCTGCTCTTCGCCGGTGCGGTCGGAGACGAAGGCGATGCTCCTTCCGTCCGGCGACCAGCGGGCCAGCTTGCTGTGGGCCCTGGAGCTGGCGGTGAGGTTGCGCACCGGGCCGGCATGGCTGGGCACGGTGAACACGTCGCCCCGGGCCACGAACAGGGCCCGCTCGCCGGTGGGCGACAGGGTCCAGCTTTCCACCTCGGCGTCGATCCGGGTGGGCCGGCTGGCGCCGCCGTCGGTGGGCACGGTGATGAGGATGTCCCGGTCGCTGCCGTCGCGCACGTTGAACACCCGCAGCCCGCCGGTCTTCTCGTAGACGATGCGGGCCACGTGGTCGGTGGAGGGCCAGCGCACGTCCCACTTGCGGCTGAAGGTCAGCTGTTTCACGCCGTCCCGGGCCGGGTTCACGCCGTAGAGGTTCAGGGTGCCGTCCCGGTCCGAGGTGAAGTAGAGCCGGTCGCCGATCCACATGGGGTCGCGCTCGGTGCGCCGGGAGGCGGCCACCCGCTTCTGCTTGCGGCTGCCCAGGTCCAGCACGTAGAGCCCCTGGGCCTGGCCGCCCTGGTAGCGCTTCCAGCTGCTGAAGTCGCGGGAGGCCGGGGCGTAGGCCAGGGTCCGGCCGTTGGGGGCGATGGCCCCGGCGCCGGCGGTGGGCACCGGCAGCCGGCGCACCGCCCCGCCTTCCAGGCCGACGGTGTACAGGGTCCCTTCGCTGAGCACCCCGTCGGCGTCGCGCATGGAGCGGAACAGCACCGACTTGCCGTCCGGATTCCAGCCGAGCACCTGGTTGTCGTAGCCGGCCCAGGGGTTCAGCGGCCCCCAGGCCGGGTAGAAGGTCAGCTGCCGGGGCACCCCGCCCCCGGAGGGGATGACGTAGACCTGCTCGTCGCCGTCGTACTGCCCGGTGAAGGCGATCCACTTGCCGTCCGGGCTGAATTTCGGAAACAGCTCCAGCCCGGGGTGGGTGGTGATGTGGGTGGCCACCCCGCCGCCGGCCGGGGCGGTCCAGATGTCGCCGCCGTAGCTGAAGGCCACCCGGTCGCCGTGGATGTCCGGGAACCGCAGCAGCCGGGTTTCGGCCCGGGCCATGCCGGCCGCGGCCAGGAGGGCTCCGGCGACCATCAGCGTGCGAATGAATGAGAAGGGGTGTCCCATGGTTCCTAGGACATCATAATATATTACTCATTAAATTAAAAACAATTTGTTAAATTTAATTTTCCCTTGGTTTTTCGCCGTTTTTTTCACATATAATTTATAACATGTTATATATCAATATTTGTTCGATGGCTTCGCAGGCTTCAATTTTCCGTTCCAGGCGATAAGATGAGTTTCTGAACGAAACCTCCGCATCCCCAGGAGTCAGAATGAAGAAGACATTAGCCATCCTCGTCATGGGAACCGCACTTTCCTTGTCCGCCCAGGACATCCGCCTGGGGGTGCAGGGTGCCGTATCCGTCCCCTCCGGTGACCTGAATGACAACGCCACCATGGGCCTGCAGTTGGGCGGCCACGCCCGGATGGACCTCAGGAGCGGGCACGGACTGATGGGCCGGCTGGACGCCGTCTTCTACGGCCAGAACAACAGCATCACCGTCAACGGCCTGGCCGTGGCGGTGGACTACACCTACCACGTGGAGCGCCGCCAGCAGGGCCTGTACGTGCTGGCCGGCCTGTCCGAGCAGACCTACCACAGCGACTATCCCAACTTCACTCGCAACGACAACGGCCTGGGCATCGATCTGGGGGTCGGCTACGACATCGACCGGCACCTGGGCCTGCAGGCGCGCTACACCACCAACAGCTTCAGCAACCTCACCTATTCCGCCCTGAACCTGGGCGTGACCTATACCTTCTGATCCGCAGCGACGCGTGCAGCCAGAAAAAAAAGGGCTCCATCCGCGGAACCGGCACCGGGACCGCTACGATTTCGGCGAGCTCACCCGGGCTTGCCCGGAGCTGACCGGCTTCGTCCGGCCGAACCCGTATGGCGACCTGTCCATCGATTTCGCCGACCCCGACGCGGTGCGCGCCCTCAACCGGGCCCTGCTGCGCCAGGCCTACGGCATCGCCTGGGACCTGCCTCCCGGCTTCCTGTGCCCGCCCATCCCCGGCCGGGCCGACTACCTGCACTACGCCGCCGACCTGCTGGCCGGCGGCGGCCCGATCCCCCGGGGCGATGCCGTGCGGGTGCTGGATATCGGCGTGGGCGCCAACTGCATCTATCCCCTGCTCGGGCACCGGGAGTACGGCTGGCATTTCCTGGGTTCGGACATCGACCCCGCCGCCCTGGCCTGGGCCGGCCGGATCGTCCAGGACAACGGCCTGGGCGGCGCCATCGAGCTGCGGCGCCAGCCGGACCCGGGGAACATCTTCCAGGGCCTGCTGCGGGACGGCGAAAGCTTCGCCCTCTCCATCTGCAACCCGCCGTTCCACGCCTCCCCCGGCGCAGCCCGGGAAGGCAGCCGGCGCAAGCTCGCCAACCTGGGCCAGGGCGGCCCGCTCCGGCTGAATTTCGGCGGCCGGGCCGGTGAACTGTGGTGCCAAGGCGGCGAGCTGGGCTTCCTGCGCCGGATGATCGCGGAAAGCGCCCGGTTCGCCACCCGCTGCCGGTGGTTTTCCGCCCTGGTCTCCCGCTCGGCCAACCTGCCGGACCTGCGCCGGGCCCTGGCCCAGGCCGGAGCCCTGGCCACCCGGACCCTGGACATGGCCCAGGGCCAGAAGCAGAGCCGGATCTTGGCCTGGAGCTTCCACCCCAGCTATGTTGGAAAGGAACGGAGTCCCCATGCTCAAGCTTGAAAGCTTTCCGGTCGGCCCTCTCGGCTGCAACTGCATCCTGCTCTGGAACCCGGACCTGCTCACCGGGATGGTGGTGGACCCGGGCGGCGAAGGGCCCCGGATCGCCCAGCGGGTGAAGGCCCTGGGCTTCAAGGTCACCGCCCTGCTGCACAGCCACGCCCATTTCGACCACGTGGGCGCCACCCGGGAGCTGCAGGACCTGTGGCAGTGCCCGGCCTACCTGCACGAGGACGACCGGTTCCTCATCGACAACCTTGACCTGCAGACCGGGATGTTCGGCATGGCACCGATCGCCCGCCCGGAAACCACCGCGCTGGCCGCCGGGGACGTGCACCACGGCATGGCCACCCTGCACACGCCCGGCCACACCCCCGGCTCCTGCTGCTTCCACGGCGAGTTCGAACGGGGCAGCGTGGTGCTGGCCGGCGACACCCTGTTCCAGGGCGGGGTGGGCCGCACCGACCTCTGGGGCGGCAGCTGGGACCAGCTGGAAGCCAGCGTCCAGCGGGAGCTGTACCCCATGGCGGACGCCACCCTGGTGATCCCCGGGCACGGCCCGGCCACCACCATCGGCGCCGAGGCGGCCGGCAACCCGTTCGTGCGCAGAGTCTAGCCATTTCCACCGTTCTAGCGGCAACCTGCCAGAATGACCTGGATTCTCCGGGAGGTCGCCATGCAACAAGCGGTCACAAGTCTGGTCGCAGGTCTGGGCTGTTTCGGCCCCATTGCCATCATCGTGATCATCTGGCTCGCCGCCTGCATCCGGGTGGTGAACGAATACGAGCGCGCGGTCATCTTCACCCTGGGCAAGGTCGGCCAGGTCCCCAAGGGGCCGGGGTTGATCTTCGTGCTGCGGCCGTTCCAGAGGGCCGTGGTGGTGAGCCTGCGCACCGTGGTGCTGGACGTGCCCAGCCAGGACATCATCACCCGCGACAACGTCAGCCTGAAGGTGAGCGCGGTGGTCTACTTCCGGGTGCTGAACGCCCAGCAGGCCATCCTCGGCGTGGAGAACTACTACTACGCCACCAGCCAGATCGCCCAGACCACCCTCCGTTCGGTGCTCGGCGAAGTGAGCCTGGATGAGCTGCTGGCCGAGCGGGAGAAGCTGAGCATCCGCCTGCGCGAGATCATCGACACCTCCACCGAGCCGTGGGGCGTGGAGGTCACCAGCGTGGAGCTGAAGTCGGTGGACCTGCCCGAGCAGATCCAGCGGGCCATGGGCAAGCAGGCCGAGGCCGAGCGGGAGAAGCGGGCCAAGGTCATCGCCGCCGAGGGCGAGCTCCTGGCCTCCCAGCAGCTGCTGGAAGCCGCCAACAAGATCAGCCAGAACCCGGTGGCCATCCAGATGCGCTACCTGCAGACCCTGGCCGAGATCGCCGTGGAGAAGAACAGCACCATCGTGTTCCCGCTGCCGGTGGAACTGCTCCGGCTCATGGACCGCATCAGCCTCAAGCCTGATACCAAGGACTAGTCCCCGCTTCTGCCCGGCCGAATGACTATTCGGCCGGGATCATGATCCCGCACGGCGCGCACCGCCGGAAGTACTTGCCGCGGGCGGTGGACGGGATCAGCCGCATGGGCTGCCCGCACTTGGCGCACAGCCCCGGCTCCGGCAGGTCGGGGTCCAGGTCGGCCACCCACTTGCCGCACAGCACGCAGACCTTGGCCCCGCCCTTGGTGGTGCGCACCGGGCCCTGGCACAGCCGGCACAGCTCCAGCGGCTTGCCTTCGGGGTCGGTATCGTAGGCCAGGAGGCACTCGGGACCGGAGCACTTCACGTAGTGGCGTCCTTCCCAGTCGCGCAGGTGCAGGTCGGCGCCGCAGCGGGGACAGGGCCCCGCCACCGGGCCGAACACCCGCCGGCTGACCTGGGGCGCCGAATCCTTGATCTGGGCCACCACCTCCCGGACGAACCGGTGGATGTCCTCCATGAAGGCCCCGCGCATGGCTTCGCCCCGGCGGATGCGCTCCATCTGCGCCTCCCACTCGCCGGTGAGCTGCGGGCTCTTCAGGGCATCGGCCTGGATGCTCTTCACCAGCTCGATGCCCTTGGCGGTGGGCTGCAGGATGTTGCGCTTGCGCTCCACGAAGGCGCGCTTGAGCAGGGTCTCGATGATGCTGGCCCGGGTGGCCGGGGTGCCCAGGCCGCAGTCCTTCATGGCCCCCTTCAGCCCCTCGTCGTCCAGTTCCTTGCCCGCGCTTTGCATGGCCCCCAGCAGGTCGGCTTCGGACATGCGCTTGGGCGGCGTGGTCTGGCCGGCCTTGGTGCCGAGGTCGGTGGTCTCCACCCGCTCGTCCTTGACCACCGCCGGCAGGGTGCCGGAATCCTCGTCGGCCTCGGTGTCGGGCTCTTCGCCGTCCCTGCTTTTGGTCTCCTTCTTGGGCCGGCCGTGGGGCGGGTCCAGCTCGGACCAGCCCAGCGCCTTCACCACGGTGCCGGTGGTCTTGAAGCTCTCCTTGTCGATCCTGGTGACCAGGGTGGTCTTGGCCTCGATCCGGTCCGGCCAGTGGGCCGCCAGGAAGCGCCGGGCGATCAGCTCGTAGATCGCGGCCTGGTCGCCGCGCAGGGTCTTGGCCGGGCTTTCGGTGGGCACCAGGGCAGTGTGGTCCTCCACCTCCTTGTCGTTGACGAAGCGCTTGTCCAGCTTCACCGGCCAGCGCTTGCGCAGATCGGCCACGAACGGGTGCAGGGCGGTGAGCTGGCCCTGGCCGATGGCCTTGATCCAGCCGGGGATCTTCAGGGCGTCGGCCTCGGTGAGGCAGCGGGAATTGGTGCGCGGGTAGCTGATCAGCTTGGCTTCGTAGAGCGCCTGGGCCACTTCCAGGGTGTGCTCGGCGGTGAAGCCGAAGCGCTTGTTGGCTTCCTTCTGCAGGGCGGTGAGGTCGTAGAGCAGCTCGGGCTTCTTCTTCTCGGTGCGGGCGCTCACCGAGGCCACCCGGCCCGGCTTGCCGGCCAGGGCGGCGGCCATGGCCTTGGCCTCGGCCTCGGTGTCGAACCGGTCGCCTTCTTTGCGGAACCACTTGCCCTTGTAGCTGCCGGCCGCGGCCTGGAACTGGGCCCACAGGGTCCAGAAATCCTTGGGCACGAAGTTCTGGATTTCAAGTTCCCGGTTCACCATGAGCGCCAGCGTGGGGGTCTGGACCCGGCCCACGGAGTACACCCCGTCCCCGCCGGCCCGGCGCTGGGCCAGGGTCTGGGCCCGGGTGCAGTTGATGCCCACCAGCCAGTCCGCCTCCTGCCGGCAGCGGGCCGCGTCGCGCAGGCCCGCGTAGCTCTCGCCCGGCTTCATGCGGCCGTAGGCCTCGCGGATGGCGTCGTCGGTGAGGCTGGAGGTCCAGAACCGCAGCACCGGTTTGTCCGCGCCGGCCAGCCGGTAGACCAGGTCGAAGATCAGCTCCCCTTCCCGCCCGGCATCGGTGGCGTTGATGATGTCGGCAACATCGGTCCGGTTCATGAGCGAAGCCACCGTCTGGTACTGGTCCCGGGTGGCCTCGATGGGCGCGTAGCGGAAGGTCTCCGGGAAGATCGGCAGCGCCTCCATCCGCCACTGCTTGAGGGCCGGGTCGTAGCCTTCGGGCGCCAGCGCCTCCACCAGATGGCCCACGCACCAAGTGACGATCACGCCCTGGCCCTGGATGGAGCTGCGGCCGGTGCCCTGGATCCCCAGGGCGGCGGCGATGGCGCGGCCCTGGCTTGGTTTTTCACTGACAATGAGACGGACCATAGGCGGGAACAAGCTCCAGAGCAGTCCCATTCTACCGGCAGCTGGGGCGGCGGGGCGCCTGGGAGCCTGTCTACGTATTCGAAGGCCCCGCGACGACGTCTGGAGGCCCGATTATCGTGTGCAAGGCCCGCAGGAGGATGTTAATGCATCCTTCAAGGGACTTGCACACGAGAAGCGGGCCTCCAGACGTCGCCCTTCGGGTGATGGCAGCGGCCACGGCAATCCCGCGTTACGCTGGGCGAACGATTATCCAAATCGCTCACCTCGCGTGCCTTGTCTTGCCATGGCCGGTGCCATCATCGCGGGGCCTTCCAATACGTAGACAGGCTCCTCGGTGTAAACTGGGGCCGAGGTCGCCCATGTCGTTCACCACAGGTTCCAGCCATGGCCAGATGGCATCCATCAACATGACCCCGCTCATCGACGTGATGCTGGTGCTGCTGATCATCTTCATGGTGGCCGCGCCCATGCTCACCACCGGGGTGGACGTGAACCTGCCGGAAAGCCGCACCGGCAAGAACCTGGAATCGGAAGCGCTGGTGGTGACCCTGGAGCGGGACGGCCGGATCCAGTTCGAGCAGCAGTTCGTCCAGGCCGGGGTGCTCAAGAACCAGCTGCGCCAGCGGGCCTCGGAGAACCGCAAGCGGCCGGTGCTGGTGCGGGCCGACCAGAACATCCCCTACGGCCGGGTCATCACGGTGGTGGACGCCATCCGCGAGGCCGGGTTCACCCAGGTGGGCTTCGTCACCCAGGCGCTGCCCGCGGCCCCGCCCGTGCCGGAAACCTGAGGCGCCCTTGAGCCAGGATCTCTACGATTTCCTCCGTCAGCGGGCCCGGATGAAGGGCCCGAAGTGGCCCGCCGGGCTGAGCGTCAGCCTGATCTTCCATGGGCTGCTGGCGGCGGCGATCCTGGTCACCCCCAAGACCGAGGCCAAGCAGGAAGAGCCCAAGGTGATCTGGGTGCGCCTGCCCTCCAGCGGCGACTCCGGCCCCCTGGGCGGCGCCAGCCCCATGGAGCAGGGCACCCAGGGCGAACGCCAGCGCCGGGTGGAGGAGGTGGCGCCCCAGCGGCCGGAGCCCGCCGGTCCCGCCGTCACCCCCAACGCCTTCGGCACCAAGAAGTCCCAGGCGCTCAAGGGCACCAGCACCAATCCCAACAGCCTGGGCAAGGCCCCGGTGGCGGCCAAGGGCAAGGCCCCGGTGGCCAACCCGGTGGTGGGCGCCGCCGGCCAGGGCGCCGGCGGCGGCATCGGCGTGGGCGCCTCCATCCCCGGGCTCAAGGCCTCCAACGGGATCCAGGGCGGCAGCGGGCTGATCTCGGACCTGGACGGGAATTTCCCCTTCATCTGGTACCTCCAGCAGATCCAGTCCCGCATCACCGGCAACTGGAACCGCCTGAGTTCGGTCCAGGGCCGGGTGCAGATCTACTTCCGGATCAAGCGGGACGGCACCATCGACGGGGCCCGGGTGGAGAGCCCCAGCGGCAACGCCTCCCTGGACCAGAGCGCCCTGCTGGCGGTGCGCCGCTCCGACCCCCTGCCCCGGCTGCCCGAGGGCTTCGACTCCGGCTCCCTGGGGGTGCGTTTCTGGTTCTCCTACCTGGGCAACTGACCGCTTAAGCATTCATGTGCTAGGAGACCGGCCCCGGCACCGGCATACTGGGCGGCATGTGAGGCTGCCCCTTGTTCCTGTTCGCCCTGTTGCTCGTGCTGTCTTCCGCCTGCCTCCATGCCCTCTGGAACGCCCTGCTGAAGCGGGCCCGGGACATGCAGACCGCCTCGGTGGGGATCCTGGCGGTTTCGGTGCTCATCACCGCCACCGCGATGCCCTGGATCAAGGGCCCGATCTTCCCCGGCCGGGCGGCCCTGCTGTGGGCGCTGGGGGCGGGGCTCGGCGAGGGCTGCTACTTCGTGACCCTGTCCCGGGCCCTGCGTTCGGCCCCGCTGGGCTGGAGCTACGCCTGGATGCGCGGGGTGGGCATGCTGCTGGTGTGGCCGGTGTCCATCCTCGCCATGGGGGAGGCGTTCCACCTGCTTTCGGCCGTGGCGGTGGCCGTGGTCTGCCTGGGCCTGGCCGTCATGGGCCTGGGCTCCAGCCGGGGCCGGGGCTTCGGGGCGTTCTTCTGGGCCGGCACCACCGGAGTATTCATCGCCGGCTACACCCTGTGCTACAAGTGCTCGCTGGCCGGCGGGGCCCATCCGGTGGGCCTCTACGGGGTGGCCATGCTGGTGGCCCTGCCGGTGCAGGTGGCCATCATCACCCGCGGCCAGGGCCTCAAGGCCGCCCTCCTGCCCAGCCAGTGGGGCCTGGTGCTGGCCGCCGGAGTCCTGTGCGCCGGCAGCTTCCTGTTCTACCTGGAGGCCCTGGCCATGGAAGGCGCGGGGATCATGGCCACCCTGCGCAACACCTCCATCGTGTTCGCGGTGCTGTTCTCCCGGCTCATCGGCGAGCGCCCCGGCTCCCGCCAGTGGGCCGGCGCGGCGCTGATCACCGCCGGCGCGGTGGGCCTGGCCTGGCCACGCTAGATGGAACGGATGCGCCGCTTGCCCCGCTGGGCGAAGGGGTCCACCTCGCCGTAGCCCACCTCCACGGCCAGCGCTTCCGGCAGGGCCTCCGCCAGCCGGGCCAGGTCCAGGGGCCGGTCGCTGGCGACGGTCAGCCGCAGCGCCGGCCGCCCTCCCTTGCGGCCCAGCCCGGCGTTGAAGCCGCGCACCCCGGGCATGGCGCAGATCAGGTCGTCCAGCTGGTGGATGCTCAGGGTGGCGCCGCCGCCCAGGGCGATGGCGTTCTCCCGGCGGCCCTCCACCCGGCCCAGCAGGGACAGGTCGCCCCCGCATGGGCAGGGGCCGGCCTGCATGCGCGCCAGATCCCCGGTACGGTAGCGGATCAGCGGCATGGCCTCGTGGCTCAGGGTGGTGACCACGATCTCCCCCAGCTCCCCGGGAGCCCGCGGGCGCCCGGTTTCGGGATCGACGATCTCCAGCAGCAGGTCCGCGTCGCGCAGGTGGTGCCCCTGCCCGGCCCGGCACTGCACCGCGCAGCCCAGCCCGGCCTCGGTGAGGCCGTAGTGGGTGAACACCCGGCACGGCCAGGCCGCTTCCAGTGCGGCCACCACGCCGGCCGGCACATAGTCGCCACTGAGCAGGATGCTCTCCGGACGCAGGCCGGGATCGGTCCGGCACAGGTAGAGCAGCTCCGCCGGGAGCCCGACCAGGCAGTGGGCGCTCCGGGCCGCCTCGCGCAGTTCCCCGAGGCCCCGGCCGGGATCCCCCAGCTCCCCGGCGACCCCGATCCGCGCCAGGGCCGTCTTCAGCAGCCAGCCCACCCCGTGCTCGCCGGCGCCAGGCAGCAGGATCAGCACCCGCTGTCCGGCCCGCACCAGGGCGGTCATGCCCTGGGCGAAGAAGCCGATGGTGCGCTCCAGGTCGCCGCCAGTGCAGAAGATCCGCTTGGGCGGTCCGGAGCTGCCCGAACTGGCCAGGGTGGTCACCCGGGCCACCTCGCTCTGGGGCACACAAAGGAAGGCCCAGGGATCCCGGGCCAGTTCCGCGGGCCAGGTGAACGGCAGCCGCTCCAGCCGGGCCGGAACTCCGCGCAGCCGCCGGCCGTAGAAGGCGCTCCGTTCCCGGGCGTAGGCCAGCACTTCCCCCAGCCGCTCCCGCTGCCAGGGGCCGAGGGTTTCCGGCCCGAGCCGGGCGCCCAGGCCGGTGCGGCTCCGGGTCCAGTCCACCACCGGCGAGATCACCGGCGGGCCCGGAGGTAGTGGGCGCAGAACGGCACCATCCGGCCGCGGTCGAACACGTGCAGGCTGCACCGGCGCAGCCGCTCCAGGTCCAGGTTGCCGGCGTCCTGGAAGGCCATGGCGGTCACGGTGAAGCCGTGGCTGCGGACCCGTTCCAGGAAGCCGTCCAGGTCGCCCAGGTCGCCCAGGTCGCCGCAGCAGGCTGCACCGGAGGGCACCGGCCGCTGCCAGCGGCGGGCCACGAAGCGCCGGTTCTGCTCGGGGCTGGCCGGGCCGCAGCAGGTCCCGGCCGTCCGGGGCCGGGACAGCGCCACCAGTCGGCCGTCGGCGGCCACCACGAAGTCGCCGTGGAAGCCGCACAGGGGGTGGTCGCAGCGGGACGGCAGCAGCTGGTCGGCCCGGATCAGCCCCCCGGCCTGGGCGTCGATGGCCGCCAGCAGCTGATCCAGGGTGAAGCGCATGGCATCGGTGGGCGGCCCGGGGACGCGCCCGAAGAAGCTGACCGGCTGGAAATGCACCCCGCGCACCGCCGGGGCCCGGGCGATGGCGAACCGGAGCAGCGCGCCGATATCGTGGTCGTTGACCCCGGGCACCACGGTGGGCACCAGGGTCACCCCGAGGTTCTGGGCCGCGCAGTGGTCGATGGCCCGCAGCTTGGCGGCCAGCAGGGGGCGGCCCCGCAGGCGCTCATGGATGGCGTCCTCGGTGCCGTCGAACTGCATGAACACGAAGGACAGGCCCGCCTGGGCCAGGGCCCGGGCGTAGCCGGGGTCTTCGCCCAGGCGCAGGCCGTTGCTGTTGAGCTGGACGTGGCGGCAGCCGGCGGCCCTGGCCGCGGCGATGATCTCCGGCAGGTCGGGGCGCAGGGTGGGCTCGCCGCCGCTCAGCTGCACCAGGGTGCGGCCCGGTTCGGCCAGCTGGGCCAGCCAGGCCTTCACCTGGTCCAGGCCCGGGTCCGGTTCCCGGCCGCCGGCGTCGGCGAAGCAGAACCGGCAGGCCAGGTCGCAGCGGCGGGTGAGTTCCAGCACCACGCAGCAGGTGCCCTGGAGGTGGTCCGGGCAGAGCCCGCAGCCGCCCGGACAACGGGACTGTCCCAGCGGCGCGCCGGCCTCGGCTTCGCCCAGCCAGGCCTCCAGATCGGCCAGGCCGCGCCAGACGACGGCCTGGAAGGCGCCGTGGTCCGGGCAGACCTTGCGCAGATGGACCTCGGCGCCGATCCGCACCCGTTCCGCGGGCACCTGCCTCAGGCACACCGGGCATACGCTGCGGGTTTGACGCAGGACTTCGGCCGACACCTACTTGTCCTCCAGCTGCATCTCCACCTCGGAGATGCGGCCCTTGGCCAGCTCTTCGGGAATGAACACCTGGCCGCAGTCCGGGCACTTGAGCACGTCGGTGTGGAACCGGTGCCCCAGGTAGCTGAAATCGGTCTTCCCGGGCACCAGCTCCTTCTGGCACCGGTGGCAGATGAGGGTCCTGGGCTCGGCCATGGTTCAGGGCTCCTCGATGCTCATGCGGTGGCTGTAGGCGTTCACCAGCTGGAACCCGCCGGGGGCGGGGCGGTACTCCACCCAGAAGGTGAGGTTGCCGATCCGCAGGTGCCCGCTGCAGGTGCCGGCTACGGGGTCGAACAGCTTGGCGCCGGTGGCCTCGCAGTGCTCGATCACCGCCATGACCTCGGTTTCCAGCAGCAGTTCCCGGTCCAGTTTGGCCCTCAGTTCCGGCGCGATGATCAGTGGCATGGGCTCCTCCTTCGGCTCCGGCTCGCCCCAGAATTCCGCCAGCAGCCTGCGTTTCAAGGCGATCCGGTTGGCCCGGCGGCCGGTGACCGTGGGTGGCCGCCGGTCGGGCCCGTTCAACCCGAACCAGAGATCCAGGATATGCCAAGCCGGTTTCCCGGCCGCGGCAAAGGTGTCCCGGCAGTTGCTGCAGTAGGTGATGTAGGGGTGGGGCCCCCGGATCCGGTCCTGGGCCGACGCCTGGGCGTAGGGCGGATACGCCACCGACACCTGGCCGCCCCAGCTGCAGCACTGGGCCAGCCGACCTTCCATGGGCAGCGCCTCCAGGCGGAACCCGGCCCGTTCGGCCAGGGCGCGCACGCTGCGCTGCAGCTCCGGCTGGTCGCGGCTGGCGCATGGGTCGTACACCGAGGCCAGGGTGCCGCCGCCGGCGGCCACGGGGGCCAGGCCCTGCTCCAGCATCAGGTCGTAGAGGAACGCTCCGTCCAGCTCCGGCAGGCTCCGGGCCAGCATCATCCGGCAGGTGGGGCAGGCGAACACCAGCCGGGGCCGGCCCAGGGCCAGCCAGTCCGTCCGCAGCCGGGCCATGGCCGAACGCTGCAGCCCCTCGTCCCCGGCCCAGTCGGCCGGGGCCCCGCAGCAGCCCAGGCGGATGGCGGTGTCCGGCCAGCGCTCCAGCAGGAACCGATAGCCGGCGGTAACGTAGCGCGGGTCGGAGCCGCCCAGCTGGCAGCCCGGGAAGAACAGGAGGCGGGAACGGCGATGGCCCAGCGGCGCCCGGCACAGCCCGGCTTCGAGGTCGGCAAAGGCCATGTCGCGCAGGAAGAAATCGTGGAAGGCCCAGGGCATGGCCCCCTTCTCGTGCATGATCCGGTGGCTCCGGCGCAGCAGGTCGCCGGTGTCGATGCCCTGGGGACACACCTCCCGGCACAGGCCGCACTGGTTGCAGGTGGCGATCAGCCGGGTGGCGACGGTGCCGTTGCCGTCCAGGGTGCCGGGATGGATGGTGACCTCCACCTCCTCGGCGATCCGCCGGGGGTATTTCTGGAAGTAGCGCATCAGGTCGCAGGCGCGCACGCAGGCGTCGCAGGCGCATTTCAGGCAGCGCTGGGCCTCGGCGGCCGCCTCCTCCCGGGTGTAGCCGGCCCCGCCGGCCGGCGCCACCGGGGCGCGCGCGGGAAACCGGGCGGGGTCCAGGCGCAGGGCGGTGGCCGTGGACACGGCCGGGTGGTTCATGCCGCCGGCCTTGATGTAGCGCTCCAGGGCATCGCTGGCCTGGAGCCCGTCGGCGATGGCCCGCAGGGTGTCCGCGCCGGTGAGCGAGCCGCCCAGGAACACCCCGGGCCGGACGCTGGCGAAGGCGCCGCCGGGATCCGCGACCAGGCCGAAGGTCTCGCCGCCGGCCCCGGTGGCCACGTAGACCGCGGCGAAATCCAGCGCCTCAAGGCTGCCGACCGCCTCGTCCAGGCGCAGGTCGTAGGCCTCGTGCATGAACTGGCGCTGGATGTCGGCCAGGATCAGCTCCGGCGGCAGCAGCCCGTGCAGGTGGCCGCCGATCCGGCCGGACCGTTCGAACACCGTCACCTGGTACTTCCGGGCGGCCATGCGCAGGGCGCAGGCCAGGCCGCTGATGCCCGCGCCGATCACCGCCACCCGGGCCGGCTTGGCCGGCATGTTGAAGGCGTCCGGATCGGTGCTGCGGGCGAAGGCCATGGCCGCCCGCTCCAGCATCCGCATTTCCACCGCGCCGCCGTTCAGCCGCCTCGGGCACACCGCCTTGCAGGGCTCAGGGCACAGGGCACTGACGATGCCCGGAAAGCCCACCGCGTGCAGGTAGCTCCGGTAGGCGGCGTGGAAGCCGCCGCGCTGCAGCTTGGCGATGAAGTCGCGCACATCCAAGTGGAAGGGGCAGGCCGCCGTGCAGAACGCGGCTTCGTTCTGCAGGCAGGTCGCCATGGCTCCGTGCGCGGCTTCATCCAGCAACCGGATCCCCTCCGTTCAGAAGAACCGGGCCGCGGCCTCGCCGCCCAGCGGCTGGAAGAAGGCGTTGCCGCCGAACGGCACCGGGTTCGCCTTGATGTTCTCCAGCTCGTCGTAGAGGTCGGAGCCCAGGAAATATTTCCTGGGCGGCTTGACCTCGCCGCCGGCGGCGATGAGGTCCAGGCCGGCCTTGACCTTCTCCCTGGTGGCGGGCATCTCGAAGATCCGCACCCCGCATGCGTTGTGGATGGCGTTGAGCACCGCCACGTGGCCGCCGGCCTGGAACGCCTCGGAGGCCCCGGAGGAGCCGAACGGCCCGTTGGCGTCGTAGCCTTCCAGGTGGACGATGGTGATGTCGTCGGGAATGTCCTTGATGTAGGGCACGCCGCTGGTGGCCAGGTTGGTGTGCTTGCGCACGTCGTCGTAGTTCTCGCTGAGGGCGAAGCCGATGCTGTGCGAGATGCCGCCGTAGGCCTGGCCGTTCACCGCGTCGAGGTTGCCCACCTTGCCCACCTCGTCCACGCAGACGAAGCGGATCACCGTGGTCTTGCCGGTGGCGGTGTCCACCTCCACCTCGGCCAGGTTCAGGGCGTAGGTGAAGGCGGGGGTGGGATCGCCGATTCCGGTGTTGGGATCCAGCCGGCACAGGCCGGGGGTGGTGGTGGTTTCGTAGCGGCCCACGTATTTGGTGGGGATGCCGGCCGCCGCCATCTCGGCGTGGCTGCGGTAGCTGCCGTCCGGCTTGCGCAGGGCGTTCATCAGCTTCTCGGCGGCCTGGATGGTGGCGTGGCCGTCCATGTAGTGGGAGCGGCTGGCGCCGGACATGCCGGTGTCCGGACAGAGCTTGGTGTCGTTCTGCACCAGCCGGATCCGGTCCGGGGTCACCCCCAGCGGCTTGAGCGCCTCCAGGGTCACCATGAGCGAACCGATGTCGCCGCCCTGGCCCAGCTCCTGCCAGGTGTCGAACTTGGTGATGCTGTCGTCCGGGTTCAGCTCCAGCGCCACCTCGGCGCTGTCGGTGCCGCCTTCGGTGACGTTGAACACACCCCAGGCCAGGCCCACCCCCCGGCGCAAGCCGGGCCGGTCCTGCTCCCTGGCGTCCTTCACCGCCCGGTCGTAGAAGGGGCGCATGCGCCGCATCATCTCTTCCATGGGGTACTGCCGGAACGGGTAGCTGTTGATGTTGGTGTCGCCCGGCCTTGCGATGTTGCGCCAGCGGAATTCGAAGGGATCGATGCCGGCCTCCTCGGCCAGCATGTCCACCAGCGCCTCGCTCAGGGTGTAGGCCTGGGGCGAGCCGTAGCTCCGGTAGGCGGTGCCGTAGTTGTGGTTGGTGTTGGCGATGCGCACCAGGCCGGCCACGTTGGGCACCTTGTAGGGGAAGAAGGCGAACCGGGCGGGCTTGGTCATGATGTCGTCGCCGCCCCAGGAGTAGGCGCCGTGGTCCATGCCGAAATCGAACTCGGCGGCGGTGATCAGCCCGTTCTCGTCGCAGCCCACCCGGCCGTTGGAATGGCACGGGCAGCGTTTGCCGGAGAAGTGCTGGTGCTCCTCGTAGCTCATGGAGAGGGCCACCGGCATCCCGGTGACCACCGCCGCGGCGCCGGCCAGGCACAGGTCACCGGCGTTGGTGGACCAGCCGAAGCTGGCGCCGGTGGGGTTCATGAGGATGCGCAGCTTGTTCTTGGGCACGCCGATGGAGTTGCCGATCCGGCCGATGGAGGAAAAGACGCCCTGGGACTTGCACTGGATGGCCAGGAAGCCGTCCTCGTCGAAATAGGCCTGGACCGTGTCGCCTTCCACCGACAGGTGCGGTTCCCGGGAGGAGTAGAAGCTGCCTGCCACGCTGTGGGCGGAGCGGTCGATGAGTTCCGCCACCCGGGCCGGGGCCTCCAGCCCGGCGCCCTTCAGCACCGGCTGTTCGGCGAAGATGTTCGGGGTGTCCTCGTGCACGCGCATGGCGCCGGGCATGACCGCGTCCAGGAAGTTGAGGTATTCGGGGAGCTTCTCGATCTCCACCCGCACCTTGGCGGCGGCGGCCCGGGCGTGGTCCTTGGTGTCGGCCACGGCCAGCGCCACCACGTCGCCGTAGCGGAAGATCTTGTCCTCGCACAGCACCTTGCGGCTGGGCACCATGACCGTGGTGCGCTCGTGGAACTGGCCCTCGGCCATCACGTTGGAGCCTCCTGCGGCCTTGAGCTCCTTGTGCGTGATGATCTTCACCACCCCGGGCATGCGCTCGGCCTCCCCGGTGTCGATCCTGAGGATCCGGGCGTGGTGGGCCAGCCGCGGCTGCACCACCGCCACGTGCAGGCTTTCGGCCGGCATCTTGAGCTCCTGGTCGTCGCCGTAGTCGGCCAGGCCGCACACCTTGGCCAGGGCCGTGGGGCGCACCACCGGCTTGCCGTAGTATTCGCCGGTGCCGGGGTCCTTGAAGGAGATATCCTCCAGGGTCGCTTCGCCCCGGAGCACCTTGGCGGCCGCCATGACCGCATCCACGATCTGCTTGTAGCCGGTGCAGCGGCAAACGTTGCGGTGCTTCTGGAACCAGTCGCGGACATCCTCGCGGGAGGGGCCGGGGTTCTCCTGGAGCAGCGCGTAGGCGGAGACGATGAAGCCCGGCACGCAGAACCCGCACTGCACGGCACCATAGTTCATCCAGGCCACCTGCAGGGGGTGCAGGTGGGCGGGGGTGCCGATGCCTTCGATGGTCAGGACCCTGCTGTATTCCGGCACCGCCCGGATCTTCTTGGCGCAGGAGCGGACCACCTGGCCGTCCAGCAGCACCGAGCAGGCGCCGCAGACGCCCTTACCGCAGCCCACCTTGGTCCCGGTCAGGCCGATGCGCCGCAGCACGTCGGCCAGCGAGTCCTTTTCCGGATCGCAAATGAACATGCGGTTGGCGCCGTTGATGTTTAGCCACATCTTCCTGAGCTTCATGATCCTGCCTCCGTCCTGGGATGAGGGAATGGCCGCGTCAACTCATGGCGTGTCCGCAGCTTTTGAGTATTTCCTTGGCCTGCAGATAGGTCGCCTCCACCACCGCCGGGCAGCGCGCCGCCTTGTTGCGGGGGTCGCCGGCCAGAATGTCCGCGCAGTCGCAGCCGCCGAACTGCTCGCCCATGGCGGCCCGGAACCACTGGCTCAGTTCCGGAACCAGGTCCAGGTCGGCGCGCTGCGGATCCATCAGGCTCAGCATGCAGGCCGCACCGGTGAGCGCGCCGCACAGCAGCCCGTCCCGGGCCCCGCCGCACAGCCCGCGCACCGCCTGGAGCAGCTGCGGGTTTTCGGCGCCGCGCCATTCCAGCCCCATCTGCACCAGCGCCTCGGCACAACACTGGCC
>JARLGP010000137.1 GCA_031292735.1 Holophaga sp.
CTTGGCGACCACGCCGAGGCTGATGAAGTCCGTGATCCGGCTCCCATCCGGGAGCCTTGCAGCTGTCCGTGCCATACTCACCCCTTTCTGCAAATATATGCATAATTGGAGGTATGTCAATGATTGTACCGACAGTATTGGGCGGGGGGGGGGATTCACCGTGGCGGAGCCCCGGAGGGGCTCCCGGGGCTGGCCGAAAGGGCGAATTCGCCGACCGAGGTTTCCTGCAGATCATCCAGGCCTGCCACCCGGGCGAAGGCCCAGGCATCGCCGCAGCCGATGGCGCAGGGGGCCAGCCCCAGGGCGGTGGCCACCAGGTACATCTGCTGGAACATGGCCCCGGTGTCCTTGAGGATCGTCGCATAGGCCATGGTCTGGTATTTCCAGGCCACCCGCTGGAATCGTGCGGCCAGGGTGAACAGCAGGTCGGGCGGCGCATCCGCGCGCATGGATGCCTGTCCGAAGGCCAGAAAGCGTCGCACCTCGTCGTCCAGATCCCTCAGGCGTTCCAGGGCATGGGTTGCCGGATCATAGTGATAGAAGCCCGGCTCCAGGCCGGTGCAGCGGGCCACGATGAGGTACAGTTCGATGGAATGCATGGCGCCGCCGCTGGCGCAGGGGCGCCGGGTACGTTCATAGGAACCTGGATCGGCGGGATTGGCCGGAACGAAGGCCCGGACCCGGGCGACCTGGTGCAGGAACTCGCCCAGCTGCCGCAGGGTCATGGGGGTCTTGCCCGGTGTGCGGCCGGAGCTGCGTTCGGCCAGGACCTGGAAAAAGGGCGTAATCGCCGTTCCGGCCGCCGGCTCCGGCAGGGGGGTCCGGGGCCCGGCCCCAGGCGTTTTCAGGGCGGGCAGGGGCGGGATCTCGCCCAGGAACCGCAGGGTGGCTCCATAGGGACCGTCATGCCTGCCCAGGCGGCTGCGGGAATGGAAAAGCAGGTCATGGAATTCCCACTGGCGCAGGGCGGGATCCCGGTCTTCCCGGAGCTTCCCGTCGGCGTCGCAAGGGCCCACCGCGCCGGATTGCAGCAACAGGGCAAGGCAGGCGGCGCTCCAATCGGGGCCCGCTCCGGGCAGCGCCAGGGCCAGACTCGGGGCATCCGTGGGCTCGCCCAGGAGGCCCACCAGCCCAAGCAGCGCAGGCTGGTGGATCCGGATCCGGCCGAACCCGAGGGGGTTTTCGAGCAGGATCCCGCCCCCCTCCTGCCGGCGCAGCCACGCGAAGCGGGACAGGCGGAACAGCCCCGTCGGCGCCGTCCACGGCGCCTGGAAATCGGCGGTGAGCGGTTCCAGGGTCAGGGCCGGACGCTTCGCCCACTCCAGGGAATAGCAGAGCCAGCCCAGCTTCTCCAGACGGGCGAGCAGATACTGGCTGTCGAGGGCGGCGCCGGAAGCGTCAGGCGCCCGCAGCAACGCGTCGGCCGTACGGTCGCCATGGATGAGCCCCGCCAGGAGGTCCCGCTGGTTCTGGCTCGGCGCGGCGAGCCGGAGCCGTCTGACGCCAGGCGCTTCCACGAACACCGGTCCCGGGCCTTCCAGGCCGAGGACGCGGACCGCCGGCTTCAGGGACAGGATGCAAAGCTGGAACACCAGGCCCCCTTCACAGGAACATCGGGGTGGGATTCAGGTCCTCTTCCCGGTTGGGCTGGTCCAGCCAGCCCAGGGCGACCGGAACGTCATAGAGCCTTCCCGGTGCGAACCGGGCCCAGAAATGGCGCAGGCCCGGGACGATCACTTTCGCCACGGGCATCCCCGCATCCGCCCGGGTCAGGTCCAGCACCAGCATCTCCATGCCCTTGGCCTCCACCCGTTCCTTGCAGAACTGGATGTCGCTCAGCAGGTCGCCACTGCCCAGGTTCCGGAAGTCCTTGGGGGTCCGGGCGGGGACCCTGGCGTCCGGTTGCAGATAGGGCTGGTTGGCCAGCGTGGCCGTGGTCAGCCAGTCCAGGGTCTCCTCATCCGCGATCTGCAGCTCGTCGGTCGTGCCGGAACCCAGGAGGAACTGGTTCATTTCCGCGAACGCCCGTTGCAGTGCGAGCCCTGGATCCAGGCTGCAGCCGAAGCCGAACAGGATCCGCTCGAGGCCGGTGCGGCTGCGGGAAAGGGCGACGAAGGCGGGGATGCCCAGATCGTGGGTCAGATCCAGCGCCCAGGCGTCCCGGCCCAGGGCCGCATAGCGGTCCAGCCACTCCCCGAGACCGGCCTCCGGGAAGCTGGCCAGATCAACGCCGGGCCGGCTCAGCCGGTTGTACCACCAGATGCTGGTGGCATCCCGCTCCACCAGTTCCAGGAAACCCTGGAGCACCGCCTCCTCCAGGTTGTTGCCGGAGGCATTGCCATTGGAGCAGGAGAAGCAATAGGCGGGAGGGTCCCCCGGCCGCCTGCCGGCGGTCGGGAAATAGAGGAACGCGGTGGGCAGCAGCTTGGGCCGCCCTTCGGTCAGGGACCAGACCGGACTCCAGGGGATCCGGCCATCGGGATTGAAGGGTGCGGGCGTCCGGTTGAACCGTGAGGTCGGTCCGGGGGATGCCGTTCGCATCTGGAACTGCCGGTCGCTGTAGCCCATGACCGCGTTCGGGTGAATGGCTTGCCCGCCCAGTTCGGCCAGGCTCGCCATGACCTGGAATTCTGTCCCGGTCAACTTCGAGGAATACCGCTCGAGACTCTCCCCCAGGGCGCTGGCCTGGGCCTGGAGGGCCGACCGGCCCTTGCCGGCGCTGGATTGGCGCAGCGTCGCCTTGAAGTCCCCCAGGCTGTCGGCCGGGAACGCCCAGTTCCTGCCGCCGGCAAAGGCCTGCAGGGTGCCTTCGCATCCCGCCATGGGTTCCAGCCCCTCCACGAGTCCGGTGATGGGACTCACGAGGTGGCTGTATTTCGCGATGGTTTCCGCGGGCGCAAAGGTGCGAAATCCTCCGTCATCGGCGAACCGTACCGGGCGGCTCACCAAGGTGATGGGGGCAGGCGGCTCGGTGGCTCTGGTCCCGCACACCGGACAGCCGGGGAACTGGACCAGTTGGTGGCGCTCCAGGCGACCTGTGCGGGAATCCAGGGTCAGGACCGCCTCGGCCAGGTCGGAGGGCAGGCCGGCGAATAGTCTGCTTATCTCCATGGCCAGCCAATGACAGGCCATGCCGACGCTGGCCGGGTGGGCGGTTCGTGGCCCCGGGAGCTCCGCCCCCGTATGGGTCCGGAGGAAATCCTCGAGATAGAAGTTCGCCACCAGGCGGTGCCTCAGACAGGCGGGACAAGCCGTTCCGTCGGGCAGGAACAGGGGGCCCAGCCAGTGCATGGCGCCCGAAGGCCGCAGCAACAGCCAGGGCCGCCCTGCCGCCCTGGCCGCGAGGCCCCAGTCCAGGATCTCCGGACGCAGGTAGGCATCGGTGACCACGACCTCCAGCGCGGGCTGTTCCGGTTCGCCGAGCACCAGGCCGGAGGCTTCCAGGGCGCGGCACAGGGGCCCGGTATCCACGCCGCCGGCCTGCCTGACCCGGATGACCTTGGATTGGATCCCGGCCACCGTGGACTGCGGGTCGAGCCCCTGGCCCTGCCAGTAGGCCGCCACGGCGGGCGGAAGGTTCCCCGCACCTGCCCCGATCCTGCCGGCCCGGTGGAGGAGCTCCAGGGCATAGTAGACCCGCAGGGGATCCGCGCGGCCACGCAACGCGGCGGCGATCTCCTGCGCCGTCCTGCTGCCATCCAGGAGGGGGGCGAGGTCCTGGTAGACCGGGTCGTGCAGCAGCACGGGGCCTTCCTCGACCATCAGCGCCACGCCTTCGCCTGGGCAGATGACGGGGAGCAGGTGCGCGTGAAAGCCCAGCTTCAAGCCCTGGGCCAGGGGCTTCGGGATCCAGGGAGCCATGGGGTTATTCGAAACCACTGCCATGGGTCAATCCGGAGAGACCGCTGAAACCGCCGGTGATAGATCCCAGGCCATGGCGATGATCTGGTTGACCAGATCGGGAACATCGGGGGAACTCATGGCAGAACCTCCAGCAGGTGAGGAATTTATATTAAATATTAATCAAATTCTGCCCCTGTCAAGACGGTGATCCCCGGCCGCGGCAGGGATCCCGACAGAACCCGCAGCAACTCGACCTGCATGGAACGTTCAACACCGTCTGCGCAGAGTTGGGGTACCCGACCAGGCCTATCCCGGAGCTCAGTGGCCGAAAAGCACAAAGCAAAAGCCCCGAAGGGTTGCATCTTCGGGGCTTCTTGTTGGAGCGGGCGAACGGGATCGAACCGTCGACGTTCAGCTTGGGAAAATGACTTGGGTCAAAATCACCCTCACTAGCTCTTGCGTTTTGCCTTGGTTTTCAAAGGCTTCTGATTTTGATGGCCCGAAAGGTGAAGAGCTATTGGACATAGTGCAGGCGTAAATCGGGCGTAAAAGGCCATCCCGGGGTTCAAGCCAAGCGCCCCGTTTTTTCATTGCCACAAGAGGCATTGCTTTTTTGTGGCAATGGATCAAGATTCGTATTGCCACAAAAAAATTGAAGAACTTGTGGCAAATGCCAAGGGGGGGGGTGGTCGTGCCGGACAATGGGTCGAAGCGTCACGGGGGTGGTGGTACGCCGGCCGGGGAGGGTCCGCCAGCCGCTGGGACTCGCGAACATGCGCCGATAAACCTGCGCGTCACCCGCCTGTCCATTGAAACCCAGACGCTCTTGGCGGAACTTCTGGAGCATATGCGGTCCACCGAGTTCGCCAAGTCCTTTTCAGACCTCAAGGGGACTTTTACGGCCCGGGAGCGGGGGGACGGCGTCTACTGGTATTTTCGAACCACCGGAGGCCTCGGGTCCAACGTAAAGGATTTCTACATAGGGCCGGACGACGACAAGACCCGCGCCATTATGAAGTCCTACCAAGCTGGCCGTCCGGATGCGGAGGCACGCGCCGATCGGATCAGGCGGCTATCCGCGATGCTCCGGGGCGGGGACCTGATCATCACCGACACGGATTCGACGCGGATCATCCGTGGGTTCGCCGAGGCCGGCGTCTTTCGGCTGGGCGGTATCCTTGTCGGGACGCACGCCTTCGCAGCCATCGGAACCAGCCTGGGGGTCCGCTGGCCATCCGCTCTCAAGACCACGGACATCGACTTCAGCGCCTACGCCAAGCGGATCGACCTGGGCATCCCTCAAACCCCCCAGACGATGGCGAGCATTCCCCGCGTCATCGAAGCGCTGGAAATGGGCTTTGTGCCGAGCTTGCACCTGTCCCTGAAGCATCGGGAGTGCCAGGCCACCAGCTACAACATTCCTGGGGCCGATTGGCGCATCGATCTGGTGACCGCCACCATGGGGGCCAACCTGGACAATCCCATCGAAATCCCCAGGCTGGGCGCCTATGCGCAGCCCCTGCCATTCATGGATTACCTGCTGGAAAGGACGATGGATGCCGTGATTGTCGGTAACACGGCGGTCCTCGTCAGGGTGCCGGAACCCGCGCGTTTCGCAGTCCACAAGCTCCTGGTTGCCAGCAACCGCGGACCGCAGTCCGCCCTGAAAGCTGACAAGGACCGCCTCCAATCGGCCCTCCTCATGTCCCATCTGGAGCGCGAATGGCCTGGCAATCTCACCTTGGCTGCCGAGGATGCTATTTCCCGCGGCTCCAGCTGGGCAAAAAGAATCAGGCAGGAAGCGGAACGGTTGCCACTATCCTGCACTGAATTGAAGGCAACGATCGCTTCATTGCGGCCAAAAGGAAAGACAGTGTGAACCTTGGGCATTGGCTTTCTTTGGACCGTGTTCATCGGAGCCGTCGCCCGGGAAGATCTGAAAGCCGTGCTCCACCGCCTACGCCTGATCATGAACCGCGGGCGTAAAGGCGAGTTCAGTCTCTGACTCGGAACGGATCCTGTGAATGCGAAAATCCCCGAAACCAAGTAGTTTCAGGGATTTGCATTGGAGCGGGCGAACGGGATCGAACCGTCGACGTTCAGCTTGGGAAGCTGACATTCTACCACTGAATTACGCCCGCATGGGCTGGGTCCATCCTACTGGAGCGCGGCCGGGAATGCCAGTGCCAGTTTCAAGCGGTCCGCCAGCCGCTACACTGGGAGCTGGGCCCCGCGGCCCCTCCCAGCGCCGCGATGGCCCCTGAAAGGTCACGATGGGAGAAGCCAGCGGAATGCATTTGGACCCCCCCTGCCGAACCCGGGCCAAAGGGGTCGTGGCCGGCGTCCTGTTCTGCCTGGCCTCCGGCCTGTGCTTCGGCAGCCTGCCGATCTTCGCCCGCATGGCCTACCGGACGGGGGTCGATATCGCCACCCTGATGCTGCTCCGCTTTTCCATCGCGGCGCTGTGCATGTGGGTGGTGTTCGTCTGCAAGGGGCTGAGCCTGCCCCGGGGCAGGGGCCTGGCCCTGCTGGCGGTCATGGGCGTGCTGGGCTACGCCGGCCAGGCCTACTGCTACTTCGCGGCCATCACCCTGGCCTCGGTGGGCCTGGTGTCCCTGCTGCTCTACCTCTACCCGGCCATGGTGGCGATCCTGGCCCGGGTGGTGTTCCGCCACCCGCTTTCCAGGCTGCAGGTGGGCGCGGTGGCCATGGCCCTGGCCGGAAGCGCGCTCACCATCGGCCGGGCCGGGGACGGCACGCCGCTGGGGATCTTCCTGGGCCTCATGACCGGGGTGGTCTATGCCTGCTACGTCCTGGCCGGCAGCCGGATTCCGGCCCACATCAGCCCCACCGCCTCCACCGCGGTGATCACCACCGGCGCGGCGCTGACCTATGCCTGCCTCACCGCCCTGCGCGGGCCGCGGCTGCCGGGCACCATGGCCGGCTGGGCGGCGGTGACCGCGGTGGCGGTGGTCAGCACGCTGGCCATCCTGTTCTTCTTCGAGGGGCTGGAACGGGTGGGCCCGGTGCGGGCCTCGGTCTATTCCACGGTGGAGCCGATCTGCACCCTGGTCCTGGCTGCGCTCCTGCTGGGCGAGCCGTTCACCCTGACCCGGGTGGGCGGCGGCATCCTCATCGTGGCGGCGGTGCTGCTGCTGGCCCGGGAGGAACTGCGCTCCAGCCGAGCCGGCGCAGCAGCCAATCGGTCAGTTCCCGGGCTCCCGTCACCCGCTGCTCCGCCACCCACAGCGGAAGGCTGAGCGGCACGTCCTTGAGCTTCACCGCGTCCTTTTCGGTGCACACCAGGGCGCCGGCGCCGGCTGCCCGGGCCGCGTCCTGCAGGCGCAGGAGCTGGTGCCCGGTGAGGGCCTGATGGTCGCGGAAGCTGTGGGTGCCGGCCCAGGGCAGGCCGGCCACCAGGAGATCGGCGTAGAAGGCCTCGGGGTGGCCCAGGGCGCAGAAGGCGAACAGCGGGCCCGGGCCCAGAGCCGGCAGCTCCAGCCGCTCCTGGGTGCCGAACCGGCGCAGGGCGCCGATCTGGAAATCCAGCCAGAACACCGGGCCGCCCGAACCCCAGCGGCGCCACCAGGCCAGGATCGGCTCCCGTTCGGCCCGGCCGCCCCGGGTCACCACCAGGCAGGAAGCCCGGGCGGCGCTGGCCATGGGCTCGCGCAGATCGCCCAGGGGCAGCATGCGCCCGTTGCCCCAGCGGCGCACCCCGTCCAGCAGCAGCAGGTCCACGTCCCGGTGCAACGCCCGGTGCTGGAAGCCGTCGTCCATGATCAGCAGGTCGGGCGCCGGCTCCAGGGCCAGGGCCCGCAGGGCCGCGTGGTAGCGCTTGCGGCCCACCACCACCCGGCCGGGGCCCAGGCGC
>JARLGP010000021.1 GCA_031292735.1 Holophaga sp.
TGGGCAACAGCGTCACCACCAGCCACAGCGACGGCATCTATCTCGGTTCCGCCACCGCCTCGGTCTGCTCCGGCAACACGGTCACCAGCAGCGGCGGCAAGGGCATCAACAACCAGAGCGGCAGCGGCGTGACGGTCAGCAGCAACACCGAAAGCGGCAACACCGGCGGCAACTGACACCACCGCCAGGTCCCGCCACCCGAGGCCGCCCAGTGGGCGGCCTCCCAGTGGGCGGCCTCCCAGTGGGCGGCCTCGGCCGTGGGCGGCGGCTCACCTCGCCTGGGGGCCGACGGTCCGGACCAGCCTGCCCGGGTCACGGCGGATGCAGCCCAGCACGTATTCGTACCAATGGGCGCCGTAGGGCACGTAGCTGCGCACGGTGTAGCCGTCCCGGACCAGGGCTTCGGCCAGGTCCTGGCGGACCCCGTAGAGCATCTGGAATTCCATGGCGTCCTTGGGCAGCCCGGCGGCCGCCAGCACCTGCACCGCCCGCGCCACGGCGGCCGGGTCATGGGTGGCCAGCGCCGGCCTGTGGCCATGCAGGATCAGGAATTCCAGGTCGCGCAGGAAGGCCCGGTCCAGCTCCTCCTTGTTCCGCAAAGCCACCGGGGCCGATTCCCAGTAGCCGCCCTTGACCAGGCGGATGCGGGCGCCCAGGGCCACCATCCGCTCCAGGTCGGCCTGGTTCCGGCGCAGGTAGGACTGGAGCACGATGCCCACCGAATCCGGGCGCCCGGCGCGGGCTTCCTCGAAGATCCGCAAGGTCTCCCCGGTGTACGCGGATTCCTCCATGTCGATCCGCACGAAGCTGCCCAGGTGCTGTGCCGCCGCCAGGACCCGGTCCAGTTGCAGGCGGCAGAACGCCGGATCCACATCCAGGCCGATCTGGGTCAGTTTCAGGGACAGGTGGGAGTCCAGCCCTTCGGCCTGGACCCGCCGCAGGCCTTCGATGGCGGTGTCCGCGGCGCGGACCGCCTCGGGTTCCGAGCGGACGTGGGTTCCGATGAAGTTCATGGTCCCCTTGATGCCCTTGGCGTTGAGGGTCCTGACCACCGCCAGGCCATCCTCCTGGCTCTCTCCCGCCACCAGCCGCCAGGCCACGTCGCGCAGCACCGGCGTGCTCATGGCGGTCTTCCGCACCCAGGGGTGCCGGGATAACGTGGCCAACAGGTTCCGGATCATGCCGGTGCCCCCTCTTCATCACCGCCCCTGCCCTGGTCCGCCCACGGCGGAGGGATCCAGCCCGGGCTCTAATCGAAACGCACTACCCATGGGGGTCTCCCCAGTTGCCGAGGGCCGGGTCGGCGAGAGGGAAGCTCCCTTGCGACGGCCGGAAATATCAAGCCAATCCCCGCCAGGGTCAAGCCAGAATTTCCTGCCACAGCGCCGGGATCCCCTCCACCCGGATCCGGGCCTGGCTCACCGGGCGGCCCGTGGCGCACTGGCCGGGCAGCACCAGCTGGATGCTGTTCCAGCCCAGCAGGTTCGGCGCCTGGAAATCCTTGACCGGGTTGTCCCCGATATAGACCATCTGTTCCGGACTCAGTTCCAGCGCCTCCTGCAGACAGGAGAAGACCATGGGGTTCGGCTTCCAGGCCTGGGGCCCCCATGCGTCGGTGAACAGGATGGGCTCCGCCCACCGGGAGAGTCCCAGGGCCCGGGCCTTCTGGCGCTGGGCCTCCAGATAGCCGTCGCTGATGACCGCGATGCGCAGGGACCGGGCCCTGGCCTCGTCGAGCAGTTCCGCCATGTGCGGGTACAGCGCGATGGCGGGCGGATGCGACCGGTAGACCCGGACCAGCTGGGCCACCGTGGCCTTTCCGGAGGCCGAAGGAAAGGCCGCCAGCAGGCGATCGAAGATCCGCCTGCGGGAGCCATGGGTGAAGGCCTCCTCCATCCAGGCGAAAGCCCGGTCCGCCGGGAGGGCAGCGGCCTCCTCCAGCCAGGCGGCCACCGCCCGGAAGGCGCTGAGGACGTAGGAGACTTCCGGGTAGAGGGTGTCGTCCAGATCGAACACCAGGGCCTTCACCGCGGCCATGGCAGGGTTTCCGTGAAGATCTCCCGGTAGTACCGGCTCATGTAGAGCCCGCGCCGGTATTGGCCGAGCCTCGGCTCCAGGGTCTCGCCCCGCAGGAGGGCCAGGATCCAGGCCGGGTAGTCGCCTCCGGCGGCCAGTCCCAGGGGGAAGCCGCCGCCGAACCGGGGATTGACTTCGGTGAGAACGGGACCCCGCTCTGTGAGGAAGGCCTGCAGGGTGAGCGGCCCCCTGGCGCCCAGGCGGGAGCAGGCCTGCAGCACCTGCACCAGCCACGGGTCCAGTTCCGGCCGGTCCAGGGTGACCCCCTGGATGGATTCGCCCCCGAGGGTCCGGATGCGCTCTCTGGGAACGTAGTGGATGGGACGGCTCTGGAAGTCCAGGAAGGAATCGATGGTGATCTCCACGCCGTACAGGCATTCCTGGATCAGGGCGTTGGGCACCGACGGCAGCACCCGCTGCAGATCCTCCCGCCGGCACCGGCAGATGTTCGAACTGGCGCTGCCGTCCCTGGGCTTCAGGAAGATCTCCTCGGGCAGTGCGGCCATGGCCGTGTCCGGCAGCCAGGAGGCGGGAACATCGATTCCCTCGGCCTTGAAGAACCGGGACGTCATCCACTTGTCCCGGCAGACCGCCACGAACTCCGGGGCGGAAACCAGCACGGAGACGCCATCCCGCCGGAAGGTTTCCACCTGCCTGGAAAGCGCGGCCAGTTCCGGGTCGATGGTCGGCACGATCAGGCCCACCTCCTGTTCCCGGGCGATGGCGCGCAGGGCCGGCAGGTAGCCTGGGTCCGAGACTCGGGGCACCATGAACGCACCGTCGGCCAGGGCGCAGGCCGGAGCCAGGGGATCGAAGTCCGCCACCAGGACTTTCTGACCGAACGGGTGGGCCGCATTCTGGAAGGCAGCGATGAGGGACGTCCGGCGGCCGGCACTGGTGACAAGAATGTTCAGAAGCCCCTCCAAGGTTCTGTTTCCGGCTCACCTGCGAACGGAAACCGCAAGAAGGGCGATATTATAAATGCCGGATTTTGTTTTCGCAAGGATCGGACCGAGTCTCCGCTGAGCGGTATTTTTCAGGCGGCGAATGGTGAAGATCCCACCGTCAGGTGTGTGGGCCGGAGGCCGGGCTTTCCACCCAGGGCGGCGGTTCGGGAGCCGGTCACAAAGGACTCGTGATGAACTGATCCAGAACTTCGCGGTAACTGGACGGGACATCCAGGAACTGGACTCCGGCTTCCAGCAGGCCGGGCTTGGCCTTGCCCTGGTGGCGGCACCACATCACCTTTGCCTTGATGGTGGCCTTGGGCAGCTTGGGGTGGATCAGCTTCCAGTCCTCCAGGATGGGCCCGGCCTTGAAGCGGTTGACCGCGGGCTCCGGAATGACGAAGCAGCAGCCATGGGATCCCAGGTTGACCACCCGGACATTGATGAAGGACTCCCCGTCAAGCAGGAACCGGGCTTTGCAGGCCGGCTTGACGGGAACCCGAAGATCATTCCTTTTATCCATGTGAATCGTCCTTTCCGGCGCTGGAGCCGGCCGGAACGGGGCTAGGTCGGCGCGAGCAGGAAGGAGCCCATGAGCCTCTTGGAGTGGTCCCGGACCTTGGTGAAAGCCCGTTCCTCGATCTGCCGCACCCGTTCTTTGCAGATCTGCGGCTGGAAGGACTGGCCGATGCATTCCAGGGTCATGGGCTCGCCGCCGTCCAGGCCGTAATGCATGCCGATGATCCGGCGTTCCTTCTCCTTGAGCAGGGCGAGGGTCATCCGGAACTGATCGAGGAATGATTCCTGGTCCATGACCTCCATGGGAGAAGGCACGGAGTTCTGCTCCATGCGGTCGCCCAGGGTGAGCCCGGAGTCGCCCAGCTCCTGCTCGGTGGACAAGGGGATGGTGGTCCGCTGGAGCACTTGCAGGCGCTCGACCTCCTGGGCGGGAAGGTGGCAGGCATCGGCCAGCTCCTGGAGGGTGGGCATCCGTCCCAGCTCGTTCTGGACCCGGTGGGTGACGCGGTTGAGCATGGCGACCTGCCCTGCCAGTTTCTGCGGAAGGCGTATCCGGTTGCCGTATTCCGCCAGGGCCCGGAAGATGCTCTGCCGCACCCACCAGACCGCGTAGGTGAGGAACTTGTTCTCCCGCTCGGGGTCGAACCGCTTGGCAGCTTCGATCAGGCCCAGGTTGCCCTCGGAGACGAGGTCGATCAGGTCCAGGCCCTTGCCCTGGAATTTCAGGGCTTCCTTCACCACGAAGCGCAGGTTGCCTTCCACCAGTTTTCGGAGACCCTCGGGATCCCGGTCCCGTTGCCACAACCGGCCATTGATCCGTTCCTGCTCCGGAGTGAGCAGGGGCAGGTCGCGGATCAGGTCGAAGTAGTTGGCAAGGGACCGGTCTTCTGGGTGTGCTCGGGACATTGATTCACCTTTGGGATTCTGGTTGGGGAACGGTTCACCGGAGGTTGCGCTGGAGAACCGCCACCACGTGGTCGATCTCCGCCTCGGTCAGGTTGTTGTGGAAGGGCAGCGCCAGGGTGCGCTTGGCCATGGCTTCGGTGACCGGCAGGGAGCCGGCGAGATTCCCGAACTTCTGCCTGATGTACGGCTGGGTATGGATGGGCGAGAAATAGCCACGGGCGGGCACCCCTTCCCGCTCCATGCCGAGGATGGTCAAGTCCCGCTGGAGGCCTTCCTCCAGGGTCACCACGTAGACGAACCAGCTTCTCCGGAGGTTGGGAAAGGTTCCGGGCGGTTCCACCCGGGGGACGAAGGCGAGCCGCTCGTTGTACATGGCGGCCACCCGGTCGCGCTTGGCCATGATCGCTTCGATCCGCCCCATCTGGGAAAGGCCCAGGGCGGCCGACATCTCATCCATGCGGTAGTTGTAGCCGATCCGGTCGTGGTTGAGCCAGGCGCCCATGGCGCCCCGGCCCTGGTTGGCGTAGCTGCGGGCGAGGATCGCCAGATCGGTGTCGTTGGTGACGATCATGCCGCCTTCACCCGTGGTTATCTGCTTGTTGGGATAGAAGGCGAAGGCCCCCGCCTGGCCGAAGCTGCCCAGCCTTCGCCCGGAGAATTCAGCGCCGAGGCCTTCGCAGCAATCATCGATCAAGGCCAGGCCGTAGCGCTTGGCGATGCGGGCCAGCCCGGCCCAGTCGGCGGGAAGGCCGAACACGTCCACCGCCAGGATGGCCCGGGTGCGATGGGTGATGCGGTGCTCCAGGTCGGAGACGTCCAGGTTCAGGGTGTCCGGATCGATTTCCACGAAAACCGGTTTGGCGCCTTCGTAGAGGATGGCGTTGACGCTGGCGGCGAAGGTGAAGGACGGCACCAGCACCTCGTCGCGCGATCCCAGGCCCAGCGCCTTCACGATCAGGTGCAGGGCCGACGTGCCGGAATTGACCGCCACCGCGTGCTCGACGCCCGCATACCTGGCGATCGCCCTTTCGAAGGCGGGAATCATGGGCCCCAGGGCCAGGCGCTCGCTGCGGACGACGGCGCTCACGGCGTCGATGTCCTGCTGGCTGATGTCGGGCAGCGCCATGGCGATGGCCGACGCCCAGGCCCGGTCGGCGGGCGGTGCGGACACGGCGGCCCGGCTGCCCGTGGTCTCTTGCGGCTCAGTGAAGGAAGTATCGGTCTCACGAAACGTCATGGCTCCTCCTGTTCAGGCGATGAATGAAAGGCCGCCTTCCGGGGCCGCGGGAATGGCAGGAAACAGGGGGCGCTCTTCCGGGTCGCCAGCCGGCCGTGGCTTCGCCGTCTGGTCCCCGGGAAGCAGGCGCCCCAGGCCTGCGGGGGAGGGCCGGTAGTTGGGGACCAGGGCCATGAGGCCGCCCAGGATCTCCGCCTGCCGTTCCTGCCCTGGATAGACGATCACCGACTGGAGGGTGCGCAGGCCCCGCTCAAGAAGCGCCGGATCCAGGGGATCCTGGACCGATTCCAGGATCTTGGGATGGATCCAGGTGCGCCTTTCCTCCCCGGAGGTGAACAGTTCTTCGGACAGCTTCTCCCCGGGCCGGATCCCGGTGAACTGGATGTCGATGTCCCCTCCCGGGGTGAAGCCGGACAACCGCACCATCTCCCTGGCGAGATCGACGATGCGGACCGGATCCCCCATGTCCAGGGCGAACACCTTGCCGCCGTCCCCCAGCAGGCCGGCCTGCAGCACCAGCTGGGCGGCCTCGGGGATGGTCATGAAGTAGCGCGCCATCTCCGGATGGGTGACGGTGACCGGCCCACCCTTGCGAATCTGCTCCTTGAAGATGGGGATCACGCTGCCCCGGCTGCCCAGCACATTGCCGAACCGCACGCTCACCAGCCGCTGGCCCGCCTTGGCCCTGGCCGCTTCCTTGGCCACGATCAGCTCTCCGATCCGTTTGGAGGCCCCGAGCACGCTCACCGGATCCACCGCCTTGTCGGTGGAGACGTTCACCAGGATCCGGGTGCCCCAGTCCAGGGCCGCGTCCACAACGTTGCGGGTCCCGAAGATGTTGTTCTCGATGGCCTCCTCCGGGTTCTCCTCCAGGAACGGCACGTGCTTGTGGGCGGCGGCATGCAGCACCACCTCCGGCTTCCAGGCCTGGAACACCTGCTGGAGCCGCTCCGGGTTGCGGATGTCGCAAAGGGCGACGGCCAGGGCCTGCCGGGGATACCTCTGGGCCAGATCCCGCTGGGCCAGCCACAGGCTGTTCTCCCCCCGGCCCAGGAGCACGATGGCCGCCGGGCGAAGCTCGGCCACCCTCCGGGCCAGTTCGCTGCCGATGGAGCCGCCGCCGCCGGTGATGAGCACCACCGAGTCCTTGACCGCGGCCCGCACCGGCGCGCAGTCCAGCAGGATGGGCTCCCGCCGGAGCAGATCCTCGATGGCGATGTCCCGCACTTCGGGCTTCCAGGGCCGGTCGCCCACCAGGTCCGCGATCCCGGGAACGGTCTTGACGTCCGCCCCGGCCGAACGGGCCAGGTCCGTCAGTTCCCGCAGCCTGCTGCCCGGAACCCTGGGCATGCTCAGGATCACCTGGGCCGCCCGCTGTTCGCGGATGTAGAGGGGCAGCAGCTCGGTCGGGCCCAGGACCGGAATGCCGTGGATCCGGACGCCCTGTTTCTCCATGGCATCATCGACGAATCCCAGCACTTCGTTGCGCAGGGCAGGATTCTCCAGCATCTCCTGGCAGATGAGGGTGCCGGCCCGGCCGGCCCCGACGATGAGGGTGCGCCTGGCCGGGGAGGCACTCAGCGCGGCCGCGGACGGCGCCTGCCGCCTCCGCCGGTGGAGGGCGCTGCAGACCATGCGCAGGGCCAGCCACATGGGACCGGTGAGCAGGCAGGCCCCCAGGATCACCTCGCGCGGCTCCTGCCCGGGCCAGCCACGGCCGCGCAGGGCACAGACCAGCATGGCTCCC
Organism: Holophaga sp.; assembly: GCA_031292735.1. The sequence continues at coordinate 7,433 of JARLGP010000021.1, forward strand.
GCCACCAGGATCAGGTTGCCGAACAGGAGGGACCGGGCCTCCTCGATCCCCACCATCCGGTAGTGCTGGGAACCGAACCGCAGGCCGAGGTTGACGGCCATGGCCAGCGCCACGAAACCGGCGAGGCCCGTGCGATTGGGCAGCCTCTGCCCCAGGATGGCCGATGCCAGGAGCATGGCCGCACAGGCCGCGAGGGCATCCAGGACCCGTTTCACCCCCCGGCGGATCCTGGGATCCCGTCGGAGGGAACGAGTCAGCATGACCTTGGTCGCGGAACGGACTTGGTTTAAAATTGTCATTGTTATTCCAGTTTGCCTATTTTTTCATTGTCCAACCGCGCAGGGCGCAGCCTACCCCTGGATCCAGGGCCCAGGCAGGCCCCGATCCAACCGATGCACCCTTGCACCTGGGGATGGCGGGTTTGTCCCTGCGCATGGCGCGGACAGGTCAGTTAGGTTTCCGGCTTTAACCGGTGAAAGCCAAAGTTCTTATTTACAGGCTGAACTGAAACGACACCCCTGGACTGATCGACTGAACCGAGGGGCGGACGAGCGAAGGGTTGAAACCGCCAGAATTTGATACCAAGACTCAATTTTGTCAACTAAGAATCACTGATATCTTCAAAAAAAACGGGATTCATAAATGTTTTCTCGCCGTGAACTACACTATGCCGATATTCAAGGATCCATTTTCTCCCGGCTCATGGCATAAAAACAATAAAATTGCTTGAATTATTAAACAACAATCTAGGTTTGTGGAAGCTCGTATTTATTATCTATTAATACAACCTTCAGGAACGGCCTTTCCGGGGCGCCCCGGCCCCTGCGGATCCGCCGTTCTTGGATCCCTCAAAATATTTTGTGGACATTTCATCCGGGTTCCAGATGTTTAGGGTGCTGTCGCCACCCATTTCCCACCAACGGAGCCTTTGAAATCCATGGCGCCCTGTGAAAATACCTTCAATATCCCTGAGGTAGCGATGTCTCTGTTCCCGTTTTTCGATTCCAGGTTCCCGGCACCGCCCGGACTCCGCCCAGGGCGGACCCGGGGGATCGTCATGGGCCTCACCGCGCTGCTGATCACCGCATGCAGCGCCCCGGGCATGAAGCTGGACGTCCAGGCCTCCCGAAAGCCCATGACCACCGAGATGGGAGGCCTGAAGGTCACCCTGAGGATGCTCGACTCCCAGGCCATCCTGGCCCAGGACGCCCGCGTCCCCACCCCGCCCGCCGCCCTGGCCGAGCTGCTCAGCGACCATCCCCAGCCCTACACCATCGGCCCCCAGGACGTGCTCCTGGTCACCGTGTGGGACCACCCCGAAATCACCTTGGCGCTGGGCCAGTACCGCACCGACAGCGGTTCGGGCATGGTGGTGGACGAGGACGGCTACATGTTCTTCCCCTATGTGGGCCGGATCCTGGTCAAGGGCCTGACCGTTCCCGAGGCCAGGGCCAGGCTCACCTCCGATCTGGCGAGGGTCCTGCAGAAGCCCCAGGTGGACCTGAAGGTGCTCACGTTCCGCTCCCAGAAGGTGTTCGTGGGCGGCGAGGTCAAGGCCCCCGCGGTCTACACGGTCACCGATGTCCCGTTCACCCTCGCCGAGGCGGTGAACCGCTCCGGCGGCTTCCTGCCCACCGCCGACGACAGCCACCTGCTGCTGAGCCGCGGCGACAAGACCTGGTCCCTGGACTTCCCGGCCCTCATGACCCAGGGCAACCGGATCGGCAAGATCTACCTGAAGGACGGCGATTCCCTGCAGGTCCCCAACGTCATGGAGGCCCCGGTCTACCTGATGGGCGAAGTGACCAAGCCGGGCACCCTTCCGCTGGTGCACGGCAACCTTTCCCTGGCCAAGGCCCTTTCGGATGCCGGCGGCATCGTCGCCACCAGCGCCAATGCCCATTCCATCTATGTGATCCGCCAGGGCAGGGGCGCCGGCGCGGTGGACGTGTTCCACCTGGACGCCCGCAATCCCACCGCCATGGTCCTGGCCGACCGCTTCCCGCTCAACCCGAGGGACATCATCTATGTGGACGCCGGAACCCTGGTCCGCTTCAGCCGGGTCATGGCCCTGCTCCTGCCCACCGTCACCGCCGTCACTTCGGGCGTCGCTTCGGCAGCGGAAGTCTACTATTTCCGCAAGATCTACTAGCCGAGCCGGCCCATGGAGCTCACCGCCGCCCCCCGATCCATCCTGGTGCTTTGCGAAGGCAACCACTGCCGCAGTCCCATCGCGGCGGCGCTGCTGAGCCATGCGCTGGGGTCCGTCCGGGTGGAATCCGCCGGATTGGCGGCCCAGGAGGGCTGCCCACCCCACCCCGAGGCGGTCCGGCTCATGGCCGCCCTGGGCCTGGACATCTCCGCTCACGCGGGCCGGCGGCTGACGCCCGCCACGGCCCTGGCCGCGGACCTCATCCTGGTCATGGACCGCGGCCAGAAGGACTGGTGCGAGCGCCTGGTGCCCAGCGTCAAGGGCCGGGTGTTCCTGCTGGGCCACTGGCAGCGGCCATCCCCCCTGGAGATCGCGGATCCCTTCGGCCAAGGCCCCGAGGCGTTCCAGGCGGCCTTCCAGGACATCACCCACTGCGTGCGGGCCTGGCTCCCGCGCGTGTCGCTCGAGCGCATACCTGTATGAATCCAACCGTGATTCCCTTGAAATCCGACCCAGGCTCCCATTTCCCGCCCGGACCTCCGGCCCGCACGCTGCAGCCGTCCGAAGACCTGGACCTGGGCGAATGGCTGGCCAACTTTTGGGAAGGCCGCTACCTGATCCTCGGTTCCTTCCTGCTGTTCCTGGGCCTGGGTGTGTTCTATGTGTGGAGGAGCGTCCCCGTCTACCAGATCGAGGCCATGCTCCAGGTCCAGGCCCGCAAGGAGAGGACCAGCGACCCGGCCTTCACCAAGATGCAGGGCCTGTTTTCCGAACCCGGCGACGCCCAGGCGGAGATCGAGATCCTCAAGAGCAACCTGGTGCTGGGCCGTACGGTGGAGACCCTGAACCTGGACACTGCGGCCCGGCCCATCCTGCTGCCGGTGGTGGGCGCCGCGCTCATGCGCAGGGATCCCGCCGCGCCAGCCATCGCCATCCAGTCCTTCGAAGTTCCTCCCGACCTCCGGGTCCTGAAGTTCCGGATCACCGCCCTGGGCGACGGGAGCTTCCAGTGGGCCACCGGCGCCGGGGAAGCGCTGGGCACCGGCCGGCCCGGGGACCTGCTCCGGGCCACCTGGCTGGGGCGGCCGCTGGAACTCAGGGTCCGCTCCCTGACCGGCAAGCCGGGCCAGAAGTTCGAACTGGCGCGCAAGCCGATGCAGGTGGCCATCGCCGAGCTGCGCCGCGACTTCACCGCCACCGAGAAGGGAAAGGACACCAGCGTGATCGGGCTCACCTACAAGAGCCCGAACCAGGCCCAGGGCGTGGCCGTCCTGAACGAGATCGTCCACCAGTACGTCCGCCACAAGCTGGACAAGAAGGGCGGGGAAGCCGCCCAGACCCTGGCCATCCTCCAGGAGAAGCTGCCCCTGCTCAAGGCCAAGCTGGACGAGTCGGAAACCCGCCTGAACCAGTTCCGCAGCCATTCCGGCTCGGTGGACCTGACCAAGGAGGCCGAGGAGGTGGTGACCCAGGCCACCACCGTCAACAGCACCATCTCCACCCTCCAGCAGAAGCGGGAGGAACTGCTCCGCACCTACCAGCCGACCGCGGACGTGGTGACCACCGTCAACGAGCAGATCCGCAAGCTGCAGTCCGAGGGCTACCACCTGGAAGCCAAGGCCCGCGCCCTGCCGGTGACCCAGCAGACCGTGGTGCGCCTGTCCCGGGACGTGGCGGTCAACCAGGAGCTGTATACCGCCCTGCTCAACAACATCCAGGAGCTCCAGTTCTCCAAGGGCAGCGACGTGGGCAGCTTCGACCTGGTGGACCCGGCCCAGCCGGGCATGGAGCCCATGGGGCCCAAACCCGACATGCAGATCGGCATGTTCGGATTCCTGGGCCTCCTGGTGGGCGGCGGCACGGCCCGGCTGAAGCGCCTGCTGCGCAAGGGCGTGAAGGACCACCGGCTGATCGAGGCGAAGCTGGGCCTTCCGGTGGTGGTGACCATCCCGCACAGCGCGGCCCAGGAGAAGCTGGCCACGGCCATCGCCCGGCGCCGGGAGGGGCTCCACCTGCTGGCCCTGGCCGAACCCGAGGACCTGGCCATGGAGAGCCTGCGCAGCCTGCGCACCGTCCTGCACTTTTCCATGACCAGCAGCCCCGATCACGTGATCATGCTGACCGGGCCCGCGCCCGCCATTGGCAAGTCTTTCATCAGCAGCAACTTCGCGACACTCATGGCGGTGTCCGGAAGGAAGGTGCTGCTGGTGGACGGCGATCTGCGCAAGGGCAACCTGCACCAGTACTTCGGCATGAAGGAACGGCAAACCGGGCTCACCGACGTGCTGGCCCAGCGCGCCACCTGGGAGGCGGCCATCCACCGGACCAAGATCCCGGGCCTGGATCTGATCACCACCGGGCCGCTCCCGCCCAACCCGTCCGAGCTGCTGATGTCGGCCGCGTTCCAGAAGTTCCTGGGCACCGCGGCGGCCGCCTACTCCTGCGTCATCATCGACGCGCCGCCCCTGCTGGCGGTCACCGACGCCGCCATCATCGGCACCCATGCCGGCACCGTCCTGCTGGTGGCCAAGTTCGGCCAGCACCCCATCGACGAACTGCGCACCTGCCAGCAGCGCCTGGAGAACGCCGGGGTGCGGCTGGTGGGCTGCGTGTTCAACGATATCCAGACCACCGGGCTGGGCTACCTGGGTTCCGACTACCAGTATGCCTACCACTACAAGTACAAGGCATGAGCACCGCCGGCGCCATGAGCCTCCGCCTGCGCGGGATCTGCGCCGGCCATTCCTTCGCCAGCCACGTCCTGGCCGTCAGCGGCAGCGCCTTCGTCGCCCAGGCCCTCTCGGTGCTGGTGGGGCCCATCAACTCCAGGCTCTACCACCCGGCCGACTACGGCACCCTCTCCCTGTTCGGCGCCATGTTCACCTCCGTGAGCGTGGTGAGCACGATGCAGTACGAGATGTCCCTGGCCACCGCCGACGACGATACCGAAGGCATGCACCTGCTGCTTCTGTGCCTGGCGCTGGTGGCCGCCTGGAGCGTGCTCATCGCCCTGGCCACCTTCGGCCTGCCCCGGCAGGTGGCCCACCTGCTGTCCCGGGACGACACCCAGTTCCTCAAGTACCTCTGGTTCCTTCCCTACGGGATCGCCGCCACGGCGCTCTGCCAGACCTTCCAGCGCTGGGCCATGCGCATGCAGGCCTTCCCCATGCTGAGCCTGGTGCAGGTCATCCAGGGCATCCTGGCCTCCGCCTGCACCGTCACCCTGGGCTTCATGCACGCCGGACTGCCCGGGCTGATCGCCGGTTCCATGGTCTCCTCCCTGTTCGGGATCTACGCCTTCGGCCGGCTCGCCTACCCCCGGTTCCGGGCCCTGCGCGGCCGCCTGTCCCTGGCCGGGCTGCGGGCCGCCGCCCTGCGCTACTACCGCTACCCGCTCTACACCACCTGGTCGACCCTGCTGAGCACCTTCAGCGGGCTGGTGCCGGTGCTGCTCCTGACCCGCGGCTTCGGCAACGTATACACCGGTTATTTCTCCCTCTGCCAGCGGATCCTGTTCCTGCCCATCCTCCTGGTGAGCGGCGCCATCACCCCGGTGTTCTACTCCCGGGCCAGGCAGGCGCAGAAGGACGGCACCCTGGCCAGCCTCACCACCCGGCTGGTGGAGAGCATCACGGGGGTGAACGTGTTCTTCTCGGTGTTCCTGGCCCTGTTCGGGGAATGGGTGCTGGTGCTGGTGTTCGGCCCCCAGTGGCGGCGGGCGGGGCAGTACGCGGTCGCCCTGGCCCCCTGGGTGCTCTGCACCTTCCTGGTCAACCCGCTGGAGGCCCTGGCCCTGGTCTACGACCGCCAGCGCACCAGCTTCGTCTTCCAGATCGTCCTGCTGGCCCTGCGCACCGCGTCCCTCCTGGCGGGCATCCACTTCCGCAACGACCTCCTGGCCATGGGGCTGTTCGGCGGCACCAGCGCCGTCTACATGCTGGTGTATTTCGCCTGGCTGCTCCGGCTGGTGGATGGTCCGGTGGCGCAGACCCTCGGCCGGCTGGGCAAGGAACTGGCCCTGGCGCTGGCCCTGCTCGGGGCCTGCCGGTGGCTGATGGAGGCCTCCCACCACAACCGCTGGATCACCGCCGCCGCCCTGGTCCCGGTGCTCTGCTTCTTCACCTACCGCAGCACCCGCCAGCTCCTGCTGGGCCGGGCCCAGGTCTGACCCCATGGCCGCCGATCCCATGACCCTGCCCTCCAGCCTGCCCGTGCTGTCCGCCTTCGACCGGCTGGACCTGCGCAGCCAGGTCCTCACCGGCATCCTCTGCGTCATGCTGGGCGGGGTGTTCCCGGCCTTCGTGCTGCTCCTCGGGCACACCGCCGACCTGGCGGTTTGGATCCTCACGTGGGTCCTGCTGGCCAGCTTCTGGCTGGAGCGGCCCCTGCTCCGGCTGCTGCTGCCGGCGGCGCCGCTGCTGGCCTGGGTGGCCTGCTACATCGCCTGGGGGGTCATGGCCGCGGACTACGCCATCTTCGACGAAGGCTACCGGCTGGCCTTCCGGTTCGGCACCGTGGCCGCCGCCATGGCGGTGGTCACCAGCCGTCCGGAACGGCTGCGCCGCTTCGCCAACGCCATGCAGTGGGTGCTGCTGCTCAACCTGGCCGTCACCGTGCTGCTGATGACCCGGCCCGAATACCAGAGCAACCCGTTGTTCGCCACCCTCCAGGTGGACGTGGAATCCGACCGGTTCGCCGGAATGTGGGGGAACGCCAACCAGGCGGGCCTGGTGTCCCTGATGGTCCTGGTGCTGTCCCACTGGGCCGCCCCGCTGCGGGCCCGGATGGGGCAGGCCTGCGGGCTGCTCATCATCTACCTCACGGCCAGCCGCACCGCCACCTGGATCTCGGTGACCCTGGCGGTGGTCTACCTGCTGTTCGGGGCCAGCCGACGGTTCCGGCTGAACGCGCTGCTGGCGGTCCTGGTCCTGGGCACGGGCGCCCTGTTCGCCCTCAGGGTCGGCGGGACCAGCCTGGCGTCGGCGGTGCGGAACAATCCGACCCTCAGCCGGGTGCTGGACGTCTCGGAGTCCAGGACCGAAAAGGCCGGCCAGGGCTCCCGGATGCAGGTGCTGAAGGACTGGCTGCGGCTGGTGCCGGCCGAGCCCTGGTACGGCTACGGCCTCTACACCCTTTACGGCGGCGAATCCACGGAGTCGGTGAAGCGCCCCGGGTTCCCGGTCTACGGACCGCACAACCTGTACCTGGGCATCTTCCTGGACGTGGGGGGCGCGGGCCTGTTGGCCTTCCTGGCCGTGGTGGGGTTCCAGCTGGGCCGGATCCGCCGCGCCCCCCTCCTGCCTCCGGCGCGCCGGGTGCTGTTGGCGTTCGGCTTCATCATTCTGGTGTTTTCCAATTTCAACCACAACATGCTCACGGACTACGCGGGCTGGATCGCCTATTCGCTGCTGTTCCTGCTGCCGGATTGCCCGGCGCTGGCGCCGGAGCGGCTGGGTCTGGAGCAGCCCCCTGCCGGAGACTGGAGGTAGCCATGTGCGGACTGGCCGGATGCTGGCAGGCGATTCACCCGGGCGCGGAAGCGCTGGAGGCGCGGGTGCGGCGGATGACCGACACCCTGGCGCTGCGCGGCCCGGATGACCGCGGCAGCTGGGTGGACGCCGGAACCGGGATCGCCCTGGGCTTCCGCCGGCTGGCCATCCTGGACCTGAGCCCGGAGGGGCACCAGCCCATGGCTTCGGCCAGCGGCCGCTACATCCTCACCTTCAACGGCGAGATCTACAACCACCGGGAGCTGGGCCGGTCCCTGGCCTCGGCCGGGGCCCAGTTCCGGGGCCATTCCGACACCGAGGTCCTGCTCGCCGCCTTCGAGCAATGGGGGGTGGAGCCGGCACTCCGGCGCTGCAACGGCATGTTCGCCATCGCCTGCTGGGATGCCCTGGAAAGGCGGCTGCACCTGGCCCGGGATCCCCTGGGCATCAAGCCGCTCTACCTGGGCAGCCGCGGCCGCACCCTGTTCTGGGGTTCCGAACTCAAGGCGCTGCTCGCCCATCCGGAATTCGTCCCGGCCATCGACCCGGACGGGCTCTCCCTCTATTTCCGCCACGGCTACGTGCCCGGCCCCTACAGCATCTTCCAGGGCGTGAGCAAGCTGCCGCCCGGGTGCCTGGTGACCCTGGCCGCCCCCGACGCCCAACCGGAGCACCGCCCGTTCTGGTCACTCCAGGAGGTGGCCGCGCGCAGCCAGGCCGATCCCTTCCTGGGCTCCGACCTGGAGGCCATGGACGCGGTGGAGGCCGCCCTGGCCCGCAGCGTGGAACTGCAGATGGTGGCCGACGTGCCGCTGGGCGCCTTCCTGTCCGGGGGCATCGACTCCTCCCTGGCCGTGGCCCTCATGCAGCGGCAGAGCTCGCGGCCGGTCAAGACCTTCAGCATCGGGTTCAAGGACGACGCCTTCAACGAGGCGGTCGCCGCCCGGGCGGTGTCCCGGCACCTGGGCACCGAGCACGCCGAGTGGCTGGTCACCGCCCAGGACGCCCTGGAGCTGATCCCGCGAATCCCGCAGATCTACGACGAACCCATCGCCGATCCCGCGGCGCTGCCCACCTGCCTGGTCTCCCAACTGGCGCGCCGGGAGGTCACCGTCAGCCTGTCCGGCGACGGCGGCGACGAGCTGTTCGGCGGCTACCACTTCCACCTGTCCGCCCAGGAGGGCCGCCTGGCCCGGGCGCTGCGGCTCCCGGCCCCCCTGCGCGGCGCCATCGGCGCCGGCATGGCCACCTGCGCCCGGGTGCTCCAGCACGTTCCCGGCAGGATGGCCGGGCACGCCGAGGAGGCCGTGCTGTTCCGAGCCCGGCCCTACCTGTTCCGGGATTCGGTGTCCTACTACCGCGAGCAGGTGGCGGACATGTTCGGCCGCGGCGACACCCTCCTGCTGGCCGAGCGCGATCCGCCCTACCTGCTGAACCGGCCCCTGGCCCTGGACCGGCCCCGCAACGTCGCCGAGTCGTTCATGTTCCTGGACACGATGATGATGCTGCCGGACGAGTTCCTGACCAAGATCGACCGGGCCGCCATGGCGGTGAGCCTGGAGGGACGGGTGCCCTACCTGGACCTGGACGTCATCGCCCTGGCCTGGCGCCTGCCCACCCACCTGAAGATCCGCGCCGGCCAGGGCAAGTGGGTCCTGCGCCAGATCCTCAAGCGGCACCTGCCCGCGGACCTGGTGGACCGGCCCAAGCACGGCTTCAGCGTGCCCCTCAGCGACTGGCTGCGCGGGCCGCTGCGCCCCTGGGCCGGCGAGCTCCTGGACCGCGGCCGGATCCGGCAGCAGGGCCTGCTGGCGCCGGCCATGGTGGAACGCTACTGGAGCGAGCACCAGCACGGCGGCAAGGACCACCTGGACCTGCTCTGGCGGCTCCTGATGTTCCAGGCCTGGCAGGACACCTGGCTGCACACCGCAACGGAGGCCGCGTCATGATCGGAACCCTCGCCGCCGCCCTGGCCCGGATGCTCCGCACCCGCCGCTGGCACAAGGATCCCAAGGCCTACCTGGCCGCCATGGGCGTGAAGATCGGCGACGGCTGCCGGATCTACGGGATCCCCGAGGAGGTGTTCGGCTCGGAACCCTACCTCTGCCGCCTGGGCGACCACGTGTCGATCACCTCCGGGGTCCGCTTCGTCTCCCACGACGGCGGCGTCTGGGTGTTCCGCGACCGGTTCCCCGACCTGGACGTGTTCGGCCCCATCACCGTGGGCAGCAACGTGTTCATCGGCATCAACGCGATCATCATGCCCGGCGTCACCATCGGCGACAACGTGGTGATCGGCTCCGGCTCGGTGGTCACCCGCGACATCCCCGGCAACAGCGTGGCCGCCGGGGTGCCGGCCCGGGTCGTGCGCTCCCTGGAGGACTACCGGGCCAAGGCCGTGGCCCGGGGGCTGCACCTGCGTTCGCAGCCCCCGGACCGGCTCCGGGCCGAGCTGAACGCCCATTTCCAGCTGGGGCTCTGACATGGAGATCCGGACGGTCACCCTCCTGCTGGACGACCTGGGAGGCGGCGGAGCCGCCCGGGTGGCCGCGCACCTCAGCGCCGCCTGGGCCGAGATGGGCCGGAAGGTGACCATCCTCACCGGCGACGACGGCCAGCGTCCGCCGAACTATCCGCTGCACCCGTCGGTGGCCCACCTGCCGCTGGCCCTGCACGCCGCCTCGCGCAACCCGCTGCAGGGGGCCTGGGCCAACCTCCGGCGCCTGGCCCTGCTGCGCCAGGCCATCCGCAGGCTCAAGCCGGACCTGATCGTCTCCTTCCTGGACACCATCAACGTGCGCTGCCTGCTGGCCACCCTGGGCCTGGGCATCCCGGTGCTGATCTCCGAGCGCACCGACCCCCACGGCCGGTCCCTGGGCCTGGCCTGGGAGACCCTGCGCCTGATCACCTATCCCTGGTCCGGCGCCCTGGTGGTCCAGAGCCGGCACGCCCTCTCCTTCTTCCCGCCCCGGCTCCGGGCCAAGGGCCTGGTCATCCCCAACCCGGTGCCCCCGGCCCCGGCCGCCGCGCCGCCCAGGCGCAGCCCGGACCGGTTCTCGGTGGTCACCCTGGGCAGCCTCCGGACGGTGAAGGGACACGACCAGCTGATCGAGGCCTTCGCCCTGGTGGCCGACCAGTTTCCGGCCTGGGACCTGTGGATCCACGGCGAAGGGCCGGCCCGGGACCGGCTGGAGATCCAGGTGCGCTGCCTCCGTCTGGAGGACCGGGTGCACCTGCCCGGCAGCACCCGCGAAAGCGCCGCCCGCCTGCGCGAGGCCGACCTGTTCGTGCTCCCCTCCCGCACCGAAGGGTTTCCCAACGCCCTGGCCGAAGCCATGGCCTGCGGCCTGCCGGTGATCAGCTTCGACTGCGCCAGCGGCCCCCGGGACCTGATCCGGCCCGAGGTGGACGGCATGCTGGTGCCGCCCGGGGACATCCCCGGGCTGGCCATCGCCATGGCCCGGCTGATGGGCGATCCCGCGGAACGGGACCGCATTGCCGCGCGCGCCCCCGAAGTGGTGGAGCGCTTCAGCGCCGAACGGATCCTGGGCCTCTGGGAGCGCGCCATGCAGCGCGCCGCCTGGTCGCGGTAGCCCGCCATGGGCCCGGGCCTCCGCACCGCCCTCCTGCTGCTGGCCGGCGCCGCGGCCCTCCTCCCGGCAA
>JARLGP010000138.1 GCA_031292735.1 Holophaga sp.
GAGGTGCCGGGGCCGGGGCGGGGGTCGGGGCCGGAGCGGCGGCGGGGCCGGCGGGGGCCGGGGCGGGAGCCGGCGGCTGGAAGGTGGCGTCGGCGCCACCGGCGCGTTCCAGGGCGGTGAGCTGGTCGGCCACCGAGGCGGGCAGTTCCTGGAGGGTTTCCCCGGCGCCCCGGGCCGCGGGATGGCGCAGGGCGGCGCTCTGCTTGCCCACCTGGACCCCCAGCACGTAGCAGAGGGTCAGCAGCCCCACTCCCACCGCGGTCACCAGGAGGATGGTCTGGCGGCTCAGGATGACGGTCTGGGTATCGCGACTGGGCATGGGGGATTATAACGGGGGAATCGCGGGGGACTCACAGATACCGATGACGGTATGATCGGCGAGGAGCCTGTCTCCCCTCGGACTTCGCCATGACCCCTGCTTTTTCTCCATTCCTGCCCGTGCTGCTGCTGTTCCTCATCGCCCTGGGGGTGGGAGCGGCCATCCTGGTGGTCTCGGGCCGGATCCTGCCCGGGCTGATGAAGCCCGACAACCCCCAGCGGGCCAAGCTCACCCCCTACGAGTGCGGCGCCCCGCCTCTCCAGGAGGGCGCCCGGCACCGCTACAGCGTGAAGTTCTACCTGGTGGCCATGCTGTTCATCCTGTTCGACGTGGAAGGGGCCTTCCTGCTGCCCTGGGCGGTGCAGTACAAGGCCCACCTCTGGACCTTCGGGGCCATGCTCAGCTTCCTGGCCACCCTGGTGGTGGGCTACATCTATGTGTGGGGCAAGGGCGCCCTGGACTGGGAGCGCTGACATGGCCGGCATCAACCTCGACGATTCGGTGATGACCACGCGGCTGGATTCGGTGGTGAACTGGGCGCGCAAGAACAGCCTGTGGCCGCTGCCGTTCGGCACCGCCTGCTGCGCCATCGAGTTCATGTCGATGATGGCCTCCCGCTACGATTTCTCCCGGTTCGGCGCGGAGGCCCTGCGCTTCAGCCCCAGGCAGAGCGACATGCTGCTGGTGCTGGGCACGGTCACCAACAAGCAGGCGCCGGTGCTGCGCCAGATCTACGCCCAGATGGCCGAGCCGAAATGGGTGGTGGCGGTGGGGGTGTGCGCCTCCTCGGGCGGCATGTACCGCACCTACGCCACCCTCCAGGGCATCGACCGGGTGGTGCCGGTGGATGTCTACGTGCCGGGCTGCCCGCCCCGTCCGGAGACCATGATCTACGGGGTGATGGAGCTGCAGAAGAAGATCGGCCGGGAGTGCTTGTCGGCGCGCAAGGAGCACATCGAGCGGTTCTACGCCTCCATGGCGCGCCAGGAGGAGCTGCAGCGGGCCAAGGGGCTGTCCTCCTACCAGGTGGTGCGCGAGATGGTGCTGGAGGCCGGCGCCGAGGGCGGGCAGCAGATCTGGTGAGGGACTCGGGGGATGGGATGGTGATCGAGCGGATCGAAGCACAGTTGCCGGGGGTCATCCTGGAGCGCCACGCGTTCCGGGGCGACGAGACCCTCACCGTGGCCGGGGAGAACTTCCTGGCGGTGGTGGACCTGATCTTCGCCGAGGGGTTCCAGATGCTGCTGGACGTCACCGCGGTGGACCTGGAGACCCCGGAATTCCGGTTCGAGGTGGTCTACCACTGGCTGAACCTGGTGAGCCAGGAACGCCTGCGGATCAAGGTGCCGGTGGCGGAGGGGGTGGCCCAGCCCAGCCTGGTGAGCCGCTTCAAGTCCGCCGACTGGGCCGAGCGGGAGGTGTTCGACCTGTTCGGCATCCCCTTCGACGGCCACCCCAACCTCACCCGCCTGCTCATGTGGGAGGATTTCCCGGGCCACCCGCTGCGCAAGGATTTCCCCCTGGATGGCGGCGACCTGTTCTGCAGCCAGGACATCGGCGCCTCCTACGCTCCCGAAGCCCGTCCCCTGGAACCCTGAGATGACCATGGCAACCGAACCCAACAGCACCCGCGACGGCGACCGCATGATCGTCAATATGGGCCCCTCCCACCCGGCGACCCACGGCACCCTGCACATCGTCCTGGAACTGGAGGGGGAGATCATCGTCAAGGCCACCCCCAACATCGGCTACCTGCACCGGGGGGTGGAGAAGCTGGGGGAGAACCTCACCTACCAGCAGTTCATCCCGCTCACCGACCGGCTGAACTACTGCAGTTCGCTCATGAACAACGTGGGATACGCGGTGGCGGTGGAGAAGCTGCTGGACATCCAGGATCCGCCCCGGTCCCGGGTGCTGCGGGTGCTGTGCTCCGAACTGGCGCGGATCGGCGACCACCTGGTGTGCATCGGCATCAACGCCGTGGACATCGGCGCCTTCACCGCCTTCCTCTACCTGTTCAAGGAGCGGGAAACCATCTACGACCTGTTCGAGATGATGGCGGGGCAGCGGCTGCACTCCAGCTTCACCCGCATCGGCGGCCTGTTCCGCGACATCCCGCCGGAGTTCGAGCCGCTGTGCGAGCAGTTCCTGGACAGCTGCCCGCGCACCGTGGACGAGATGGAGAGCCTGCTCACCCACAATCCCATCTGGGCCGACCGCACCAAGGGGGTGGGCGCCATCTCCGCGGCGGACGCCATCAACTGGGGCTACACCGGCCCCTGCCTGCGCGCCGCCGGGGTGGCCCAGGACCTGCGCAAGGCGCAGCCCTACCTGGACTACGGCAGCTACGAGTTCGACCTCCCGGTGGGCACCACCGGCGACGTCTACGACCGCTACCTGGTGCGCACCGAGGAGATCCGCCAGTCCCTGCGCATCGTCCGCCAGTGCCTGGACCGGCTCAAGGAGATCGGCCCCGGGCCGGTGATCATCGAGGACTACAAGATCGCCCTGCCGCCCAAGGAGAAGGTCTACACCCGCATGGAAAGCCTGATCCACCACTTCAAGCTGATCATGCACGGCATCGCGATGCCGGTGGGCGAAGTGTACAGCGCCACCGAGGCGGCCAACGGCGAGCTGGGCTTCTACATCGTCTCCCACGGCGGCAAGAGCCCCTACCGGATCCACGTGCGGCCGCCCTGCTACCCGATCTTCAGCAGCTTCAACGAGCAGGTGCGCGGGCGCATCATCGCCGATGCGTTGGCGGTGCTGGGCGGGATGAACATCATCGCGGGAGAGCTCGACCGCTAGTCCGGCCCAGGAACTTTTGCCCCGGCCAGGGCAGGGATTGAGGGAACGCGCTGGTGGCGCCGGTTCCAGCTGGAACCGGGTGGCAGCCGCCCCGTACCCGCAACCTTCCTCCTGGGGAGCAGAAGCCATGATTTCCCATCGCATTTCCGGCGCCGCCCTGGCGGCCGTGCTGGTGGCCTTTCCTTCCGCGGCGGATGAGAAGGTCACCCCCAACTACATCAGCCTGCCCGGCACCGACACCAAGCTGAAGATCTATGGGGTGGCCTGGATAAACAGCTGGTACTACTTCAACCAGAACCTGGGCGATGCCAGCACCCTCATCGCCGGCCAGGCCAACCCGCTGGATGCCCACGCCACCCCCGACGGCCAGTACGGCATGACCGCGCGGTATTCCCGGCTCGGCTTCACCACCACCACCCCCAGCGCCCGGCTGGGCGACATCACCACCCTGGTGGAGATGGACTTCACCAAGGACCAGGGCAAGAACGGCGGGTTCAGCCTGCGCCATGCCTACGTGGCCTTCGGCAACTGGACCGTCGGCTACACGTGGTCCAACTGGCTGGACCTGGATGCCAACCCCGAAACGGTGGACATGAACGGGCCGGTGGGCCAGGCCTGCAACGGCAGTTCCCGGTTCACCCAGGTCCGCTACCGGGTGCCCATGACCCAGCGTTCCAGCCTGGCCTTTTCGGTGGAGCAGAACCGGATGGGCTGGAGCAAGTTCCCCAGCGACGTGGTCAGGCCGACGGACACCCCGGCCACCACCCTGCCCGACGCGCGCTACCCCACCCCCACCGCCGCCTACACCTTCGCCGACGACTGGGGCCACCTGGCCCTGCGCGCCATGGGGCAGAACTACGGCGTCTACGCGCCCGGGACCGCCAGCGCCGCCGGGTTCCGTTCCAGCCGGTGGGGCGGCGGGGTGCAGCTGTCCGGCACCGTCAAGCTGGGCCAGGACAAGCTGGTGGGCTCGGTCTACACCGGCCGCGGCCTGGGCGAGTACGGGGTGGGCATCCAGGCCATGCGCTTCGTGCCGACCGGCCAGGAGGAGCTCCTGCTGTTCCGCAACTACGGCTGGCAGGCCGGCTATACCCACGCCTGGACCAGCCAGGTGCGCTCCAACCTGGTGGTGAGCGGCATGGGCTACAGCAACGACGCCGCCGTGCAGCCCGCCTGCATCCGGAATTCCATGAACTACTTCGCCAACACCTACGTCAAGCTCACCCGCAACGTGGAGCTGGGCATGGAATACGGCTACGAGAACCTGCACACCTTCGGCGCCAACGCGGTGACCACCCACGGCGGCACCCTGTCCGACCACAACCGTTCCAACAAGCTGCAGATGTCCCTGACCGCCACCTTCTGAGTTTTTTCCCCGAAGAATCCACGGATCGACCGGAACCGGGCGGTGCGCACGCGCACCGCCCGGTTCCCTGTGGTTAACTGGAGGTCTGGACCCGCCATGCAGGGTTTTTCCTGATGCGACACCAGGGGGAACGATTGTGATGAAACGAAATCGGTGGCTTCTTCTGGGCGGGGTGCTGGTGGTCCTGGCGCTGGGGGGCATCGCCGCGGCCCGGCGGAAGACCGGCATGCCGGTGCAGGTGGCGGTGGCGGCGCGTCAGGACCTCCAGGCCAAGGTGAGCGCCAACGGCAAGATCCAGGCGGTGAAGAAGGTGGACATCACCGCCAATTCCATCGGCCAGGTCACCCGGATGATGGTGAAGGAGGGGGATCCGGTGCGCACCGGGGAACTGCTGCTGGAGATCGACCCGATCCAGTCCCGGGCCGCCGCCCAGTCCCGGGAGGCCAACCTGAAGGCCACCACCCACGACCTGGCCACCGCCGAGGCCAAGCTGGACAAGACCCGCAAGGACTACGCCCGGGCGGTGCTCAACCACCAGGCCCGGATCATCTCCCAGAGCGACTTCGAACAGGCCAAGGCCAACCTGGACATGGACGAGAGCGCGGTGCGCAGCGACCGCCAGCACGTGGACCAGGCCCGGGCCGACCTGGCCGGCGCCACCGACGTGCTGGACAAGACCCGGATCACCTCGCCCATGACCGGCATGGTCACCGGCAAGCACATCGAACTGGGGGAGACCGCGGTGCCCGGCCTGCAGAACCAGCCGGGCACGGTGCTGCTCACCGTTTCCGACATGAGCCGGGTGGAGGCGGAGATGGAGGTGGACGAGGCGTCCATCCCCATGGTGAAGCTGGGCCAGTCGGCCCAGGTGCGCATCGACGCCTACCCCAACCAGGCCTTCGACGGGCTGGTCACCGAGGTGGGCGGCAGCCCCATCGTCCAGGCCAACAGCAACGAGGCCATCAAGTTCAAGGTGAAGGTCCAGCTCCGGCAGCCGCCCGCGGGCATCAAGCCGGGGCTGTCGGCCCAGGCGGACATCTTCACCGGCAGCCGCAGCCAGGTGCTGGCCGTGCCCATCCAGGCCCTGGTGGTGAAGGATCTCAAGGCCAAGCCGGGCGAGCCGGCAGCCCCCCGGGAGCAGGAAGGGGTCTACGTGATGGAAGCCGGCCGGGCGGTGTTCCGGCCACTGCGCACCGGGCTCATGGGCGACCTCATGGTGGAGGTGCTGTCCGGCCTCCAGGGCGGGGAACAGGTGATCATCGGCCCCTTCAAGGCGCTGCGGGAACTGAAGGACCGCGACCCGGTGCGGGTGGACGACCGCAAGAAGGCGGACTGAATGCGGGCCTCCGACCTGGCCGGCGCCGCCCTGGGGGCCCTGCGGGCCCACAAGCTGCGCAGCTTCCTCACCCTGCTGGGGGTCATCATCGGGGTGGCCACCATGGTCAGCGTGGTGGGGGTCATCTCCGGCCTGGACGCCTACGTGAAGGACAAGGTGATCCGCCTGGCGCCGGATGTGTTCGTGGTGGACCGGCTGGGCATCATCCAGTCGCACCGGGCCTTCATCCAGGCGCTCAAGCGGCCGTTGCTCACCTGGGCGGATTTCGAGCGGGTGCGCGACGCCAAGCTGCCGCACACTACCCAGGTGAGCACCCGGGCGTTCCGCTCCATGACCGTCAAGTTCGGCGAGAAGCACCTGGCCAATGTGCTCGTGGTGGGCTCCACCGCCAATTTCGCGCCCATGTTCCAGCTGGACACCGAGGCCGGCCGCTACTTCTCGGAGAACGAGGACCGCAGCGCCGCCAACGTGGCGGTGATCGGCGCCGACACCCGGGACGAGCTGTTCCCCCACCTGGATCCCCTGGGCCGCACCCTCACCCTGGGCGGGCTGCCGTTCCGGATCATCGGCGTGTTCTCCCGGCAGGGCAAGGCGCTGGGCTTCAGCCGGGACACCCTGGTCTGCATCCCCATCCAGGTCTACCGCAAGAACTTCATGTCGGCCCACGATTCCCTGAACATCCAGGTGCAGGCCCGGGGCGGGGTGGCCGGGCTGGACGCCTCGGTGGACGAGGTGCGGGCCCTGCTGCGGGCCCTCCGCCACACCAGTTTCCGCGACCCCGACCCGTTCGGCATCCTCACCCAGGACGTGCTGCAGGACCTGTGGAAGCAGGTGAGCCGGGCCGCCTTCGTGCTCATGCTGCTGGTGTCCTCGGTGAGCCTGGGGGTGGGCGGGATCGTCATCATGAACATCATGCTGGTGAGCGTGGTGGAGCGCACCGGCGAGATCGGCATCCGCATGGCCCTGGGCGCCCGCAAGCAGGACATCGCCCGCCAGTTCCTGCTGGAGGCCGCCATCCTCAGCCTGTGCGGCGGCGTGCTGGGGCTGCTGGCCGGGGCCTGCGTGGCCTGGGCGGTGCGCACCCTGGTGGACTTCCCGGCCCAGATCACCCTGGGCATCGTCGGCGCCAGCATCGCCGTGGCCACCCTGGTGGGGCTGGCCGCGGGCCTGCTGCCGGCGCGCCGGGCCGCGAACCTGCCGGTGATCGACGCCCTGAGGGCGGAATGAGCCGCCAGCGCCGGCGCGGCGTGCTGAGCGCCCTGGGGCCGGAGACGTTCCGTTTCGCGTTCCGCTCCATCCAGGCCCAGAAGCTGCGCAGCTTCCTCACCCTGCTGGGGATCCTGGCGGGGGTGGCCACCGTGATCGCCATGGTCAGCTTCGTGGCCGGGTTCAACCAGGCGATCACCGGCGCCTTCGCCTCCAGCGGCACCAGCCTGGTCCAGTTCCAGAAGTTCGAGCCCCGGTTCGGCGGCCCGCCGGAACTGATCCCGGACGAGCAGAAGCACCGGCGCAACCTCACCCTGGAGGACGCCGCGGCGCTCAAGCGGCTGGCTTCCCTGGCCGCGGCGGTCTCCCCGGAGCGGGACCTGCTTTCGGTGACCACCACCGTTCCGGTGAAGAACCGCCAGGGCGCCGAGGCCAACGGCCCCGGCATCCTGGGGGTGACCCCCGACTACAGCCTGGCCAACAACCGCTCCGTGGACGACGGCCGCTTCTTCAGCGCCAACGACCTGGCCTTCGAGACCCGCACCTGCGTCATCGGCGCCGACCTGGTGAAGTCGCTGTTCCCCACCCGGGACCCGGTGGGCCAGGAGGTGCTGGTGCAGGGGGTGGCGTTCCAGGTGATCGGCGTGCTGGAAAAGCGCGGCTCCCAGTTCGGCGGCAGCGCCGACAGCCTGCTGCTGATGCCCCTGACGGTGTTCGACGGCCTGTTCCCCCAGGTGAAGGACGGCACCGGCGACACCCTGCACATCGCCACGGTGCCCAGGGATCCCCGCCGGGTGCAGGAACTCACCGACCAGGAGGTGGCCGTCCTGCGCAGCCGCCGGGGCCTCAAGGCCCACCAGGAAAACGATTTCGCCATCTTCACCAGCGACGAGAGCCTGGCCACCTTCCGGCAGATCACCGCCAGCATCGCCGCCGCCATGATCTTCATCGCCGCCATCGCCCTGCTGGTGGGGGGCGTGGGCATCATGAACATCATGCTGGTGAACGTCACCGAGCGCACCCGGGAGATCGGGGTGCGCAAGGCCCTGGGGGCCACCCGCAAGGACATCGCCGGCCAGTTCCTGGTGGAGGCGGTGGCGCTCACCGGGCTGGGCGGGGCGCTGGGCATCGGCTGCGGGCTGGGGGTGGCCATGGCGGCGCGGCTCATCTTCGATTTCCCGGCCGCGGCGCCGCTGTGGAGCGTGGCCCTGGGTTTCGGCATCAGCACCGCCATCGGCCTGGGCTTCGGCCTGTGGCCGGCGGTGAAGGCGGCCCGGCAGGATCCCATCGAGGCGCTGCGCTACGAGTGACCGTCCAGCACCGCCCGCACGGTGCGGGTCAGGTCCAGCAACCGGAACGGCTTCTGGATGAAGTGGGTGTCTTCCTGCATGAGTCCGCGCTTGGCGATGATGTCGCCGGTATAGCCGGAGATGAAGATCACCTGGATCCCGGGGCGCACCTGGGTGATGCGCGCCTCCAGTTCCTTGCCGTTCATGCCGGGCATCACCACGTCGGTGATGAGCAGGTGGATGGGGCCCTCGTGCTGCTGGGCCAGGAGGAAGGCGTCCAGCGGGTTCTGGGCGGCCAGCACGGTGTAGCCCTTGCCTTCCAGGGCCACGCGGATGACGTTCAGCATGGGCATTTCGTCCTCCGCCACCAGGATGGTCTCGTGCCCGCCGGAAACCGCCTCCTCCTGGGTCGGCTGGTCTCCGGCGCACTGCTCCTGGCAGGTGGGCAGGTAGAGCTTGAAGGAGGTTCCCAGGCCCAGGTGGCTGTACACCGAGATGGCGCCGAGGTTCTGCTTGACGATGCCGTAGACCGTGGCCAGGCCCAGCCCGGTGCCCTCGCCCTCGCCCTTGGTGGTGAAGAACGGCTCGAACAGGTGCTCCAGGGTATGGGCGTCCATGCCGCTGCCGGTGTCGCTCACCGTGAGCTTCACGTAGGAGCCCACCGGCAGGTTGCCGTGGATCAGGCTGGATTCCTCGTCCACCCGGACGGTGGCGGTCTCGATGCTGATGGTGCCCGCCCCGGGCAGGGCGTCCCGGGCGTTGATCACTAGGTTGGCCAGGATCTGGCTCACCTGGTTGGGATCGATGAACACCGGTTGCGGCCGCGGCGCGGGATGGAACACCAGTTCGATGTCCCGCTCGATCATGCGCAGGAGCATCTTCTGGTTGTCCTTCACCACCACGTTGAGGTCGACCCGCTGGGGCTGGGCCGGCTGCTTGCGGGAAAAGGCCAGCAGTTGCCGGGTGAGCAATGCCGAGCGCTCAGCAGCCTGCTGGATCTCCTGGATGCGCAACCGGTGCGCGTCGCTCAGGTCCTTGCCCAGGAGGGTGATCTCCGCGTTGAGCAGGATGACGCTGAGCATGTTGTTGAAGTCGTGGGCCACGCCTCCGGCCAGCCGGCCCACCGCTTCCATCTTCAGGGATTGCCGGTACTCCGCTTCGATGCGCCGCTGCTCGGTGATGTCCTCCGCGATGCCGATGAAGTGGGCCAGCTCGCCCGCCTCGTTCCGCAGCGGGGTGATGGCCAGCTGGAAATTCTGGAGAGCCCCGGACTTGTGGCGGTTGACCAGCTCGCCGCGCCACACCTCACCGGCCTGGAGGGTGGTCCAGAGGTCCTTGAACACAGTGGCGTCCTGGATGCTCGACCACAGGAACCGGGGGTTGCGGCCCAGCAACTCGGCCTGGTTGTAGCCGGTGGCGGCCAGGAAGGCCGGGTTGACCCATTCGACGACCCCCTGCGGGTCCGTGATCAGGATGCCGTTGGCGGCCACCTACAGGGCGGCGCTCTTCAGCCGCAGCATGGACTCCACCTGCAGCAGCTCATCCACCTGGCGGCTCAGTTGCTGGGTGCGCTGGTCCAGCTTCTGGACAAGCCGTTCGTTATAGAGCTTCAGGTAGGGGCCCTCCGCCGTGTCCCCGGGTTCGGGGACCGGCAGGGTGCCCGCCTGGGCCCGGGCCACCACTTTCTGCACCTGCGCCAGGAACACGTCGGGCTCCATGGGCTTGCGCAGGAAGGCCGCCGCGCCCAGGGACAGGGCGAACAGCTCGTCCTCTTCCGCCTGGTAGGTGGCGGTGTAGAAGATGAACGGGATCCCGCGCCAGCGGGGGTCCTCGAACCAGGCCCGGCAGAGGGCGAAGCCGTCCATGACCGGCATCAGGATATCGGAGATCACCAGGTCCGGCCGGTCTTTCCGGGCCCACTGCAACGCCTCCTGGCCGTTCTCGGCGCAAAGGGTGGCATGCCCCTGGCTGCCCAGGAGGATCTGCAGCAGCTTGAGATTGGTCCGGTTGTCATCTACCAGCAGGATCTTCATAGCGTACTCCTGGACCACTCAACGTTGCGGAACGTGGTGATCGTATCGGTGAACGTGTCTGGGCTGATGCGCTTTTCAAGATACTCCAGTAACCCCCCCAGCGGGGGGATACCGGATCTGCGGGCGGCGGCGCCAGCTTCTAGTTCACGCTCCCTGATACCGCCGCCCACCCGGCCGGGGCCACAGGCTCAAGCCATGCTGAAAACGATAGGCAAAAGCTATAGGTATGCCCGTAAAATAGTTTTGGACGTTTAAATCGATCCTACGGATCATACAAATATCGAAATACAGGGGTGTGTCGAAATGAATCTGGGCGTAATTCCCAGCTGGATCCTTCGTGCTCGCTGATTTCAAGTTGAAGCCATCGCAGAACCTAGTATCAGGGATCGCATAGGCAAAAAACTTCCTGAAATTTACGACTTATTGTAAATCCACGAAGTTATCGAACCGCTCTTCAAACCTGGCCCCCCTATGCCCAGCCGGGAATACCATCGGACCGCTACCGTCCGATTCGTCCAGGCCCGGCACCAGGGACCGATTGCTCATAGGAGAAAACGAATGTCCTCCAATAACGCGAAAATCATGGGGTGGCAGGTCATCCTGGCTTCCTGGCTGGCGGTGTTCTGCCTCTTCGGATATCGGGCCACCTTCGCCATCCTCAAGGGGCCCATGGCCATCACCCTGGGCTGGAGCGCCTCCCAGGTCACGCTGGGCTACTCCCTGATGATGGTGTTCTATGCGGTCACCGCCTACTTCAGCGGCATGATCCTGGACAAATGGGGCACCCGGCCCGTCTACGCGATTGCCGCCGTGCTGGGCTGCCTGGGCTTCGTCCTGACCGCCCGGGTGAGCACCAACCTGGCCTACCTCTTCACCTTCGGTTTCCTCGGCGGGGTCGCCACCGGCATGCTCTGGGTCACCAGCACCGTGTCGGTTCGCAAGTGGTATGTGGGTGGAACCTACGCGACCATGTGGGGCTTCGCCTTCGCCGGCGGGCCCATGGCCCAGTTCGTTCTGGCCCAGCTGGTCAAGCCGGTCCTGAGCTCCGCCCAGAGCCGCCTGGACCTGGCGGTCAAGGCGCTGCTGCCCAATGCCGCCTCCCTCTCCGGCCGCGACCTGGCCGCCGCCATCGCCACCAAGCTCAAGGATCCGGCCGCCCTGGCGGTGCCGGAGGTGCACTCCGCCCTGGATGCCCTGAACCACGCCTGGCGCTCCGAGATGACCCTCCTGGGAGGCATCGTCCTCCTGGCCCTGGTGGTCGCGGTGCTGGTGGCCAAGAAGTCTCCCGAGGCCTATGGCCTGAAGCCCTTCGGCGCCCTGCCCGCGGCCGGAGCCGCCGCCGCCGCGCCCGAGCGGGAGTGGGGCCTGGGCGAGGCCTTCTGCAACTACGCCATCTGGGGCGCGGTGCTGACCTTCCTCACCAGCGTCATGGCCGAGTTCCTCATCTGGACCCAGGTGGTGAGCTACTGGACCACCGATGCCGGCTTCCCGCTCAAGAAGGCCACCAGCATCTACGCCTTCATCGGCCTGGTGGGGATCTTCTCCATGCCCATCATGGGCAAGGTGGCCGACAAGGTGGTGGTCAAGGTCGGTGACGAGGCCACCGGGCGCAAGATCATGCTGATCGTGGGGCCCGCCCTGGGCGTGGTGGCCTGCGCGGTGCTCCTGGCCAGCGGCGTCAGCCCGGTGCTCCCCTACCTCTCCTGCTTCATCTTCGCGGTCTACTGGGCCATCGTGCCCGGCGGGGTGGTGGGCTACACGGGCGCCATGTACGGGCGCAAGACCCTGGGCAAGATCTGGGGCCTGGCCACCCTGATCGCCATGGGCGTGGGCCCCTTCGTGGGCTCCTTCATGGGCGGCTACCTGAAGGACGCCACCGGCCACTACACCGCGTCGATCTACTTCGCCCTGTGCTCGTTCGTGGCTTCCACCCTGCTGGCCGTCTCCCTGCCGCTGGCCAGGCGCCGGCAAAGCTAGTCCTGCAACCGGCAGCTGCTTCAGGGCCGCGTGACTTCCCGGGCGACCGCGAGCAGCCGCTGGAGCATGGGGGATGGATTGTCCGGGTTCCATACCAGGTGGATCCTGATCCGGAGATCGATGTTCTGGATCGGGATCTGCACGATCCCCTCGTAACGGGCGTGGCCCGGGATGGCGATGCCCAGCGCGCAGCCGAACCCGGCTGCCACCAGGCTCCGGGTGGTGGCGAAGCTGCTGGCCTCCTGGACGATCTTGGGCCTCCAGTTGCGGTCCTTCAGGGCCTCCCGGAACACCGCCCAGTACGACGTGTTGGCGTCCGCCTCGGGCCAGATGAAATCCAGCCCGGCCAGGTCGTCCAGGCGCAGCGAGGCGCGGCTGGACAGGGGATGCCCCTCGGGCAGCATGGCCAGGATGGGGATGTCCATGAGGGGCATGCCTTCCAGGGCCAACTCGGTCGCCTCGGTGGGACGGTGGCCGACGATCCCGGCATCGATCTTCCCCTCGAGGATGGCCTGGTACTGGGCCTGGGAGTGCAGTCCCACCAGCTTGAGGCGCAGGCCCGGGTGACGGGTGCCCAGCTGGTGGAGCAGGGTGGGGATCGGCTCGACGGCGGTGAAGGCTTCCAGGATGGACACGCGGAGCGACCCGACCTCCCCGCGCTCGATCTGCCTTGCGGCGTCCGTGGCAGCGGTCAGGCGGGCCAGCATCTGCCGGACCTCGGTCTGGAAGTACTGTCCCGCCGGAGTGAGCTGGACGCCGCGCCCCTTGTGGGCGAACAGGGTGAGGCCCAGTTCCGCCTCCATGTCCTTGATCCGCTGGGACAGCGACGGCTGGGCGATATGGAGCTTATGGGCCGCCTGGGTGTAGTTTTCCGTCTCCGCCACAGCCACGAAGTAACGAAGGTGCCGAAGCTCCATAGTCCCTCCCAAAGGAATCATAGCCATTGGCTATGGGTTCGCTACGAAATTAGTTTTGGACGTGAAAATCGATGCTCCCGATACTTGGAATCCTAGAAGAAAAGTTGCCAGCCGAGGGGGCCCTGGATGGGTCTGGGGCCCCATGAGAATTCGTGTCTGCGGCGTGGCCGCAGAAGCAGTTGCTCCGCCTGTTTCCGGAGGCATCCTGACGGCCGATCGCATGGACCGTCACGGGCATTAATTCCCTTTTTAACCCCCAAAGGAGGAAGGATGACCACATCCGCAGTTTCCCTGGAAGACGTCCTGAAAAGCCGCAACATCGCCGTTTCCGACGTTGCCGACCCCCAGGATTACAAGATCCCGGATCCCAAAGAGAGCACCCAGCGGCTCATGGAGATCTACTACAGCCTGAAGGTCACCGCCGACATGGAGGCTCCCTACTGGTACAACCGGACCTGGTGGGACAAC
>JARLGP010000022.1 GCA_031292735.1 Holophaga sp.
AGGAGGGCCCGGCGACGGCCCCTCCTGGTTTTGTACGCCCCGGCGCTGGTAACGCGCGCGGGGGTGCAGGTCCCTACGTTTCGCCCTGGCCCGTTCGGTTGGATCGCTGAACGCGATCCAACCGAACGGATAGCTTCCCGTACGCACCAGACCGGGCATGAACCCTGTCCACAGAAAGGATTCGACCAGGGCGAAAGGGACTAGCAGACTTCGTGCATCCAGCCCTTGGGATCGGGACCCAGACCGTGCTGGAGTTCCAGGAGCGCCTGGCGCAGCCGGGTGGCCACCGGGCCGGACTCGCCGCGGTTGATCTTCCATTCGCCATGGTTGGACCTCACCGTGCCGATGGGGGTGATCACCGCCGCCGTGCCGCAGGCGAAGGCCTCGGTCATGCGGCCCTCGGCCAGGGCGGACTGCCACTCGTCCACGGAGATCCGGCGCTCCTCGGCGGCGTAGCCCAGGGACTGGGCCAATTCCAGCAGGGTGAGCCGGGTGATGCCCGGCAGCAGGGTGCCGGTGAGCAGCGGGGTGACCACCACCGTCTTGCCCTGCTCCTCGTAGACGAAGAAGACGTTCATGCCGCCCATCTCCTCCACGTAGCGGCGGTGCACCGCGTCCAGCCAGACCACCTGGTCGCAGCCGGCCTCCTTGGCCTCCTTCTGGGCGATCAGGCTGGCGGCATAGTTGCCGGCGCACTTGGCGGCGCCGGTGCCGCCGGGCGCGGCCCGTACGTAGTTCTCGGAGATCCAGACGGTGACCGGCTTGACCCCCTGGGCGAAATAGGCCCCGGAGGGGGAGGCGATGAGCAGGAACAGGTACTCGTCCGAGGGCTTGACCCCCAGCTGAGCCTCGGTGGCGATCATGAAGGGGCGCAGGTAGAGGCTTTCCCCGATGGCGGCGGGCACCCATTCGCGCTCCTGGCTGATGAGGGCGTCGGCGGCGGCCACGAACAGCTCGGTGGGGAGCTCCGGCATGGCGAGGCGGCGGGCGGAGTTGTTGAACCGGTTGGCATTGGCTTCCGGCCGGAAGGTCTTGATGTGGCCATCGGGCTGGCGGTAGGCCTTGAAGCCCTCGA
Organism: Holophaga sp.; assembly: GCA_031292735.1. The sequence goes on from JARLGP010000022.1 coordinate 1,076, forward strand.
AGATGGCCTGGCCGTAATGCAGCACCGAGGCGGCGGGGTCCAGGCTGATGGGACCGTACGGCTTGAGCTCGCCCCGGCCCCAGCCCGCGGCTTCGGTATAGGGGATGACCACCATGTATTCGGTGAAGACCTTGCCGAAGCCGAGACCCTGCATGCGCCGGGTCCGCTCTTCGGCGGTGATGGGCACGGTGGCCAGCTGGATGTCGAGCCGGGCGGCGGGGGTGGTGAGTGGACTCACGGGTTCTCCTTCAGGTGGCGGCGTTGGCATGGGCATGCAGCAGGCCGCCCAGGCGCGCGATGGCCTCGCGTGTGACTTGAGGCTCATGGGTGGAAAAATTGAGCCGGAGACAGTTGGTCCCCCTGCCGTCCGGGAAGAACAGGGGGCCCGGGGCGATGCCCAGGCCATGCTCGATGGCGGTGCGGTGCAGCTCCAGCGCGGAAAAGTCCTCGGGCAGCATCACCCACAGGTGCATGCCGCCCTTGGGCTCGGTCACCTCCGCTTCGCGCGGGAAGCTGGCCTGGATGGCCTCCAGCATGGCGTCCCGGCGCTCGCGCAGGGCCTTGCGCAGGCGCGACAGGTGCCGCTTGAAGCCGCCGGAGTCCAGCAGGTGGGCCACCACTCCCTGGGACAGGGTCGGCACCGCGATGCTGTGCACCTCCGCCACCGGGCTGAGCCGGTCCAGCATCCGCTCCGGGGCGATCAGGTAGCCCAGGCGCAGGCCGGCGGCCAGGGACTTGGAGAAGCTGCCCAGCTGGATCACGTGCTCGGCGTTGGGCAGGCTGCGGCAGGCCGGGATCCGGGTGCCGATGAAGCGCAGGTCGCCGTACGTGTCGTCCTCCACCACCGGCACCCCGTAGGTGCGGGTGAGGGCCAGGATCTTCTCCCGGCGGGTGCGGCTGAAGGTGATGCCGGTGGGGTTGTGGAAGGTGGGCACGGTGAGCAGCAGCTTCACGTCGCCCTTCTGCAGGATGGAGGCCAGCCGCTCGGTGTTCATGCCGTTGCGGTCCACCGGCACCGGCACCGCCTGCCGGCCCAGGGTCTGGATCAGGGCCAGGGCGCCCACGTAGCCGGGGCTTTCCACCCCCACCCGGTCGCCGGGGACGGTCAGGGACTCCAGCACCAGGGCGAGTCCGGCCTGGGCCCCGGGCACCGCGCGCACCCCCCAGCCCGGAGGGATGGGTTCGCCCTCGGCCGCCAGCCAGCGGGCGATGGCGTCCAGGTAGGCTGGAAGGCCAGCGGGCGGCGCATAGGCCCAGGACTCGGCCCCCATCTCCTTCATGGTCTGCACGTGCCAGCGGCGCAAGGCCTCCCCCGGAAGCAGGTCGGCGGGCGGGAAATTGGCCGAGAAGCTCAGCAGCTTCCGGTTCTGCGCCTGGCCCAGGGTCTCCCCCAGCCAGGGGCCCAGCTGGTCGTCCTGCACCCTCAGGGCCGTGCCCTGGAACGGGAAGCTTTCCGGATCGCGCAGGGCCGGAGCCTCCGGCAGGTGGTCGGCCACGAAGCTGCCCCGGCCGGTGACCGTCTGCACCCAGCCGGTGCGCTTGAGTCCGGCCAGGGCCTTGAGCACCGTGAGCCGGTGCACCTGGAAGCGCTGGGCCAGTTCCGGCACCGCCGGCAGCCGCATGCCCGGGTGCCATTCGCTGTTCTGGATGAGCATGCGCAGCGACCTCTGCAGCTGCAGGTAGAGAGGGCTGGCGGCATCGGGATTGAGCGGTTCGATCGGGGACATGTTCCCCAAAGTCTGGGCCGGTTGGCCTGAAAAGTCACTGATTTGAGGACGGACGCCCTACTTCACGGCCAGCAGCTGCACTTCGAACAGCAGCGTGGCCCCGGGCGGGACGGCGTCCCCGGCCCCCTGGTCGCCGTAGCCCAGGGCCGGGGGGATGATCAGCACCCGCATGCTGCCCACCTTCATGGTCTTCACGCCTTCGTCCCAGCCGGGGATCACCTGGCCCTGGCCCACCCGGAACTGGAACGGCTTGCGGGGATTTTGGGCGGCGTCGAACAGCTTGCCCCGCTGGTTGTCGTTGTACAGCCAGCCGCGGTAGAGCACCGAACAGAGCTGGCCGGTCTGCGGCGTCCGGCCCTGGCCGGGCCGCATGTCCACGTACTGCAGGCCGCTGGGCGTGGTGATGAAGGACGGCAGGGGCGGCTTGGCCGCCCACAGCCCGGCGCTCAGGAAGGCCGCGGCGAGCAGGGTTCGGCGAAGGGTCATGGAACCTCCTGGAAAATACGGTGGCGGTGGGGGGTGAAGCGGTAAAGCAGGCGGAGCGGCGCTCAGGCCGGGTCCACCAGGTCCCGGGGCCGGATCCCGGTGGCGCGGCCGGTGCCCAGGGCGGATATCCCGAACTGCTCGGGCGCCAGCACGGTCTGGGCGACCCGGTGCACCTGGTCCAGATCCACCCGGTCGATCTCCTGGATCTGCTGGTCCAGGCTGCGCAGCTGGTCCATGTGGATGGCCTGGTGGGCCAGGGCGAACATGCGGCTGCTGGTGGATTCCTGGTTGAGCACCAGGCTGGTGCGCAGCTGCAGCTTGGCCCGGTCCAGCTCGTCCCGGGTGACGCCGGCGCTGCGCACCCGGGCGCATTCGGCCATGGTGCGCCGAACCAGCTCCTGGGCCCGCTCCGGGGCGCAGCTGGCGGCGATCTGCAGGGCCCCGGTGTCCTGGTACTGGCTAAGGTAGCTTCCCACCTGGTAGCACATGGCGTGCTTCTCCCGCAGCTCCATGAACAGCCTCGAGGACATGCCGCCACCCAGCACGTAGCCCAGCAGATTGACCGCGGCCCGGTCCGGGTGCTGGTGCGGGAAGGCCGGGAAGCCCATGGCCAGGCTGGCCTGCTGCAGTTCCTTGCGCGGCGTGTTCAGCAGGAAGGGGCGGGTCTGGTTGGGGACGGGGGGCCGGGCGGTCCCGGGCTCCAGGCCGGCGGGGAGGCGGTCCAGGATCGGCTGGAGCAGCTCCAGGAAGGCCTCGGGATGGATGTCCCCGGCGGCGCTCACCAGCAGATTGGGGGCCCGGTAGGTCTTCTGGAAGAAGGTCCGGGCCTGCTCGGGGCCGTAGCCCGACACCTGCTCCCGGGTGCCCAGGATGGGGTGGGCCAGGGAACCTCCGGGCCAGAAGTTGGCGTAGAACAGCTCGTTCACCCAGTCGTCAGGCTGGTCTTCGCTCTGGCTGATCTCCTCCAGGATCACCTGCCGCTCCCGGGACAGCTCTTCCGCATCGAAGCGCGGCGTGCTGACCAGTTCGCCCAGCAGATCCACCAGGGCGGGCAGCTGCTCGCGCAGCACCTTGCCGTAGAAACAGGCGGTCTCCTTGCCGGTGAAGGCATCGACATTGCCGCCCAGCCGATCTGTGGCCTCGGCCATGGCCTGGGGGCCGGGGTAGCGCTCGGTGCCCTTGAACACGGTGTGCTCGATGAAGTGGGCCAGGCCCTCCTCCGTGGCCGTCTCGGCGCAGGAGCCGCGCTTCACCCAGAAGCCCACGGAGCAGCTGCGCACATGGGGGAGCGGTTCCACCAGGATCTCGGTGCCCTGGGGAGTGATGGTGCGGAAGGGGCGTTTGGGCATCCCCTGAGTGTAGCGGAACCGGAACGGTCCTGGCCGTCAACAGGCTTCTTGGACCCGGGCCACCCGGAGCAGGTGGCGGACCCGGTGCCGGCTTTCATGGCCGTCCAGGGGCTTGAGGAGGCGGTCCTGGATGAGCGGTTCCAGCCCGGCCAGCCAGGGTTCCTCGCCCTTGGTGGCCAGGGCCAGGACGGGCAGATCGGCGCCGTGGGGCAGGCTGCGGAGCTGGGCCAGCCAGCCGTCCAGGTGGTCGGGGCCCAGGGCCAGATCCAGGGCCAGCAGATCGGGCTTCCAGCCCTGCAGCCGGGCCAGGGCCTCGTCCAGGGTCGCGGCCTCGTCCACCTGCACCGCCACCGGAAGCAGGTGGGTGCCCAGCTGGGCCGGGACCGCCCGGGAGGCGGAAACCGCCAGCAGGGTCGCCGGCGCGGTGACCGGGGGGTCGTCCGCACCGCCGGCCAGCCGCAGGGCGAGCCGGTATGCCAGCCGGAACCTCAGCCGGAACAGCACATCCTGATCCAGCTTGGACAGGTAGTCGTCGGCGCCCGCGGCCAGGCTGCGCTGGCGCAGATCCCGGGCCACGGCGGTGAGGATGACCACCGGGATGGACTGCAGCAGTGGGTCGCCCTTGAGCCGGCGGCACAGATCGAAGCCGTCCATGCCCGGCATCACCGCGTCCAGGACGATGAGGTCCGGGCGGTGGCTTTCCAGGAAGGACAGGGCGGCCGGGGCGCCGGGCGCGGTCTCCACCTGCGCCCCCAGGTGGGCCAGGCGCGCGCTCATGAGCCGGCGCATGTACGCGTCGTCATCCACGAGCAGGACCCGGGGTTCCGGGGTCCGCGCGTCGCCGGGGAAAAACGCCTGGCCGCTCGGGTCGCCCGGTCCGCTCATCGGCGTCGGGCGCTCGCGGTCAGGCTGCAGCTGCGGTGCATGGGGACCTCCTGGACAGGGCTGAAAGCGTACCACAGGTGGCGGGACAAGCCGGACGACCGGGAGGCAACGGCAAAAATGCCCGGCCGCAGGGGCCGGGCATCCAGGCGAAGCTGCGGGGCGCGCCTACTCGGCGACGACGTCCGGGCGGCGGCGCTCCTTGAGGCGGCCGGCCTTGCCCAGCTTCTCGCGCAGGAAGTAGAGCTTGGCACGGCGGACCTTGCCGCTGCGAAGCACTTCCAGGTGGTCGATGGAGGGGCTGTGCAGGGGGAAGATCCGCTCCACGCCGACGCCGACGCTGATCTTGCGCACGGTGAACGAGGTGCGCATGCCCCCGCCCTTGATGCCGATGACCACGCCCTGGTAGACCTGGATGCGCTCTTTCTCGCCTTCCTTGACCTTCACGTGGACTTTCACGGTGTCGCCGGGGGCGATCTTGGGCAGATCGGGACGCAGCATGCCTGCTTCGAGGCGGTCGATGATGTTAGCCATGGGGTCTCCTGATGGGGACAGCGGTCCGGTCACCAACAACGGCGGGACATGCCACCCGAACCCGCAACGCGGGCCGTCCAGTTTATCGTGATCCGGGCCAAAGGAAAGCGGATTTCTCGGCTTTCAGGCCTTCCAGCCCTTCCAGCCGCGCGGTTTGGGCCGGTCCCGATCCTCGGGATGGGCCACCTGCCAGGCACACCACTGGTCGGGCCGGGGCAGTCCTGCCAGGCGCTCGGCCAGGAAGGTCGCCCACAGGGCGGGGCGCAGGCGCCGGGTCCGGTCCATGGCCTCGCGCAGCCGCCAGAGGCGGATGGCCTCGTGGTTGCCGCCCAGCAGCACGGCCGGCGCGTCCAGGCCCTCGAACTGGGCGGGGCGGGTGAAGTGCGGATGGTCCAGCAGCCCGGTGGCAAAGCTGTCGGCCTGGGCCGAGGCCTCGTTGCCCAGCACCCCGGGCAGCCAGCGGCAGACCGCATCGATGAGGCACAGGGCCGGCAGCTCCCCGCCGGACAGCACCGCCTCGCCCACGCTCAGTTCCTCGTCCACGTAGCACTGCACCGCCCGCTGATCCACCCCCTCGAAGCGGCTGCAGACCAGGACCAGCTGGTCCAGGGCGGCCAGCTCCAGCACCTTGGCGTGATCCAGGGGCGGCGCCGCGGGGGAGAAGTGGATCACCCGGTGGCGGCCCGTGCGGGGCAGGGCGGCCAGGGCGTCCCGGAGCACCTCCGGGCGCAGCACCATGCCGGGGCCCCCGCCGAAGGGCGGGGCGTCCACGTGGCCGAACGGGTTGCCCGCGAAGGCCCGGTAGTTCAGGGCGGCCAGTTCGTGCCCCAGTTCCCGGAAGGCGCGGCCGGTGACGCCCACCCGCGCGGCGTCGAACAGTTCGGGGAAAAGGGTCAGCACGTCGAAACGCATGATCTGCTTCTAGCATGGCTGGCGGCCGGGAACGGCGGCAAAAGTTCGGGCTGGCGCAGAAAAACGGGAAGGAATGGTCGCCGGCGGGCATCGAACCAGGCAACATTCCCGAACCGACCGGAGGCCCCATGGTGTCGGAACCATTGTCTATGAATGCGCTGATTTCCCAGGGCGGACCGGAGCTCGGCGCCGTCGCCACGTTCATGCTTTGCCTGATCCGGCTGCTGGCCCGCCTTGGCGGGTAGCGCCAGGAGGTCCTCATGTTCCATCCCCTAGGCGCCCTTTCTTCGGCACTGGGCCTCGATATCCTGTCCGTGGTCATCGCCGTGCTGTCCCTGATCCACACCCTGTGGGGCCTGTTCGTCCGGGCGGACTAGGCTCCTGCCGAATCCAAGGTCCAAGCTGGCCCGAGGGCACTGGTGCCCTTGGGTTTGTGTGCCGGGCATGTCCGGCAGCTTCGAGGGTGCAAGTCCCTCGTCCAACCTGATGGAGGTGAAGGATAGCGAAGCGCAAGGGCAGTTCCGTGAGGGCCTGTCTGAAAGAAGCGTGGAGCAAAGGCGCGAGCCGACGAACAGAAACTGGATACAAGGCATATCTGATCGGACGAGCGGGCAAACGACCGTAAAGTCCATATCCATCAAGGGTCAGGAGTGTAAATCCAGCGGTTGTGCGCCGAAGGCTGCAGGGCTTACCCCGGGAGATCTGCTCATCGTCCCCGGAATCGAGGACTGAGGGGGTCGCGAGGCCTCCTGACCGGTGGGCAGAAGTCAGCAGAGGGCATAGTACGGGGCGACCCGGAAGGCCCGAACGAGTGGAATTGGCAAGTAGGAGGGATGACTCGGCGTGGCTAAGCGGCTGAAAATCCAGGAAATCCTGGCCTTGGATCCGGTGGGAGGGGCTGAAGGTCCGGAACCCGTGCGCCAAGGGACCGAAACCAAGTCGGCGAAGTCCCCCACCGAAAGCTCGGTGGAAACGCGATTGATCGAGGAGGTTATCAACCGAGACAACCTTTTCAAGGCATTGAAGCGCGTGAAGGCCAACGGGGGATCACCAGGCGCGGATGGTCTGACCGTCCAGCAGTTGCCGGACTTCCTCCGTGAGAACTGGCCGCGCATCAGGGAGGAACTGGTGGCGGGCACATACAAGCCGCAACCTGTGAGACGGGTCGAGATACCCAAGCCGGATGGGGGAACGAGAAAACTCGGAATCCCTTCCGCCGTGGATCGGCTCATCCAGCAGGCGGTGCTTCAGGTGCTCCAGCCCCGATGGGACCCGACCTTTTCCGTGAACAGCTTCGGTTTCAGGCCGGGCCGTTCGGCGCATCAGGCAGTGGCGAAAGCGCAGAGCTATATCCAGGAGGGATTCCGCTGGGTTGTGGATCTCGACCTGGAGAAGTTCTTTGACCGCGTGAACCACGACCTCCTGATGGGCCGGGTGGCCAAACGGATCAGCGACAAGCGCCTGCTCAAGCTGATCCGGGGGTTCCTGGAAGCGGGTGTCATGGAAAACGGCCTAGTCGGACCAACCGACGAGGGTACGCCACAAGGCGGCCCACTCTCTCCTCTCCTGAGTAACCTGCTGCTGGACGACCTGGACCGGGAGTTGGAGCAACGCGGGCACCGATTCGTGAGATATGCGGACGACAGTAACGTATACGTCCGTAGCGAACGAGCCGGCCTGCGGGTGCTGGAAAGCCTGACGGCCTTCCTCGCCGGAAAGCTCAAGCTGAAGGTCAACGAGTCCAAAAGCGCAGTGGCGCGTCCGATGGACCGGAAGTTCCTTGGATTCAGCTTCACGAATGGGGAGAAGGTCAAGAGGCGCATCGCGCCCAAGTCCGTCCTCCGTTTCAAGGCGAAAATCCGGGAGCTTACGCGGCGTTCGCGGGGTGTAGGCATCGACCGGATGGTCGGGGATCTCCGTCGCTACCTGAATGGGTGGCTGGGATACTTCGGCTTCTGCGAGACGCCATCGACATTGTCGGCACTGGAGGGCTGGCTGCGCAGGCGCCTCCGCTGCTTCCTGTGGAAGCAATGGAAGCGCGGGCGGATCCGGTTCAAGGAACTCACTACCAGGGGTGTGGGCAAGAATCTCGCCGCGAAAACGGCGGGAAGCCCCCACGGCCCATGGCGGCTGAGCAACAGTCCAGCCTTGGCGATTGCCCTGGGCAACGATACCTTCAAGAGGCTCGGCCTCCCCGCCTTGGTCATTCGTGCGACCACTTAATCCGCTCGAACCGCCGTGTACGGACCCGTACGCACGGTGGTGTGACAGGGAAAGCCCGCGAGGGCCTACCTATGTCAATTTTAAAGCCCCCGGCTCTGCCGGGGGATGTTTTACTTCGACATCATGTTCCATGAATCTAATTCTCAGCCAAATCTCATCCAACTGCTCTGCGGGCTCAATCAAAATATGTAGCCGTCATGCCTGCTATGAAAGCCTAAACGAAATGTAGAAATAGTGTGGTTTAAGCATTTGACGGAACCGGCGTGATTTGGACATTCAGGCCCAGTCTCTGGAGCCCCCGCAGGTGCC
>JARLGP010000139.1 GCA_031292735.1 Holophaga sp.
CATCTGGTAGGCCACGTGCACGAAGGTGGGGATGCCCAGGGCGGCGTTGCCCTGGTAGAGGCTGTGCAGGTTGATGCCCCTGAGGCAGGCGTGGGTGAGCGGATTGCCGATGATGCCGCCCAGGGTGGGGCCGAAGCACATGGAATAGCCGAACAGGAACCAGAGCACGGTGGTCCAGCCCATGGACACGAAACTCTGGATCATGACGCCCAGCACGTTCTTCCGGCTCACCAGGCCACCGTAGAAGAAGGCCAGACCGGGAGTCATGAGCATGACCAGGCTGGTGCACAGGATCATGAATCCGGTGTTGCCGGTATTGATCTGGGGAAGCATGGATTTCTCCTATGGCAAGGAATGAAAGGAATAGACACAGTTGAGGCCGGTGGTGGAAACCAGCAAAGGGCTCTCTGCACCACGGGCGGCCAGGTGGGACACTCAAGTCCGCACAAAGAAGAAGGCGACGACCAGGACGGCCACGGCGGAACCCAGCGCCAGATCGCCGGCCCGCACCTTGAGCTTGCCCGCCGCGCGATAGGTTCCGGTAAAGCCCCGGCATTCCATGGCGGCATACATCTCTTCAGCCATCTCCTTGGACGTGAGGAACATGGTTCCGGCGATCGCCGACAGGGAGGCCGTCTGGGTGGAATTCTTGCCCACGGAACGAAGTTTGAGCGCAAAGAGCATGGACAGGGCGAACTCACCCAGGAGCGAGATGTATTTGAGCGTGATGTCCAGCACCAGGATGAACAGATCGGGGGCGCCCAGGCGCTTGAAGGCCCCGGAAATGGAGGCCCATTCCAGAGTCGCCGAGACCAGCTTCACCGAGGCCACCGAAACCATAACCTTGGCCATGATCAGGCTCAGGTTCGAGCCGTTCCCGATGAAGATCGAGGGCAGCAGGACGAGTCCGGTGAAGGCCCCGACCAGCAAGCTGGTCTTGAGCACGGCGGCGATGCAGCCGCCGGGCTGCAAGGCAAGCACGACCAGGAGCCCACACCCGGCCAGGGCCAGGAAGACCATGCTCCTGGTCAGGGAAACCAGCAGGAGCATGATGAACACGGAGACCACTTTCACCACGGGGTCCATCCGGCCTTCGTCCCTCTCCTTCCCGTTCCGGGGGCGGGCCATGGCGAGCACGCCAAGGAAGGAGAGGATGCTCCGGTCGAGGAAAGCTTCCCTGTCGCTGCGCGGAACGTAGCGCTGGTCGGACAGGAGCCAGTCCGGTAGCGGCATCTAGAGGGCCTTGGCCTTCTTCTCGAAATTCCGGTTGGCCAGCACGAAGATGTACATCGCCCAGTTGAAGGGTGTGGTGAAGGTGGGAATTCCATGGGCGCCGCAGGCGACATTGAGGGCGGCCTGGATGATGACGGTGAACACTACGGCAAGGAGGCAGTACAGCATCCCCTTGGGGGTCGGCTTCATGAAAATGCAACCGATGGCCGGGGCGGTGAGCACCGCGCTGAAGCCCCAAAGGCCGTTGGCGATGGCGCCGCTGTCGGCGCCAAACAGGATGGCACAGGCCACTGCCACGGCACCGCCGAGGAAAGCCAGCGCCGCGCACCAGCGCGATTCGATCACCAGCGCGAACAGGAAGATGATGGCCGCGGTGGGGTTATTGATGAACCAAACCTGGGAGACACTGGTCAGGGAGGCCCGGATGAATTCGAAGGGGCCGAAGACGGCTGGCACCGTGGATGCCACATGGGCCAGGGCGGCATGCGGCAGGCCGGTGATGACCAGATGGGGGAAAGCATAGGCCGCGAGCATGATGAACCAGGTGGTCACGCAGAACGGGAACGTTCCGGCCGGGCAGTTCCACTTGGCCAGGACATTGGCCATGGCCAGCATGAGGATCGTGCTCGCGATCGAGCCGATCACCAGGAAAACCCACATGGTGGCGTTCGCCGCCAGGAAGGTCGGGAGGCCGGCGCCGACCAGCACGCCGTTGAAGCCGTAGAGGCCCATCTTCAAGTTGTTCCGGTCCACGCCGACCGCATAGGCCGTCGCCGTGGCCAGGAAAGTGCCCACGACCGCCCCGATCCCCACCTGGGGCATCCCCGCGGCGATGGCGCCCCAGAAGATGGCGATGAAATTCAGGAGCCCGGTGAGCGGGTTGTCCATGAAAATGACCTGACCCGATCCCCGCAAGGTGACATCGATGTATTCCAGCACCCAGGACCTTTCTGTCGCGCTTCGCCAAGGATTTGTCGTTGGCTGATTCATCGTTTCTTCCATGGTGTTCTCCTTTAGTTGAAAGGCTCTAGCGCCACAGGAAAGGCGGAGGAACTGCGGCCCCTGTGACCACGCTTCGAGCAGTTGTCCAGAATTCCCGAATCTTCTCCTTCACCGGCTGGACTTCATGGCCCAGGACCTTGAACACAAGCCCCGCGTCGTTCGGCAACCGGCTGGCCCCGTAAGCCAAATCCGCCCCGATCCTGAATCCGGCACCCGCTTGGGCAAACACCTCATCCGCTTTGTCCCTTGGCGTCAGCAGCAGCACATTGGCATAGATATCGAATGCACCCATCACCCCCAGCTGCCGGATGGACCTCTTTTTCGGTTCAAGGATGTATTTCTCGCAAAAGGTTTCCCCGCCTGCCGGATCGAAAGCCCGGATCCCCGAGGAGTAGACATCGAAGCCAAAGCACTCGTCCTGGCGGTGGTAGCGCCGGCCCGGGACCAGGATCTCGGAGTACAGCAGGCTGGCCCCCGGGTCCCGCACGATCCGGGTGTCGTTGATGAACCGGGAGCCGCGGAAGGGAATGATCGGTTCGGGCAGGTACTCCAGGTAGGCATCGTCATGAAGCCGGATGGTCTGCGCCTGGACCGCGTAGTTGGCGTCCATGGACTGGATCTTGGTGGCGCCCTGGGTGGTGATGTGGGCCCGGGCCCCGGCCCCCACGTCGATCTCCAGCGAGTAGCGATCGCCCTGCAGGATGCCGCCGGACGTGGTGATGAGGTAGACGCAGGCCATGTCGGGCAGGCCCTGGTCCCAGTAGATGGCCCGCTGCACCAGGAGTGGCGCCCGGCGCTCCACCTCCACCATTCCCGTCTTCAGTCCGCGACGGGCGAAACCCAGCCGCAGGAAGCCATTCTTGCCCACGCTGCCGCTCGCCATCTGGGCCGGCTCGTCCTGGTACGGAGCCAGTTCCGGCGCCCGGGTTCCGAGGGACTGGGCCCGGTCCCAGGTCGCGGAGCAGGGATCCCAATCCGAAGCGGGCGACAGGGCCTGGGCCGGACCCTCCCCATCAGGCGCCGGAGCGGCGCTGTCCCCCGATGCCTGCGGCCTCACGCCATTCAATACCGTATCCATGCGCTGCCTTCCTCAAGGTGGTTGCCGCGATCAGCACCGGGTGTCGGCGGGCAGATCGAACAGGATGTCCCGCCGGATCATCTCCGCCAGCTCCTGGATCCCGGTTCCGGTCTTGCAATTGGTGAAAATGTATGGCTTATCTCCACGCATCAATTTCGAGTCGTGGTCCATGACCTCCAGGCTGGCGCCCACGTAAGGGGCGAGATCGATCTTGTTGATCACCAGGATGTCCGACCGGCTGATGCCCGGACCGTCCTTGCGCGGGATCTTGTCGCCGGCGGCCACATCGATCACGTAGATGAAGAAATCCACCAGGGCCGGACTGAAGGTCAAGGTGAGGTTGTCGCCGCCGCTCTCGATCAGCACCAGATCGGTGTCCGGGAACCGCGCCTCCATGTCCTCCACCGCCGCCAGGTTCATGCTCGGGTCTTCGCGCACGGCCGTGTGCGGGCAGGCGCCCGTTTCCACCCCGATCACGCGGTCTTCCACCAGGACCCCCTTGAGGGTCCTCTGCACATGCTTGGCATCCTCGGTGGTCACGATGTCATTGGTGACGATGACGATCATCACCCCCATCTTCATCAGGAGTGGAGTCAATGCCTCAATAATGGCGGTCTTGCCGGAGCCGACCGGCCCGCCAACTCCGATGCGTGTAATTTTTTTCACGGTACCATCTCCCTGTTTGCTTGCTGATGAATCAACTCATGAAAAGACGGACGTGCGCTTTCACATGCGTCGCCGCCAGAACGTCAATGGCAGGCGCATAGGTCGCCATATCCTCCAGGCCTTTCTGGGCCGCCTGGGCATAGGCCGACTCGATCTCGCCGTTGACCTGGAACAAGATGCCCTGGGTATCGAAGTGGTCGACCCGCATCAGCCGCAGCGCGGCGCTCAGGATGGCCATGGCCACCGAGTACTCCTGCACGATGAAGCAGCTTTGGGCCGGCAGCCGCAGAGCGGCGAACACCACGGCGAGGCAGACGGGATAGGTTCCGGGGGTGGCTTCCGCGGTGACCCGTCCCAGCCAGGAGCTCAGCAGAGGCGTCTCCGGCACCACCCGCCCGGCCATCGCCATGAGCTTCTTGCCGGTGCGGACCGTCATCAACCGCATCTCTTCGTTGAGCTTGCGATTGAACACGCACTGGTCGGCGGTGGCCACCTTGTCCAGCCATCCGGCAGACGCCGCTTCATGGGCGATCAGCAGAGCCACGCCGTCGCAGGCCGCGGACTGCTCGATGGAAGTCCGGACGAAGTCGCGCAGGGTGCTGGCGTCATGGACCAGCCCCCACTCGATGGCCGACTCCAGCCCATGGGAAAAAGAGAAAGCTCCGGTCGGCAGGGTCGAATCCCCGAACTGAAGCACGCGGATCCAGTCCCGCATGGAGCAGGCCATGCGCATGGAGGCTTCCGTGGACATTTCAGTGGGAATGGACATGACCATCGGCCCCCTCGTGCCCGCCGTGGGTGTGGCCATGCTCACCCGCCCCGTGCTCGTTGCTGCCGGTGGGGATGCCGGGATGGGAATGCGACTGTTGTTCGGTGCCGCCGAACAGCCGCCTCGACTCATGGGGAGACAGGTAGGGAATGACCTCCGAGGCCGGCTGGAACTCGCAGGTCACGTCCTGGAAGGCGTGGGTCTTCATCACCGACGACATCACGGCGCGGTCGACCGTGAGCGGAACGTACACGTGATCGCCCTTCACCACGGCCGGCCAGTGCTGGTTGCCCAGGGCGTGGCCAAGCTCCACGCAGGTCCGGACCATCACGTCCGGAGCCTTGGCGGCGAGCGCCTCGAGATGGATGACCATCACGTCGCTCATGGAGACCTTCGCGACCACCATCTTTCCGGTGGCCTCGTTCCAGGTGAGGATGTCCCCGTTCCGGAGGAAGGTGTTCCGCTCAAGCGAGACGGCCAGCTCTATCCCGGTCTCGGTGGTTTTGCGGAACCGGTTCTTCTGGGCGTCCCATTGATTGAGCACGAGGTTGTCGAGCTCCGCCCGGGCCACCCTGGCACTCCATTCCCTGTCGTTCACATTGCCAAGTACAGATTCGATGATGACCATAGCCACTCCGGAAATTGTCGAGAAGCCCGGGAAACCCCACCCCCTGCGTGGTCGCATGAGGTGGCGCCTCCCGGACGTTCACCGCACTGATGCGCATGCTCTAGCCAAGGGCCCGCGTCAGCTGAAGAAATAGAGCTGGTTGAGAGAGATGTTATGCATGGCCGGAACGGTCAGGTGGACCCCGTCGACGGTCACGGCGAAGGTCTCGGGGTTGACCTCGATGTGCGGGAGATAGCTGTTGCGGACCATGTCGCGCTTGCAGATGGAGCGGGTGTTCTTGACCGCCATGACCCTGCGCTGCAGGCCGTACTTCTCCTTGATGTTCTTGTCCATGGCCAACTGCGAGACGAAGGACACGCAGGTCTCGGGCAGGGCGGAGCCGAAGCCGCCGAACATGGGACGATAGATGATCGGCTGGCAGGTGGGCAGAGAGGCGTTGGGGTCGCCCATGGCCGAATAGCTGATCACGCCGCCTTTGATGACCATCTTGGGCTTGGCGCCAAAGAACTTGGGATCCCAGAGGACCAGGTCGGCCATCTTGCCGGGCTCGACGGAACCCAGCACGTGGCTGATGCCCTGGGTGATGGCCGGGTTGATGGTGACCTTGGCCACGTAGCGCAGGACCCGGAAGTTGTCGTTGTCGGCGGAGTCCTCCTTCAGCTTGCCCCGGCCCTTCTTCATGGAGTCGGCGGCCTGAATGGCCCGCAGCCAGTTCTCACCGACCCGGCCCATGGCCTGGGAGTCGCTGGAGAACATGGCGATGGCGCCCAGATCATGCAGCACGTTCTCGGCCGCGATGGTCTCGGAACGCACCCGGCTTTCCGCGAAGGCGACGTCCGAAGGCACCGACGGATTGAGGTTGTGGCAGACCATGATCATGTCGAACAGCTCGCCCTGGGTGTTGATGCCCATGGGCAGGGTCGGATTGGTGGAACTGGGCAGGACGTTCATCTGCCCGGCCAGCTTGATGATGTCCGGGGCATGGCCACCGCCGGCGCCTTCCGTGTGGAAGGTGTGGACCGTGCGGCCTTCCAGGGCGGCGATGGTGTCTTCCACGAAGCCGGCCTCATTGAGGGTGTCGGTGTGGATGGCGACCTGGACATCAAATTCGTCGGCCACGCGCAGGGTCGTGCGCAGCGCCGAGGGCGTGGTGCCCCAATCCTCGTGGATCTTGAATCCGGCGGCTCCGGCCGCGACCTGCTCCACGAGGGGAGCCGGGGTCTGGGCGTGGCCCTTGCCCAGGAGCCCGATGTTCACCGGCAGGCCGTCGAAGGAGCGCAGCATCTTCTCGATGTTCCAGGGCCCGGAGGTGATGGTGGTGCCGTTGGTGCCGTCGGTGGGGCCCATGCCGCCGCCGAAGAAGGTGGTCACGCCGTTGGCCAGGGCATGTTCGCATTGCTGCGGGCACAGGGCATGGATGTGGGTATCGATGCCGCCCGCCGTCAGGATCAGTTGTTCCGCCGAGATGACGTCGGTGGCCGGGCCCACCACCAGGCCCGGGGTGACTCCATCCATGGTGTTCGGATTGCCGCATTTGCCGATGGCGACAATCTTGCCGTCCTTCAACCCGACGTCCGCCTTCACCACACCCTGCACGGCGTCGATGATGGTCACATTGGTGATCGCCAGGTCGAGCGCACCGCCCGAACTGGTGATGCGGTTGTCGAGGCCCATGCCGTCGCGGAGCGTCTTGCCGCCGCCGCACACCGACTCGTCCCCGTAGGTCCGAAGATCCTTCTCGATCTCGACGAACAGGTCGGTGTCGCCCAGCCGGAGCTTGTCCCCCACGGTCGGGCCATAGAGACTCGAATATTCCAAACGCGTGATTTTGGCCATAAGTTTTACCCCCTTAACGAAGAATCGATATCCCTTGGAATCCGGTTTCTATCTGGCGGCGCCCTTGAAGTCGAACAGGGCAGCCTTTTCCAGGCTCCCGGTCTTGACCGGCTGGTAGCGCCCGCCGCCGACCCAGTTGTCCACCAGGTTGTTGAACCCGTATACGCACTGCTTGCCGCCGAAGGGAACCAGATGGACCTCATGCTCTTCGCCGGGCTCGAAGCGGATGCCGGTTGTCGCGGGGATGTTGAGGCGCTGACCGAAGGCCTTGGCGCGATCGAACTGGAGCGCCCGGTTCACTTCGAAGAAATGGAAATGCGAACCGACCTGGACCGGGCGGTCGCCCGTGTTGCGCACTTTGAGGGTCGTGACCGGACGACCGGCGTTGATCTCAATGTCGCCCTCTCCAGCCACGATGCCGCCGAGACCAACACCGCTTTCCTTGACATTAGTGCTAGACATAGGTTTCTCCTTTAGTTCTCAAGTGAGTTACTGGATCGGGGTGTGGACGGTGATGAGCCGGCTGCCGTCCGTGAACACTGCCTCGACCTGAACGAAGGGGATCAGATCGGCGACGCCGTCCATGACGTCTTTCTTGGTCAGAACTTTCATGGACGAGGCCATGACCTGTTCGAGGCTCTTCCCGTCACGGGCGCTTTCCATGGCGGCGGCCGAGATCACCGAGACGGCTTCCGGGAAGTTGAGTTTCAAGCCCCGCGCCTTCCGCTTGAGGGCCACTTCGGCCATGTTCAAGATGGTGAGTTTTTCAAGCTCCCTTGGAGTAAGAAGCATAGGTCCTCCCTATGAGAAGTGAAGATGAAACGCTCAGACGGACGGCACACGCCCACCTGCGCCAGGTGAAGTGCACCGCTCGATCTGACGTGGTTGGTCGACCCTGAGACAGGAACTATCAGGAATGCTTAAAACATAGATTGTTAAAGCTGGATTTTAAATACGCTTAATTAACTAGGATCTGCAGGTTACATGTCCACTATTCTGCTATTCGTGCTACGGATTCTGGATTCTTATGCAGAAGCCGGCCATGGCTCATGGGCACCTCCAGGTTCATCCCAGGCGTTCCCGGATGCGGACGGCAACGCTTGCCGCTGGCCCCGGGCGCGCTACTGGCATGCGGAACAAGCCAACTGGCCGTGCTTGACGCCCTTCGCCGCGATGAGCACATCCGCGATCCGGCGGACATCTCCGGATTTTCCCCTGACGATGACCACTTCCAGGCAGTTGTGGGCATCC
>JARLGP010000140.1 GCA_031292735.1 Holophaga sp.
AGCCGCCGGCGTGAGGCGCGGGCCTGGACCGGGTCGAGGCAGAAGACGGAATTCCATTCGGGGTGGCTGACCTGGAGGGGATGATGCAGGATGTCGCCGGTGAACAGGGCCTCCCGGCCTCCCGCCTGGAGGGCGATGGTCATGTGCCCGGCGCTGTGGCCCGGGCTCGGGCGGAACACGAAGCCGTCCGCGATTTCGCCTCCGGTTTCCGGAAGCACGATGGCCTGGCCCGCTTCGATGACCGGCAGCACGCTGTCCTGGAAGACCATGCGCCGGCCCGCTCCCGCCGGAGTGTCGTAGAAGGTCCGCTCGCCCAGGGCGAAAACGTATTTCGCGTTGGGGAAGGTGGGCCGCCACCGCCCGTCCAGGAATCGCGTGTTCCAGCCCACGTGGTCCGTGTGCAGGTGGGTGTGCAGGACATAATCGACCGTGTCGGGAACCACGCCGATCTCCGCCAGCCGCTCCAGGAACGGGGTGTCCAGCTGGTGGAACAGGGCGCTGAACGGACGGTCCTTGCCGTTGCCGATGCCGGTATCGATGAGGATCGTGCGGCCATGCCAGTCGACCACCCAGGTGTGGACGCTGAGCGTGACCTGCTCGCTGGCCGCCGGCTGCCCCGGCGGGACGGATCCCCCTTCGGGGGCGGGCAGCCCGCCGGGAAAGAGGGTTGCCAGGGGCAAGGAAAAGGAGGTTTCCACCACCCGTCTGATGGTTGCGGCGCCGAGGGTGAAGGTGATGTTCTGGTTGGCCATGGGCCTGCTCCGAAGAAGGGCCGCCTGTCATGATTCCCAAAAGGATGATCGGTTGCCTAGCATGAATGGTCCCGTTTCCTGGGGATGATTTCCAATACCGATTTTGGATCTAGCGATGCCTCATGGGCATCGTTCCCGGAAGGGGCGTGGCCGACGAAACCTGGCCACGCCCCTGGGAACCCTCCAGGAACCGCGGGCCGGTCACGCCCTCCTGCGGGCGTCCGAGGCCGCCAAGCGGCTCGCCAGGCCGTACAGCAGGCCGCTGGCCAGCGCCGCCGTGGCGCCGACCGCGACCAGGGCGACCCCCAGGCTGTTATGGAGCCCGTGGAACCTCTGGTTCAGGTAGCCCACTGCGAACGGCCCGAACCCGCCGCCGATGGCATTGGTGCAGAACACCAGCAGCGCGAGGGACCGGCCGCGCATGCGGTTGGGCATGGCGATCTGCAGGGGGATCGGCGCCAGGGCCATCACGATGCTCGCGGCCCAGGCACACGCCCCATACAGCAGGACCGCCAGGGTGAAACTGGGCACCAGGGGGGCCAGCACCGCCACCGGCACCAGCGCCCCGGCGGCCCACGCGGCGGTGGTCATGGCCTTCCCCAGGGCCTGTTCATCGGTCGCCTTGCGCACCAGGAAGCTGGCGCTGACCACGCCGCCCATTCCGCCCACCAGGTAGGCGGGCCCCGCAAAGGTGCCGACCCTGCTCACCGCAAGGCCGAAGTGCCGGATCAGGAGCGTCGGGAACCAGGCGGAGTTTCAGCGGCGGGCTGCCGCGCTTCGATGGCGGGACTGGCGGTGAACATGGTGGGCTCCTTCCGGTCGGTTCGAGGTGGGGACTTCGACTACTGCCATCGCGCGTCTGCCGCCAGCAGGGCGATGCAGTCGCCCGGCTCGACCCCGGCGAAGGTCCGGACGCACACGGCCAGTCCGGCTTTCTGGAAATGCAGCTCCCGTGGGGCTTCCCACGGCGCATGGGGATCGAACAGGCGCCCGGCCAACTGTCCGGCCCGCACCTCCTCGCCCACCAGGAAGCAGGGCTCGAACACCCCGCTGGCCGGCGCGTAGAGGTAATGGCCTTCGCCCTCGACCTTGATCAGGCGGGTTTCGGGCCCCGGGAGGGGCGCTTCACCGGTGGTGACCCCGAGCGCGTGCAGGACCCGGCCCACGCCGGCTTCCACGATGGCCAGGCTGTCGATGCCGCAGACCGCACCGCCGCCGAATTCCCCGCCCAGGAACAGCTTGCCGTGGCGTTCCGCCGCCGCGCCGTAGGTCCGGTCCTCGCCCAGCAGGTCCAGGATCATGGTGCGCGGCGCCGCGAACGCCTGCACCAGGCGAAGGTACTCCCCATGGCGGGCCGGATCGCCCGGCAGGGCGGCCAGCAGGGTCGGCAGATGGTTGAACGAGGCCCCTCCGGCATGCAGGTCCAGGATCACGTCGGCCCGCGGGAACAGTTCGGTATCGACGTAATGAGCGATCATCTCGGTGATCTTCCCGTTGCGGGCCCCGGGAAACACCCGGTTCAGGTTGGCCCCGTCGATGGGCGAGGTGCGCGATCCGTTCAGGAAGGCCGGGAAGTTCAGCGCGGGAATGACGATCAGGCGGCCGTTGATCTGCATCTCCGGCATGCGCTGGATCAGCTTCATGAGGGCGACTGGCCCCTCGTACTCGTCGCCGTGGTTGCCTCCGGTCAGGAGCACGGTCGGCCCCCGGCCATGGCTCAGGACCACGACCGGCACCGGAATCTGGCCATAGGCGGAGCGGTCGCGGGAATTCGGAATGCGCAGGTGGCCGACCTGGAACCCTTCCCGCTCGTAGTCGATATCGGTATTGATCAGCGATTTGCTGGCGTTCATGGTCTTCTCCTTCTAGGCGATGGCCTGCCCCTCCCCAGGCGGAACGCCTGGGGCCGATGGCCGCTGGAAATGGGTTGTTTACGGTGCCTTAAACGATCGGGCAACCCAGTGATACGTGCAAATACCGTTTCATGCGGCTACCGATGCCTTCGAGGCATCATCCTCGGGTCGAATGCAGAACCGCGATGAATCGAGCCAGGATGGGGCTGGGGCCAGGCGCCTGGTAGGCGAACACCAGCGGCATGGGGATCGACAGGTCCTTCAGCTTGAGGAAACGCACCTGCGCCGGTGGCCGCCCGAGGTTGGCGGAATTGACGATGGCCGCGCCGATGCCGGAACAGACCAGCGACAGGATGGCCGTTTCCGTGGTTCCCTCCTCCACCACGTTCAGGCTGACGCCGCATTGCTGGCAGGCGCTCAGCAACCGGTCGTGATAGGCCGGGAAGACCGACCGGGGAAAGGTCACGAACGGCCGTTCGGCCATGCTGCGGAGTTCGATGGGTTCCGCCCCGTCCGGAATCCTCCAGGCGCGCGGCACCGCCAGCACCACGTTGAAATCGAACAGGGGGATGGCCGCGAACCCGGCGGGCAGTGGCTCGAACGGGTATATGAAGCCCCCATCCAGGGTCCCTTCGGCGATCGCCTGCACCTGCTGGGGGGTATTCTGGGCCGTCAGTTCCACCTTGACCTCGGGAGCCTGGGCCTGGAACGCCCGGAACGTCCGGGGCACCAGACCGTCCCAGCCGGCGTTTTCCACCAGGCCGAGCCTGATCTGGCCCTGCAGGCCCACCGACAGACGCCGGGCGCTGCGGGCGGCGCCCTCCAGGAGTTCCATGGCCTGGCGCGCATCGCGCAGATAGCTCTGGCCGGCCGGGGTCAGCTTCAGGCCATGCGGCGAGCGCTGGAACAGCAGGCAGCCGAGCTCTTCTTCCAGATCCTGGATCTGGCGCGAGACCGCAGGCTGGGTGATGTGCAGGTGTTCACAGGCCTGGCGCACACTTTCATGCTCGGCGACCGCGATGAAATAGCGAAGATGGCGCAGTTCCATGGCTTTCTCCCGCGGCCGCAAAGGAATGGGACATGATGCCCTGAAGCTATCACAAATCCCGGAAACGGCAGTGGAGCGCATGAACCCGACGATGGGCGGCGGCCCCTTCCGTCTGCTGGAAATGAATATAATGTGGGATACGTCACCCCGCGCGCCCTTTTCCTGGAGCTGAAACATGGATCCATGCGCCGAATACCGAATTTCCCTGGACCCGGCTGAGCTTCAGATGGATGTCATCCATGGGTTCTTGACCCGCTGCTACTGGAGCCCCGGAATTCCACGGGAGGTGGTCGAGCGGGCGGTGAACAACAGTCTGGTCGTTGGAGCCTACCGGGCGGGAGGAGCCCAGGTCGGATTCGCCAGGCTGGTCACCGACCACGCCACCTTCGGCTACCTCTGCGATGTCTTCGTGCTCGAGGAGCATCGCGGCCGGGGCCTGTCCGTGGCCATGACCCAGGCCTTGCTGGAGGCATCCGAAGTGAAAGGCTTGCGCAGGATCATGCTGGCGACCCGCGACGCCCACGGGGTCTATGAGAAATGCGGGTTCCAGCGGATCGGTGATGCCGCGCCTTTCATGCAGATCATGCGCAAGGACATCTATTCCGTGACCTGAGGCCATCCGCGCGGCACGGCGGCTGAAAGGTTCCGGAATGCCGTCGTAATCGATCAGATTCGCTCTGCGGAAGCAGCCAAGACCTACCTTGAATACCGATTGACCTGCCCCCGGGAGAACCCATTCGATGGCTGCACGGATCTGGCCAAGGAGGTCGATCGGAGGCTCACGGAGGCCGACCTCGTCTTTCCGCTACGGCCCCCCTTGTGATGCATGCGTCACAAGGGATCTAAGGGACTTATGCCGGGGCCGCGCGAAACGGGAAGGGTTATTCCATCACAACGGCTTAGCTGTTTCGGGATACCAGCGCACCAAATTGATGAAGTGAATCAACCAGGCGCTGGGTATCCGCTTGCGCGACATTGAGCCGGAAGTGCCGCTGGAACTGCCCGAATGCGGAAAATATGTTGCCCGGCGCCACGCCCAGGTTGCCGGCGATGGCCGCATCCTGCAGGAAATCCTCATCGATGGTCTGCGGCAACTCCACCCATAACAGGAAGCCGCCGCTCGGCCGGGCCAGCCGCGTGCCCGGGGGAAAGCAAGCCTGGATTGCCTCCACCGCCGATCGCATGCGGATCTGCAGTTCCTGCCGGGCCCGGCGCAAATGCCTTTCGTAGCCGCCGTTCTCCAGATAGATG
This sequence comes from Holophaga sp., assembly GCA_031292735.1. The sequence continues at coordinate 4,905 of JARLGP010000140.1, forward strand.
GCCAAGGTCTTCTGCAGGATCTCCGACTGGTCGCCGCTGATCACCCGTTTCAGGGTGCAGACCTGCTGGGTGTACTTGCCGGGATGCACCCACCCCAGCCGGAATCCCGGGGCCAGGGTCTTGGTCAGGGAAGCGCAAAGCAGGACGTTGCCGTGCTGATCGAAACTCTGGACTGCCGGCGGAGGCCCACCGTAATGCAGGTCGGCGAAGGTGGCGTCCTCGATCAAGGGAATATCGTGCTGTTCCAGTAATTTCAACAGTTCGCGTTTGTTGGCCACTGGCATGGTGACTCCCAGCGGGTTGGAAACGGAGGAAGACATCAGGCATACCTTGACCCGGTGGTTGGCCAGGGCCTCCTGGAGGCACCCCAGGACCATCCCCTCGTTCGGATCGCAGGGAATCTCCAGCACTCTCAGCCCGAACGAGTCGATCAGGTTCAGGAAGCCATAGTAGGCCGGCGATTCCACTACCACGATATCCCCGGGACTGGTCAAGGTCCTCAGGCACAGGCCGATGGCCTCAAGGCCTCCGTTGGTGATCACCAGCTTCTCCGGATCCACAACGCAGTTCCACTCGATGAGCCGGCGCGCGATCTGCTTCCTGAGCGTGAGGTCGCCCGGCGCCGAGGCGTTGCGGCCGAGGATGCCCGGGTCGCGCCGGAGCAGGCCGGCCAGGATCAGACTCAGACGGTGGACCGGAATGAAAATGTCATCCGGAATGGCCACGTCGAAGCGCAGGGAAATCTCACTGTCCAAGGTCTTTTCGATGACATCGGTCCGGTTCTGGACCTTCACCGACGTGGGGTAGCCTGGGCTCGGTCTGGGTGGCGGGGGCCCCCGCCTGGCCACGTAGTACCCGGATTGCGGCCGGACCTGGATCAGGTTCTGGTCTTCCAGGTGCCGGTAGGCTTCGATGGTGGTGGGTATCGATACGCCCTTGGCCCGGCTCATTTCCCGCAACGAGGGCAGGCGCTCCCCGGCCTTGAGGATATCGGCTTCGATCATGTTGCGGATATCGTTCGCCAGCCTAGCATATAGGGGGACTCGAGATTTCATCGAAGATCCTCCATGCCACCCTCATTCACAGAATAGCATGCCCGGCCGGTCAGGCATTGAGCGCCCGGCCGTAGACCCCCCGCGCCGCTTCCGGGAAGGCTTCGTTCCAGGTCGGATGTGGATGCCCAGGATCTCCCCGAACTCCTCGCGGTCAGCCGGTTCGATGGTCCCAGGGATCAGCCCTGCCAGCGCAGCACCGGTTTGCGGGCCGCCATGGTCTCGTCCAGCCGGCGCGTGCCCACCAGCACTGGCGCCTGGTGCAGCGCCTCGGGATCTTCCGCCGCCTGTGCGGCGATCTCCTTCATGGCCGAGATGAATTCGTCCATCTCCGCCTTGCTCTCGCTTTCGGTGGGTTCGATCATCAGGGCGCCGTGGACGATGGCCGGGAAGTAGATCGTGGGCGGATGGAAGCCGCGGTCGATGAGGCCCTTGGCCACATCCAGGGTGTGCACGTCGTACTGGGCCAGGCCGCTGTCGTCCAGGATCACTTCGTGC